>CAYMXZ010000439.1:0-1507 GCA_964394475.1 uncultured Caldithrix sp. | reverse complement strand
CAAGATACTACGATCCGGAGATTGGGAGGTGGCTGAGTGTGGATCCGGAATCAATAAAATATCAATCCTTTTCTCCTTACAGTTATTGTTATAACAATCCACAAATTCATGTTGATCCTCAAGGCAAAGATGGTATTAAAATTGGTCTAGGAGGTGTAGGTTTTGGTGGATGGTTTAATATAAATTTAAATTTGACTTTAGCATATGATTTGAGCACTGGTTTTAAAGTGAAGGGGAGTTATGGTTTTGGTGGTTCAAAATTCACAAAAGGACTGGGTGGCGCTTTGTATGCATCAGGGACATATTATACTGGTCAGCTAAAAGATGGAATTACTGGTTATGTGGTTGGGACAAAAAGTCAAGGTTTTGTAACAGGTATCTCTTCTATTTCAGTACCTTGGAAGGACATCGAAAAGGTAACAAATCCCCTTGATATCAAACAAATAAGTGCACTATCAGTTAATAAGCAAATTGAGATTGGCATCAGTGTTGGAGTAGGTTCAGGTTTTGGAGGTGGATTTAAAGAAGAAAAAACTCTGCTTGATATGAGCCATCCTCCTAAAGAAAATCTCAATATGAACAATCAGACGGGACAAGCACCCGCCGATGCTACCAATGTTGTCCCTTCTATTGAAGTAGATGGATTATATTCAAATCCTGAGGGAGCAATAGTACGTAGCCTCATGCATTCTGCTTTAGGAATAGATACAAGTAAATCACCGCAGGCTATGTGGGATAAAATGCAGGAAAATAAATAAATTGGAATAATATATCTAACTTTGGGAAGGATAATGGACACTACTCTTGTGATAGTTCTTGGAATTTTAACATACATGTTTTTTTTAAAACCCGAAATTATCATTAAAATATTTTATAAAAGGAAATTAACAGATAGTCAATTATTAAATGAGAAAAAAGAATTCCGGTATTTAGGGATAGTGTTTCTAATTGGTTTTATTTTATCACTTTTAGGATTAATAAAATAGGTGAGAAATGCTAAATTGGCTATTAATGGTAAGTGTAATCTTCGTTGGGATCTATTTTTTAATTACGGCATCTAACGGATTTCGAAAATCTAGAATCGTAATAAACGGTGAAGTTCTGCTTGGAAAGAAGGCTCGTTTTATCTCATTAATTTTTATAATCATTGGCTGCACTGCTATTTTACTACCAGTAATTTTGATGTTGCTTAGTGATTAGTAAAATAGGTATAATAAGACGACAGTTTTTTATTTAATCATTTATTTCAAATTTCAAATATATTCAAATTAAATTTCGCCGACTAATATTAAGACCGTGTATAAAAATGTAATTTTAAAATATGATGGATTGGGAAATCTGGTGGCTGAGTATGTTTATGGAAACAATCAGCGTATTGCCAGAATCAATTCCGACAAAACCATTGATTATTATCTGAACGACCATTTGGGTTCTGCTCGAACTATGACTAGCTCAGGCTGGAGCGCCAACTACTATCCATTTGGAGAAATTGCCAGTCAGACTGGTT
>CAYMXZ010000438.1:0-1535 GCA_964394475.1 uncultured Caldithrix sp. | reverse complement strand
AATGTGGACCGCTTCGAGAGAGAAAAATCGCAGGACGGTTTTATCCAGCGTAAAGTGAACGGGTACATGATCCGCTTTCGTGTTTCTGTTATTCCCATCGTCGGAAAAGAATTCCAGCAAAAATTAGAAAGTATCGTCATCCGTATTCTGGATGACCGCAAGGTAATTACTGATCTGGAAAAACTGGGTTTCCAGGGGAACGCCAAAGAATTTTTTGTAAAAGCCATTTCTAAGCCGCAGGGAATGATCATTGTTACCGGACCAACTGGTAGCGGTAAATCCACGACTTTGATTGCGGCCTTGAATTATATCATGCGCCCGGAAATCAATGTCCTGACGGTTGAGGATCCGGTGGAATACATCATTAACGGAGCGCGTCAAATAAAAATCAGTCCGAAAAATGATTTTGAAAGAGCACTGCGATCCATTTTGCGACACGACCCGGATGTGGTAATGGTTGGAGAGATTCGTGATAAAGAGACCGCCGAAACCGCTATCAAATTGGCAAATACCGGTCACTTAACATTTTCGACCCTGCACACCAATGACGCTCCCAGCGCCGTTTCGCGATTGTATAAGATGGGAGTAGAAACTTTTTTGATTGCCTATGCTATCAATATTGTAATTGCCCAGCGATTGGTACGACGATTGTGCGAATACTGCAAAAAGCCCATTCAAAAAATAGATCCGGTATTTCCGTTAAGCCTGGGTTTTACGGAGGAAGAAGTAAAGAAAACGGTTTTTTATGAAGCTGTGGGCTGTAATAAATGTCACAATGGCTACAAAGGTCGAGTTGCTATTCATGAGACTCTTTACTTCAGTAAAGCCATCCGCCGGTTGATTTTTGAGACTGGTACGGACATTAATGAAGAAGCGATAAAGGAACAAATGGCGAAAGAAGGGATGCATAATCTGCGAGCCGCCGGGCGAGAAAGGGTTAAGCAGGGTTTAACCACTTTGAATGAAGTCGCTTCAGTAACCACTGAGGATTAATTGATCAAGGAGGATAAGTATGAATACTGGCCAAATGCTACTCACTTTAGGAGCGCTGAGTTTACTTAGCCTGGCCGTACTCAATTTAAATAGCAGTATCAACCAGAATGATGTGTCTCTGGCTCAAAATAGATATCGCCTGGAAGCATTATCCCTTATTACATCTTATATCGAACAGGCCAGCGCATTATATTTTGATGAAGTGACGACTGATACTTCCTCGGCCAAGATTCTAACCAATTTTTCACTCGTTTTGCAAAGTGAACCTAATGATTCAGGCCGTTTTGATGACTTTGATGATTTTAATAATTATGTCACCATCGATACTGGTCTAAGCGGAGTGGAATATAAAGTGATGTTTAAAGTGCATTATGTGCAATTACATGGAGATTCTCTAAAACCTTCCGCCAGTCGTCAATGGCACAAATTAATGACCATCTCGGTGACAGATAATTATCCCACTGAACCTTTGCTTTTTCGAACCTATGGGTCAGAGAAAATCAGGGATACCTTGCGAGTTAGTTTTTTAAATAGTTATTGGT
>CAYMXZ010000437.1:0-1546 GCA_964394475.1 uncultured Caldithrix sp. | reverse complement strand
CATCATATCGTTTTAAAATTTCATAATGGCTATAACGTCGGCATTCATACTGCTCTCATTCATGAAATCAGAGAAATTGGGCGAAAAGAAGCTCATTATAAGATTCCCGAAAAGAAATTTCCTTTTGATCCGAAAAAACCGCAGGTAAAGCTTCTGGGTACCGGTGGCACCATTGCCAGCCGATTAGACTATCGCACTGGTGCAGTGATTCCGGCCTTTTCCCCTGGTGAACTTTACGGATCTGTTCCGGAACTGGCGGACATTTGCAATCTGGAAACTGAAAAACTGTACGGAGTGTTCTCCGAGAATATGGGACCAGAACAATGGATTGGTACAGCGCAGGCCATCGGCCGGGAAATCGAAAAAGGTATCCATGGAATTGTCATTGGCCATGGAACGGATACGATGCATCATACCGCCGCTATTTTATCGTTTATGGTACAAAAATCCCCGGTTCCCATAGTCATGGTGGGTTCACAGCGCTCCTCCGACCGCCCTTCTTCTGATGCCGCTTTGAATCTGATTCATGCCGTAAAAACTGCCGCCGAGAGTGATATCGCTGAAATCATGGTCTGTATGTTTGGTCCTACTTCAGATCAGTATGGATTACTTCATCGAGGAACCCGGGTTCGCAAAATGCACTCCAGCTATCGCTCCACTTTCCGCACCATCGGCGACATTCCAATTGCCATGGTAGACCGGCAAAAAATCACCCCCTTACGAACGGACTACAATCGTCGTCGTGCTGATCGAAATGTGATTGTGAACACCAGTTTCGAAGAGCGCGTCTCAATTGTCTATTATTATCCCAACATGCAGCCAGATATCATAGAATCGCTGATTGACAACAACTATAAAGGGATAATCATTGCCGGCACCGGTTTAGGACACGTGAATAAACCGCTTTATCCTTCACTGAAAAAAGCTCATGAAAAAGGTATTGCGGTATATATGACCGTTCAAACCTTATGGGGCTATGTGCAAATGTATGTATATGAAACGGGACGAGAAATTATGGAGCTGGGAGTGGTCCCCTGTGCCAATATGCTGCCAGAGGTAGCCTACGTCAAGTTAGGGTGGGTATTAGGACAAACCAACGATTTGGAAAAAGTGAAAGAAATCATGCTGACTCCTATCGCCGGAGAAATCACTGAACGCGAACCCTATAACGGATACTTAATCTACCAGGGAGGCATTCCAGAGGTCGAGGAATTTTTACGTATTATTAAACGATAGTCGGTTCAGTTCACGAAAATTATCGTTTTTTTATATTCTTTTCCATCACTTTAAATCGGCCAGAATTGCATTCAGATTTTCCCGCGATTTTAGCGTATTCATTTTATCCAGATATTCGAAAATAATCCCTTCGATTAAATCCACTCGATTTTTTTTGATAAAACTAAAAATTTTCTTATATGGAATTTGACCCTCTCCTAACGGGCAGTACATGTTCTTCTGTTGATTGGCATCTTTCGCATCGATCACGTGCAATAAAATTGGCACCCGTAAATCGTTAAAAAAATTAAATAGTTGATAGCACCAGTTC
>CAYMXZ010000436.1:0-1581 GCA_964394475.1 uncultured Caldithrix sp. | reverse complement strand
GACCAGGTCAGTTACTGCCAGAGGAGTATCAGCCGCAAAAGTAGTGGCAACCATGCTGGTTCCGGCTAACCACCAGGGAAGACTCCGACCAGAAGTAAAAAATTCCGCCAAATTACTCCCGGCGCGTTTCGTATAGTAAAGACCCACTAATAATGAAATGAGGAAATAGAGGAAGACAAGTGCCCAATCCAGATTGCTGACCTGCATAACGGACTCCAATTCATTGGTTATCTAACTATATTACATAAGATAAATAATTATTTATATCTACCAATTTCCTTAAAAAGATTTAGATATTCTTTTTCATATAAACTCTAAAAAACCAATGGCTAAAAATTCCAGTGCCCACCGCTGTGGCGCTTCCTATGACGGTATATAATGGCCAGGCTATCTGAGCGAGTTGAATGACAATAGTCATCACCACTAACGCGGTAAAAAAGGCAAGGATAGCATCCCTTTGCTCAACTTTTTTGGAGAATAATCCCAATAGAAAAACGCCCAACAGGCCTCCATAGGTGTAGGATGCGATTCCCAGAGCCACTTCTACGACGGTTCCCTTTAAACCAATAAAAGAAAATGCAATTACACCCAGGATAACTCCCCAAACCAAAGTTGCCCGTCGCGAAATTTTTAATAGTTCCGCCTCAGTCTTGCCTTTTCCGAACAACGGAGTATAAATATCCAGAACGGTAGCGCTGGCCAGACTGGATAAACTGCTGGCCAGGGTACTCATGGCGGCAGCGAATAAAGCAGAAATGATCAAACCACTGATACCCGAAGGCATTTCTTCAATAATGAACTTGGGGAAAATACCATCGGAACGGGTTAAACCGAGCTGTTGGGGCGTAGCACCATTATAAAAAACATATAGCATCAATCCCATGAACAAAAATAAGAAGAACTGAAAGAATACCACGACACCACTCCAGGCGATTGCTTTCTGGCTGGATTTTAGATCTTTGCAAGTCAAAGAACGCTGGACAATGATTTGATCTGTCCCATGAGAAGCCAGGCTGAATATGGCTCCGGCAATCAACGCCGTAAAAAAAGTATAAGGTTCTTTAATAAATTCTTTAAAAGTAAGAGAGAAACCACTGTTAAACCATTGAAATTTAGGGGATATTCCCGGATAATTAAAGATTGAATTTATTCCTTCTGGTAAATTTTGGAAAATGATTATACCCGCCAGAATCGCCCCACCGATATAAATAAACATCTGAACAACATCCATCCAGATAACAGAGCGGATTCCACCGATATAGGTGTAGATCATCGTTATGATTCCAATAACCAGTATGGCTAATACATAGAATTGTTTATCGCTGAGGTTATTGAATAAATTACTGCTGCGCAAAATGATGGCCAGAGGAATAGCGGTAGCAAAAAGACGCACACCATCGGCCAATAAACGGGTAATAATAAAAGTAAGGCTGGCGGTATTTCTCATTTTTTGACCAAAACGCTGACCTAAAAAATGATAAGCAGTAGAAACTTCACCGCGATAATAAGCAGGCATTAAAAGCAGAGCCACCAAAACTCGGCCGATGATATAACCAAGGCAAATTTTTAAAAAAGTCAGAT
>CAYMXZ010000435.1:0-1610 GCA_964394475.1 uncultured Caldithrix sp. | reverse complement strand
CCTTACATTTTCAAGAGATATTCTCTCGGCCTACTGAATTACTTTATTTCCAGTTTTAATCCTGTTTGAAGTGATTCCATAATTCTAAAGGTGGTAAGAGTCGTTACATATAAAGAGGAAAATGAAATCGGAGTTGGTCGATTTTGACGGATGCTCTCGAAGAATGATTGGAATTCCTGATGAAATCCTTTTTCCTGTGATTTTGTCTTAAATTTTCTGGTCTTCCCATTACGGGTGAATTCAGTTCTCTTGAAATCATATAATTTCAGAGTCACTCCTCCCCCGGAAACCTCAAAATATTCTTTTGGCAACGAAACATCCCCAAGCGCATGATAGGTGATATTGGCAATTGATCCATTATCAAAATCAATAATAATGTGAAGGGAATCCAGATTAGAGTATATCTTGTTAGTAGTTTTAATAGCAGATGCATAAACTGAGACTGGATCACTTCCCGAGATAAATTGGACTAAATCAATAAAATGACAAACCTCCCCTATTATTCTTCCTCCCCCTACTTGAGGATCCTGAATCCAGTGTTCAGGGCTAATGGATCCCGCGTTAACGATATAATTCATGATTAAAGGTGAAGAGATACTTTTTAGACAATCTTTAATATAAATGGCATGTGGAGAGAATCGGCGATTAAAGCCAACCATCAAATGGCGTTGGGAAGAAACATACGCGTCTTTTATTGCCTGAAGTTGTTCTTCATTTATTGCTAAAGGTTTCTCCACAAAGACCTGTTTTCCGTATTTTAATCCTTTCAGCACCAGTTCGGCATGAGAGTCATGCCGGGTGGCAATTATTATAGTATTCACTTCTTTGTCTGATAAGATTTCCTCTGCATCGGAAACAATTTTTTGAAAACCAAATTTTCGACCGGTGGTCATTAAGTTGACGCCTTGTAAACTTGCCACACTGTGTAATACAACTTTTTCTTTTTTGATAGTGGGCAAAATCACTGCTTGAGCAAAATTTCCTGCACCAATTAATCCAATTTTTATTTCTGAGTCGCCTTTAGGAGGGCTAACCTCTTTTATTATTCGATGGGGACGGCTATCAACCTGTTGGGAGTATTGGAGAAGAATTCCCAGATAATAGGCATCGGATTTTTCAGAAATTAATTCATAAGCGTCAAGTATATTTTCAAACTGGAATCGATGAGTTGTCAGTAAATTGAGATTTATTTTTTTCTGAGCCATCAAGTGTAAAACACATTCCATGTTTCTCTTCTCGGTCCAACGCACATACGCAAATGGATAATCGATACCATGCTCTTCATATAATGGGTCATAGCGACCCGGGCCATAGGACATTGATAATTTAAATTCCAGCTCTTTTTTATAATAAATGTTGCGGGGAAGATCCATTGGTGTAAAGCCCACCATAATCACCCGTCCTTTTAAGCGAGAAATCTCTCCGGCATCGGCAACAATTTTTTTGGACTTAGAACTGGCGGCTATTATGACACCATCCACTCCTAATCCGTTTGAAAAATCAGCAGCGGCTATTATGAGATCTTCACTTTTACAGATTCTATCGGCACCACACGATTTCGCCATCTCCAGCTTTCGAGAATCAAGATCAACCGCCAGTACTTCACATCC
>CAYMXZ010000434.1:0-1638 GCA_964394475.1 uncultured Caldithrix sp. | reverse complement strand
CCCATAACCACCGTATTATCTAACTCATCTTTTGCCGGAGCAGTAAGGATAACTTTTTTAGCACCCGCTTGCAGATGCAAACTCAACTTTGCTTTATCACGAAATGCGCCTGTCGATTCAACAACAATGTCAACTCCCATCTGAGACCAGGGTAATTTGCTGGGATCTTTTTCCGAGAGCACTTTCACTTTCCTATTACCCGCTACCAGATAATCTCCCTCTGCCGACACCGGCACTGGATATCGACCGTGAACCGAATCGTATTTGAGCAAATGAACCAGAGTTTTAGAATCAGTTAAATCGTTCACCGCTACCACATCCACATTCTTGTCGTTTTGCAAGGCTTTAAAAACCAAACGTCCAATCCGACCAAATCCGTTAATCGCAACTTTAACAGACATTTTATCCTCCTTACTTTAAAAAGTTAATTTCTGCAAATTAAATTCCACTTCAGCTAAAAAAATAAGTTATTAATTTAAAAAAATATATAAGAGACTGGCAAGTCTTTTAGCAAATAAAATAATGAGGTCGGCGGAGTTAGTTTTTCTACAAATCACAGAAAAAGTTATTCTGATATAAAATATATTTCTCAATATGGTCAATAAATTGCTATATTATTTCGTAAATTTGGATATAGAATAAATAAGGAAAAGTTGATATGAAAAAACCGGAAACCGATTATTCAAAACACTTAGTGTATCCTGTCACCTTATTATCTGTTTCAGATGGCACCAACGAAAATATTGCTACCATGTCATGGGTAGCGGCGGTCTCTACCGAACCTCCCTTAATCGCCGTGGCGGTAAGTCCCAAGAGATACTCTCATCAGTTGATCCTGAATGCGCAGGAATTTGCGATCATGGTATTATCCAACCTTCAAAATGACTTGGCCACTCTGGCAGGTACAATTTCAGGAAGTAAAAAGAATAAATGGTCCTTACCCCAATTTCAAATGCTTCGTAAAGCACCTCAAAAAATTAAATCGCCTGTCCTTAAGGATTGTCGGGCGATTTTAGAATGCCAGGTGCGCCAACACCTTCTAACAGGTGATCATAGCTTATTTATTGCAGAAATAGTTCACGCCGAGTATGATCCTAATCTACAACCTTTGATCCTGTTCAACCGCAAATATTACAATCCTGGTCAATTCATTGCCAATTATCCCTAATTAACAATTCCATTCATATTTTTATCATCTTAAAGATCAGCAAAGTGACTAAATTAGAGAAAAATGAAATGTGATCCATGGGGGATGATTTGAATAGTAAAAAATTCTTAAAAAAAGAAACAGTATGTCATCAAAAATAAGGGATATCTTGCTTCTGGTGTAAACATCCAGGAATTTTTTATGGCTACTCTTCTAAAAAATGCGCTGATTATTACTCAGAATTCACGAGACGAATTGTTGGTTGGCGATATATTGATTGAAAAAAATACGATTGTTGATATTAGCAAGAATATTCCGCCCTCTGACCACCAGGTTTATGATCTTGATGGATTGGTTATTATTCCTGGTCTTGTACAATCCCATATCCATTTAGGTCAGACGCTGTTTCGTAATTCCTCAGATGATCTGGAACTTTTAGATTGGTTAGAAAGAAAAATTTGGCCGGGTAGCGGACGGTGCTGAAACCGGGG
>CAYMXZ010000433.1:0-1645 GCA_964394475.1 uncultured Caldithrix sp. | reverse complement strand
CAATAATTTTAGCTAGTTTGTCATTAATAAGTTATCATCTTCCCACAATATTATCAAACCCAAAATAAAAAGAGAACTATTTCTTATCCGCCTATCGAGTCTCCCGATTTTAATCCGTGAAAATAGCATCAAGTCCCTGAAGCAGACTTACCAAAGATTCATTTTTTAGTTGTAATCAATAGATCAGTATTATAATTTGGCCAAACAAAATTATATCATCATGTTTAAAGAACGTCTCGAAAAACTCATAATGGAAAAAAACTCAGTGCTGTGTGTGGGACTTGACAGCGATCTGAAAAAGATTCCGGATTTTCTCTTACGAGAGGACGATCCACTCTTTATTTTCAATCGAGAAATTATACAGGCCACTGCTGATTTAGCCATCGCCTATAAACCCAATATTGCCTTTTATGAATCATTAGGAGCCCCTGGTTGGCATTTACTGGAAAAAACCCTGGATCTCATCCCTTCTGAATTATTAACAATTGCTGATGCTAAACGAGGCGATATCGGCAATAGTTCACAAAAATATGCGGAATTATTTTTTGAAACTTTTCATTTTGATGCTATAACTGTTTCTCCCTATATGGGATATGATTCCATATTACCCTTTTTATCCTATGCTGACCGGGAAACTTTTTTGCTATGTCTTACCAGTAATAGCGGGTCACTGGACTTCCAATATTTAAATGTAGATTCTGAACCACTATATTTAAAAATAGCTCGTAAAGCAGTTGAATGGAACTTACAAACCGGCAATTGTGGTCTGGTAGTTGGTGCTACTCATCCGGAGGATCTTGGCAGTATTCGAGAGATAGCGCCGAATCTTCCTTTTCTTATTCCTGGAATAGGCACTCAGGGAGGAAATTTGAAAATGGCGGTGCAATACGCCTGTGAACCTGGCGGAGGAGGAATTATAATAAATGTCAGTAGAAGTATTTTATACGCATCCTCACAAAAAAATTTTGCTCAAGCCGCTCGCCAGGCAGCTCAGGAAATTGTCAGTCAGATTAACGAACTTCGTCAATTGAAAAAATGAAATAAAATAAGAGTTGGCCTATGGACCGAAAAGAAGCCTTTCGCATATTTGAAGAAACCGGTGCACTCCAAAATGGTCATTTTCTTCTTTCATCCGGACTTCATAGTCCGCAATATTTCCAGTGTGCACTGGTTTTACAATATCCACATTATTTAGAAAAATTTTGTTCAGAAATTCGTGAATATTTTTATGAAGAAGAGGATATTCAATTAGTGATTGCCCCTGCCATAGGGGGAATAATGGTCGCCCAGGAACTGGCTCGACAGTTAGGAGTCCGTTTTATATTTGCCGAGCGCGAGAATGATAAGATGACTCTGCGCCGAGGTTTCCATATTGAACCCCATGAAAAAATTCTGATTGTAGAGGACGTTATAACTACCGGTAGTTCGGTCCAGGAAGTGATCGATATTGTAGAGAAAGCCAAGGGATATGCGGTGGGCGTGGGCGCCATTGTTGACCGTAGCGAAGGCCAGATTGATTTTGGTATGCCTCTCTTCGCAACGGTTCAGGTGAAAGCCGTCACCTATAAGCCCGATCGATGTCCGTTATGCAGTCAAAAAATTCCGTTAGTCAAACCAGGCAGTCGAAAGCGTACCTGAATCAAAT
>CAYMXZ010000432.1:0-1671 GCA_964394475.1 uncultured Caldithrix sp. | reverse complement strand
AAAGCAGTTAATAAACCATTGCTTTGTGCATTCTGTATGGATGTGAAAAGTTCCAGAGCGATAAATAAAAGGAGCCAGGATTTCTTTTTCGTCTCCAGACCATCCATTTTTATAATA
This sequence comes from uncultured Caldithrix sp., assembly GCA_964394475.1. Classification (GTDB taxonomy): domain Bacteria; phylum Calditrichota; class Calditrichia; order RBG-13-44-9; family RBG-13-44-9; genus RQOF01. The sequence goes on along the minus strand of CAYMXZ010000432.1, from coordinate 1,554 downwards.
GCAAAAAATAAAAGTAAACAGTTTATTACATTCCAGAAAATCAGCCCCAGCCAGTCCGGTAATAGTGCAAAAGGTGCCATAAACAATGCAAAGGTTGGGCTGTATTTATAATAATCCCAGTATTGGTCAGGATATAATGCATATAAATCTTTTCCCTGCAATAAATGAAAAAACGATTGTTTGAAAATGACAAAGTTATTGTAATGGGTATAGGCCTGATCATTAAAAAATTGAGGCCCTTTGAAGTATTGACCCAGACTCCCGGCTATGGCCAGAGCAACATAGAGCAGGAAAATACCATATAAATGAAAAATGATCCTACTTTTTCCTTTTAATTTCATCTTGGGCACTTTTCTATTTTGACTTTGTGGTTGAATCTTTTTCTAAATCATGAGCGAAGATGACAACGAAATATATAAAAAACCCTATTCCGTCAGAAGATTTCTTTTTCGGACAAAAATGATTATTTATATGGAAATTTACATCAGTTTTGTTAATTTTGGATGTTAAAATTTTTACAGCGTATCCCGGAAGGGGAAGCCAGGTTTTTTGAAGACTTTCTTAAGCGTAAAAATTATGGCATTTCTTTCTCAAAACAGAATTGTTATTCTTTGTTTTTTCTTACTATTGTCATTGAGTAATCTTTCTGCTCAATTGGGAAATACTCAATCCTGGAATTTTCGGTTTGGTAGTGGTGCTATCTTCCCGGATGCTTCGGAAATTATGGATGCCAATTCTCCCAATGGATTGAATATTTCTACCGGTTTAGGTTATCCATATTTTTCTCATCTGCAACTTCTGGGTACTGCTCACTTCGATTATTTTATGAATGAAAAACGAAGGGATTTTAAAACCTATATCATCATTTTAAGTTTGACGGCCGAGGCGAAGTTGCATGCCTTATCGATTTCCAGGAAGATATCTCCGTACATCGTGGGGGGAGCAGCGCCGGCGCTGTATGTGAATACCAAGCCCTACGTGGAATCGGGTGATAACTTTGATCCATATACTACCAGTCGCGACTATGAGCTTAAACCCGGTTACACGTTGAAGTATGGCCTTGGTTCAAATTTTATTATCGGTGGAGATTTAAAGATATTTGCGGAGTGGGTCTATAGTCGTTTTGGATTCTTTAGTTCAAAACAGCCGCTGTATTATCGGGCGTTTATGATCGGTTTCTTGCTGGACATCGATTGGATTTCCAGTCGTTCGGAGCAGTGAATTTTATGAATATTTGTGACCGGATATTTTAATAGATACGAAAATATTCAAACGCTTGATATTCATAAAAAATTTGTTATTTTATCATCCAGAAACAAATACTATCAATTGGAGGTCAAATTTATGAGTTATGAAACACTTCGCGCTAATTTACTGGAACTAATTCGCCGGACATCAGCATATTTGCCTCCGGATGTGGAGAATATCCTTAACCTGAAAAAGAATCTTGAGCAAAAGAATTCCATGGCTGAGATGGCTATGGATATGGTGATGCAAAACATTGGGTTGGCTAAAAAACGTTCTCTTCCCATCTGCCAGGATACCGGCACCATT
>CAYMXZ010000431.1:0-1704 GCA_964394475.1 uncultured Caldithrix sp. | reverse complement strand
AGCCGTGAAAGGTAAATCACTTCCATGAAAGAAAAACTGAATCTCTTGCTGGAAAATATAAAGAAAGATCTCATTTTTTTAGCGCATGAAGTGGAAGATGCCATTTTTAAAGCGCTTAAAGCACTGGAAAAGCAAGACCGCCAATTGGCGGAAGAAGTTATTGAATTAAATGAAAAAATCGATACACAAGAAGTCAACATTGAGGAACAAATCCTTTCCTTATTGGTTCTGCAGCAACCGGTAGCGGTCGATCTTCGTTTTATCGTGGGCGCACTCAAAATGAATACCGATCTCGAGCGTATCGGAGATCATGCGGTGAATATCGCTCAGATTGCCTTGCAATTGATAGGTGAATCGTATATTAAACCTCTAAAAGATATTCCAGCAATGGGGAAGATTGTGCGCAGCATGTTGCACGACGCCGTCCATGCCTTCATTAACCAGAATGCGGATCTGGCACGGGAAGTCTGTGCCCGAGATGATGAGGTGGATAATCTCAACCGGCGAGTCAGAGAAGAGGTGCTGGAAATTCTCAATAAAAAGAAAGATAAAATTGAACAGGGCTTTCATCTCATCAATGTTGCCCATGAACTGGAACGAGTGGCGGATTTAACCACCAATCTGGGCGAGGAGGTTGTTTTTATGCGTGAAGCCAAAATTATTCGTCACGGATTGGGTTCATAAAATTAATTGGTGGTCGCATGAAACAAACAATCTTTCTGGTTGAAGACGATGCCGATATTTCGGAATTAGTCAGTTTTAATTTAGAAAAGCAGGGATTTAAGGTTAAGACTGAGAAAAATGGTCAGAAAGCTTTTGAACTTATTTTGCAAAAGCCTCCTGATTTATTAATTTTAGACCTCAATTTGCCTGGACTTTCGGGAATTGAGATTTGCAAGTATCTACGTGAAAATGCCCGCACCAAAGAATTACCCATTATTATGTTGACCGCTCGAACCCAGGAAATCGATAAAATCATCGGTTTCGAGATCGGGGCCGATGATTATGTGACCAAACCTTTCAGCATTAGGGAGTTGATGGCACGCGTAAATGCCCTGCTCAGACGATCGATGCCGGCCCTCGCCGAATCCTTCGAAATCGGAGATTTGAAAGTCTATCTAAATATGCATCGGGTGGTGTGTAAAGATAAGGAGATAATTCTCACTCCCACCGAATATAAACTTTTAGAGGCGATGATTCAGGTAAAGGGGCGGGTACTGAGTCGGGATGACTTGTTGGATATGGTCTGGGGTATGGATTATTATGGGGAGAGCAGAACAGTCGATGTCCACATTAAACGGTTGCGCGATAAATTAGGAAGTTGTGCCGGGGTAATTGAAACTATTAAAGGAACGGGATATCGTCTGAAGCTGAATTAACTTTTCAAACATTATCTTCAGACTCAATCAAACACTTGAGCATTACCATTTAAAACAATATGAAAAAATTTTCGGCAAAGACCTGGTTATTTTGCATTCTCATTTTAGCTGCAGCGCTTTTGGTATTTGACCTTTATTTATGGAATCATACCAAATCATTTTTGATGGAGGAAATTCGTCAGGACTTTCGTAAGAAAGTCTCTCTCTCAGAACTCCTGCTGGGAACAAATTCTTTACAGAATCTGGATCGCGATACGCTGTATCAATTGGCATGTGAAATAAAAAAATTAACTTCTTATCGCACAACCTTTATGGATAAAGATGG
>CAYMXZ010000430.1:0-1710 GCA_964394475.1 uncultured Caldithrix sp. | reverse complement strand
GCGCTCCATCATTAATTGGATGGCCGGTTAATCCCTCCAGTTTGGTGGGAAAAAGACTGCGATTATCGTGATACACTTTTTCTTTGACCGTTACCTGTAATCCGCAATGGGCGGGGCATTCGGTACAGGTAGTTGAAAAATAAAGTGCTTTTCCGGGATAAATTTCTTCTTCGGGAGGAATCACATACGGAATAATTTTTTCATTGGCTTTATCAACTCCACAAGAAGAAATCAGAGTAGCACTGGAAGTGATGCCTAATACTTTTAAAAAATCACGTCGATCCATTCCAATCCTCCAGCATTCAACTATTTATGACAGGTCGCACAATCAATTGATGCATTTCGTTGCCGGTGACAGGACATACACCAGCCCATTTCCAATTTGGGTACTGCTTTAATAACTGACATTATTTCCACATGGCCATGGCAATTCACGCACTCCAGACCCGCTTTAATGTGCCGTTTATGGGAAAAATAGATATACTGGCGAACCGGTAATTTATACACTCTTTTCCAGGGCACCGGCTTCTGTTCTTCCCAGTATCGGGTTAATTTTTGAATTTCGGGTTTATCGGTCGCAACTGCCTGATGGCAATTCATACAGGTTTCAACGGGTGGTATACCAGCGGCCGGCGAAATTTCCACCGAGTAGTGACAATGAGTGCAGGGCAAACCTACCCGCGTCACATGGATCTGATGACTGAAATTAATGGGTTGTTCTGGCGTTTTCCGATGTTGCTGCCAGAAATACGCAATCACAACAATAAACCCCATAAAAGAAACCACATATAATATAATTAAAACCGGCGCAATTCGTTTCTTCACAGGTTACTCCTCGCTGATTGATCTTCTTGCATTGAAAATTATTTTGGTTGCTTCTCCCATTCCTGCAGGAGATAGGCGACTACCGATTTAATATCCTTTTCACTCAGCCCTAATTTGGGCATGGCCGGATATTCCGGATTTACTTTCGATGGATTTCGCACAAAGGCAATCAAATCTTCCGGGCGATTTTCATATTTTCCTAAAACGGAATTATAGGGTGGTCCCACAATCTTTTGATCAAAGCGATGGCAGGCCGTACACTGGGCTTTAAAAACTTGTTCTCCCAGGCTCAAATCGGGCTGTACAGCAGCCGCTCTTTCGATCTCACGTTTTGCTTCCAATTCTGTTTCGATTTCCCGGGCACGGGTTATCAATAATTGGGAGTGATTTTGAATGGCAGCTTCACGAGCGGTATGATCTGTGACAATCATAATGATTAACACCACCACAAATAACGCGAAGGAGATGGTACCCTGCCGAATTTGTTTTTCCACCAGCAGGCGATAGAGTCGTAACGCAATAAATAAGATAATTAGCAAAGCTAACAGCGTATAAATAAAAACAGCCATGCTGAGTGCTGGATCTGGCAGAGTAATCAGATTCCAGAAAATAAATATCGGTTGCACCAGAGTAAATCCCAGACCCACTCCGCCGCCTACTTTCTGCAAATAAGAAGCGTATGCCGGCTCATACTCACGTCGGGTTTCTTTCCAATTAAAAGAAAAGAAAACCAGAGCTAATCCACTTACTGCCAGAGATGCAGAAAGAAAATGCAGGAAACGGGCTATCACATTCCAGGAAAATAAAAAATGCTCTGGCCCGTTCACATTTGCCCAGCGACCAGGATCAAATATCAGAGCCGAATTTACACTGAAAATAAAATAT
>CAYMXZ010000429.1:0-1719 GCA_964394475.1 uncultured Caldithrix sp. | reverse complement strand
AATATGGACTGGATAAACCGACCTTTCAGGTGGATTTACAGCTAGGACCGGAAAAGGGGCAGAAGCGGTTAATCATCAGCAAAGCTATTGATAAAAAATATTATGCTCGTGATGAATCACGTCGCCCAATCTTTGAGGTGGACTCGTTTCTGGTCAAAGATCTCAATCAGAAAATGTCAGATTTTCGCACCAAAGATCTGGCAGCTTTTCCACGCTCTGAGATCAATCGCTTTACCATTCAGTATGGTGATACGCTTTTTACCTGTGTAAAAGACACTGCTGACAATTGGTTTCTGGATGATTCTGCTCAGCAGGTTGTGCAGAAACAAAAAATTTCCAGTTTCCTTACCAATCTTGACTTCACCAGCATCTCTGATTATGTCAAAGATGGAAGTTATAATCCGGCAGATTATGGATTGGATAAACCTTCTTTGCGGATTTTACTGTATAAAGATAATGATTTGCAGATTGAGGTGAAATTCGGGAAAAAGAAGGATAAAAATTATTATGCGGCTACCAATCAATATGACTCGGTTTACCTGATTGCGGATTCGAAGGTGAAGGATGTAAAATTAAAGTTGGATGATATCATTGAAAAACCGCTGAGTGCTTCTGAGGCGCTGAGCAAAACAGAATAGAAAATATTTTAAGAAAGTTTTACATTTTATTGTCAGGGGAAAAAGTTGTTTCGATTTGCTGATCCATACTATTTGTTACTCCTGGTTATTGTACCGCTGCTGGCCTGGTATCACTGGCGGCGTCGCCATCGGTTAACAGGTAAGATCCGCTATTCTACTCTGAGGCATATGAAAAAATTGCCTCTGACCTGGCGGCAACGGGTGCGACAACATGCCTATATCTTTCGGTTACTGATCATTACCCTGATTATTTTAGGACTGGCTCGTCCCCAATCCGGCACCCGGAAGCAGGAGATAACCACCGAAGGCATTGACATCATGATTGTTCTGGACGTCAGCACCTCCATGCTGGCCGAAGATTTTAAACCAAAAAACCGGATTGAAGCCGCCAAGGAAGTGGCCAAAGAATTCATCATGGGTCGCAATAATGATCGCATTGGACTGGTTATTTTCGCAGGCGAAGCTTTTACACAATGTCCGCTTACCCTTGACTACGGAGTGTTGACGGAGTTGATAGATAAAGTTCAGGTGGCACCGCAGGAATGGGATGGGACGGCTATTGGAAGTGGAATCGCCACTGCCGTAATGCGGTTACGGGATAGCAAAGCGAAAAGTAAGGTTATTATTCTGTTGACGGATGGACGAAATAATGCGGGAGAAATTGATCCACAAACCGCCGCTCAGATTGCCCAGACCTTTGATATCCGAATTTACACCATTGGGGCAGGCAGTCTGGGATCGGCTTTATATCCAGTTGATGATCCGATTTTTGGAAGGCGTTATGTATCAATGGCAGTAGAAATTGATGAAAATTTATTGCGACGGATTGCTGATAAAACTACCGGAAAATATTTTCGGGCTACCGATACCGAAAAACTTCGCCAGATTTATAAAGAAATCAATGAAATGGAAAAGACGAAAATTCAGGTTAAAGAATTTACCAAATACAAAGAGCTGTTTGTGAATTATGCCGGTGTCGGTCTGTTTTTATTATTGGTAGAAATCTTTTTGTTACACACGGTTTTACGAAAGTTGCCGTGATAGTTGTGGTGAAAAAATAAAACGAGGAATTTAGTTCGTG
>CAYMXZ010000428.1:0-1734 GCA_964394475.1 uncultured Caldithrix sp. | reverse complement strand
AATTTCAGCAACCATTGAAGGAATGGATAGCCAGCAAAAAACACTGGCGAGATAATGTAGTCAATTTCTGCAATAATTGGTTTGCCGAAGGTCTGGACGACCGGGCCGTAACCCGCGATCTGCGCTGGGGAGTCCCGGTACCCTTAGAAGACAGTAAAGATAAAGTATTATATGTCTGGTTTGAAGCTCCCATCGGGTATATCTCTGCTACCAAAGAATGGGCAGAAAAAATTGGGCAGCCAGATCGCTGGAAAGATTACTGGCTGGATCCCCAAAACACGCATTTAATTCATTTCATTGGCAAGGATAATATTGTTTTCCACGCCATTATTTTCCCGGCCATGTTAATGGGATATGGCGGTTATGTGCTTCCAGAAAATGTCCCGGCCAATGAATTTTTAAATATTAAGGGGCTCAAGTTTTCTACCAGTCGTGGAATGGCCATCTGGGTACACGATTTTTTAGATCGCTATCCGGCTGATTCTCTGCGATACACTCTGGCCATTAACATGCCGGAAACCCGCGATGCCGATTTTTCCTGGGAAGAATTCCAGGCAAAACATAATAACGAGCTGGCTGATATTTTAGGTAATTTTATCAATCGTACGCTAACCTTTGTCATCAATTTTTTCGACCGGAAAATTCCCGCCATGAATCAACTGGATGATCGGGATCGTGAGCTGATTGACAAATTCCAGAGTAGCCGCGAATCCATCGGTCAGCTGATCGATGAATTTCAATTTAAAGAAGCTGCTCGCCAGTTTATGGATCTGGTTCGCTATGTCAATAAATATTTCAATGATCAGGAACCATGGCGCACGCGGAAAGAGGATCCCGATAAATGCGCCACCACCATCAATCTCTGTCTGCAGGCTTCTTTCTGGCTGAGCATCTTAATGAATCCCATTCTGCCATTTTCATCAGAGAAAACCTGGAAAATGCTGAATTGTCAGGGAAAAGTAAATGAGGCGAATTGGGATGAAATTGGAAAAAAATTTTTAGCGGCTGGTCATTCAGTAGGTGAGGCAGAAATTCTATTCGAAAAAATACCGGACGAAGTGATCTTACAGGAAATAACGAATATGCAAAAAATGCAGCAAAGTACACCCGTCAAAGAAAAAAAAGAAGAGGTGACAAAATTGATTTCAATGGAAGAATTCAAAAAAGTTGAACTTAAAAGTGCTAAAGTTTTAGCGGCTGAAAAAGTCCCGGGAGCCGATAAGCTTCTTAAATTACAGGTAGAAGTTGGAACTGAAAAACGACAGCTGGTGGCTGGAATTGCTCAGCATTACCAACCCGAAGATTTAATCGGAAGAATCGTCATCATTGTGGCCAACCTGCAGCCAGCGAAGATCCGCGGTGTCGATTCACAGGGAATGCTTCTGGCGGTAAGCGATGGCAATGAACTGGCTTTGTTGACGACCGACAAAATGGTGGCATCTGGAAAATCAATCAGCTGAGCTTATCGTATCTTTAAAATCAAAAGTCATCATATAGTCTTTCCTCAATTTCTATAGATGCTTATTCATCAGCATTTATTTGTTTCGTTCACCCCCAGAAAAAGACAAAAAATTATAAGGTAGATTCTTTAAACCGCCTATTTTACCAGGACAACAAAATATCTTTTACCTGTTCTGAATCATAAAAATTTTTACCAGAGGGAACTGTTTCCCTGCCTTATCATACAACTCTTCACTTATATTTTTTAAATGAATAAAAATGAGAAATAAGAAG
>CAYMXZ010000427.1:0-1743 GCA_964394475.1 uncultured Caldithrix sp. | reverse complement strand
CGTCCATTGATATCGAAGTATCTTTTAACCCCATTTATTATGGAAAGCAAATCAAAGGGGTTGCTGTTTTTGCTCGGGATATTACGGCGCGGAAACAGATTGAGAGAGCCTTGCGTGAAAGCGAAAATCGCTTTCGGTCGATGGTCGAAAATGTGCCCACTATTGCTGTTCATGGGTATGATTCCGACCGACGTGTTATATTCTGGAATAAGGCCTGTGAGAAATTGTATGGTTATACCTCCCGGGAATCGCTGGGTAAAAAGATGGAAGATTTAGTTTTACCGGATAACATTAAAAAAGAAATCATTGCTGAAATCAAACGATTGGGCAATCGTGATCACCAGCTTCCGATGCAGGAATTGACTCTAAAGCGAAAAGATGGATCCATGGTCCATGTATTATCCAGTAATGTGTTCATACAAAACAATGTAGGAGAAAAAACTTTTTATTTTCTCGATATTGATCTCACCGATTTAAAAACTGCACAGGAAGCTTTGCGTGAAAGCGAACTGAAGTATCGCATGCTCACCGAAACCGCCCGGGATATTATTGTTCTGATTGATTTGCAGGGCTATATCGTTTATTTGAATCAGGCAGGTTATGAGGCGACAGGGTTAAGTAAAGAAAAATTATCTCAGACCAATGTTCTGGATTTGATACCGCCCGATCAGGTAAACCAGGTAGCACCGCGATTGCAGCGTCGCCGCGAAGGAGAAAATCAGGTATTTTTATATGAGACTGAATTTATCAATAAAAATGGCGACCGAATACCGGTAGAAATTAACTCGGCATTGATCAATAAAAATGGAAGTCCTTCCCTGGTGCTGTTAATCGTTCGAGATATCACAGAGCGGCGGCGAGTTCAGGGGGAGATGAATATGTTAGCTCATGCAGTGAAAAGTATTAGTGAAAGTGTTAGCGTCACCGACATGGAGGATCGAATCATTTTTGTCAACGAAGCCTTCTTGAAAACCTATGGGTATCAGCGAGATGAAATAATTGGACAGCATATCAGCATTGTCCGCTCCGATCATAATTCACCGGAGGTGATCAACCGTATTTTGCCGGAAACGCTGAAAGGTGGATGGCAGGGTGAAATATTAAATCGACGCAAGAATGGAGAAGAATTCAGTATTTTCTTATCGACATCAATTATACGGGATGATAAAAATCAACCGGTGGCTTTGATTGGAGTGGCACGAGATATTACGGATTGGAAAAAGATGGCCGAGCAGCTGCGACAGGCTCAGAAGATGGAAGCCATTGGTCGGCTGGCGGGTGGAATTGCCCATGACTTCAACAACCTGTTGACCATTATTCGCGGTTATAGTGAATTATTGCTCAGCCGACTTTCTTATGATAATTTTCTAAGAAGTTATATTGCCCAGATTAATAAAGCAGGAGAAAGAGCAGAATCCCTTACCCGACAATTGCTGGCGTTCAGTCGGCGGCAAATCCTGCAACCTAAAATATTGAACTTAAATCACCAGCTCCGCGATATGGAGAATATGATTCGGAGATTGATTGGCGAGGATCTGGAATTTACGATGCAGCTTGATCCTGACCTGGGAAATATTCAAGCTGATCCCGGTCAAATACAACAACTGGTTTTGAATCTGGTTGTGAATTCCAGAGACGCTATCCTGAGCAATGGTCGAATCAGTATTGAAACCCAGAATGTGACCTTAGATGGGGAGTATCTGAAAAGGCACAAAATGGTTCAACCGGGACACTACGTGATGC
>CAYMXZ010000426.1:0-1750 GCA_964394475.1 uncultured Caldithrix sp. | reverse complement strand
TTATTTATCATAATTTTTATTTTTTTCTGTCAAAATCATACTGGTACTGAGCAGCTACCAACTTTATCACTTATTCAGGCTTTTCCGCATCTTTCTTTCACCCGGCCGGTTGATTTTCAATACGCACCAGATGGATCAAATCGAGTTTATGTGGTGGAACAGCAAGGAATAATTTATTCTTTCGAAAATACCGCCAGTGTAAATGAAAAAATTAAATTTTTGGATATTACCGATCGTGTCAATGATACAGGCAATGAAGAAGGATTGTTGGGTTTGGCTTTTCACCCCGACTTTGCCAATAACGGTTACTTTTTTCTGGATTATACGGCTGCCAATCCACGGCGCACTGTAATAGCCCGGTATCACATTGATCAACAGAATCCTTTACAGGCTTTAAACAGCAGTGAAGAAATTTTTCTGGAAATACCCCAACCTTTCAGCAATCACAATGGCGGTCAAATTGTATTTGGTCCGGATGGCTATCTCTATATCGCCATGGGTGATGGTGGTTCGGCTGGTGATCCCGAAAATAACGCCCAGAATCTCCGTACTTTATTGGGAGCCATCCTGCGGATCGACGTCAATCAACCATCTCAAAGTGGAAAATATTCGATTCCGCCGATGAATCCATTTGCCGGAAATAATTTGGGATATCGTGAAGAGATTTTTGCCTACGGATTGCGGAATCCATGGCGTTTCAGCTTTGATCCATTAACGAAATGGATCTGGGCTGGCGATGTGGGTCAGAATAAATACGAAGAGATTGATATCATTATCAGCGGAGGAAATTATGGTTGGAATTTCCGGGAGGGATTTCATCCATATCTTTCTGGTTCTGTACCTGATTCAGTTCAATTTATTGATCCAATCTATGAATACGATCATTCAGTTGGCCAGTCGATCACTGGCGGTTTTGTCTATCGCGGTTCACAATTTTCCCAATTAATAGGCAAATATATTTATGCCGATTATGTTCAGGGGCAGATTTGGGCTTTACACTATTCAGGTGAAAAACGTGTCCAAAATCAGTTGTTAATCGACAGCCATTTAAATATTTCCTCCTTTGGAATTGACCAGCAAGGTGAACTGTATCTTTGTTCCTTCGATGGTCACATCTACAAATTTATGCGTGTGGATTAACTTAACTTTTAATAGTTTTTTTGCAGACCATTAAATAAATAAAAAATTTTGTAGCGATCATCATTCTAAAAATGATTTTAAGAATCAAAAAATAGTTTATGAATCAGTCAAAGAAAAATTCGTCGAGAGTGGTTATTATCGGCGGGGGATTTGCAGGTTTATATACAGCTCAGAACTTGAGACATCATTTTCTAGAAGTTATTTTAATTGATAAAAGGAATTTCCATCTTTTTCAACCGTTATTGTACCAGGTGGCGACTGGTGGCTTATCACCGGCAGATATTGCCACTCCCTTGCGAGCTATCCTTAAAAACCAAAAAAATACACAGGTGATTCATCAAGAAGTCGTTGACATCAATCTGGTGAAGAAACAGGTGATAACACCCAATTGTACTATTCAATATGATTTTTTAGTTTTAGCCAGTGGTTCCACCCACCATTATTTTGGTAATTCCCAGTGGCAGAAATTTGCACCCGGTTTAAAAACTATTGAAGACGCCACTCGTATTCGCAGTAAAATTCTTCAAGCCTTTGAATTAGCTGAAATTGAAACCGATCCAGAAAAACGCAAGGAATTAATGACTTTTGTTATTGTAGGAGGAGGACCAAC
>CAYMXZ010000425.1:0-1799 GCA_964394475.1 uncultured Caldithrix sp. | reverse complement strand
TGTGCAATTTATTTTTACGATCATTTTTGAATTTCCTTTGTGGCACGGGTTTGATGAAGCAAACCCCTACAAGGAATTGAATTTTTATAAAATTCATTATCTCGATAGATTTTAATGAATGGTTTTAGAATTTCTTTACTGAATTAGATTATACTGCCAGGCCGATTCATGACTTTTACCGTCATCTATTTTGAAATCCATTATTAATCGCTTCGACATCAATTGATTCGGGCTCTGGCTTCGTGAGAGGAGGTGTTTTCAGAGGAAGTTATTAACTGACCGTAATTTTATTTTCCCTTAACAGTTTCTTGAATGCATTCAATCTTTATATCTGCTTTGCATTTATCCATTATTGAACATTTAACACCCGTAATTTATACTATTTATTTGGAAACTTCAAATTTATTGTGTGGGAAGAAATAAAAATTTAATTGCAGGAAACAAAATTTTTAACGCATGCTACTTTTAATTTTCAGGTATTTGATGAAACGAATCCTCATCCCCAAAACAAATCTACATGTTGTAAAGAAGATCCGGCGTATCGCTCCCGCAACAACCTAATTTCAATATTTAAATTGTTTTATTATACTAACGCATCATGAAAATGAAAAAACTTTATCGATCGGATGTTTTAATGCAAAATAGTCTTGTTAAAGATTTTAATATTTTATAGTTTTGTGATTGATAAATCAAACCCCTACCTAAAAAATGACTCCGGATATTATTTTTTCCCGATCAATCCCAGCTGCCATAATTCCTGAATACCGGTGTGCAGGATGGGTGAGAGTGCCAGTTTCCCGGTCTTTCCAATACTTTTTTCCAGATATTTCAACTCCTGTAGTTTTTCTAAAATCTCTGGATCTTCCGGCGGTTGAAATCCCTGCTCTTTAAGCAATAGGATCCCTTTAGCCCGCAACGCCAACTCCAAATACAAACGCACATAACAGACCATATCTGCCACAATTTCTCCGGAGAATTTATTTTTCAACGAATGCAGGTATTCGCCTACTTTCGTTTGATACATCCGGCCAGTGGTGATATAATCCAGCAGCCAGACATCCACATCCATGCCAGCTTCCAGCCATTCCTGCAGCGTGTTCTCACTGTGAGAATACACTACCACTACCAGAACAGGCAGGATCAACAGTTGTCCAATTGTCATTAGGACCGGTGAGAGGATAAAATGATTGAACAAAGAATGAAGAAGAACAGCGGAGATAAATCCCGGTATAAATACCACCAGTTTTTTTTTCGGATAACGACAGAAATAGTTCATAGATAAAATCGCGAAGATTGCCGTGGTTCCCCCGTGCATAATAGCTGTCCCCCATCCCCTGATGATCCAGAGCATGAATTGAGGCTGGTTTAATGCGTGTAGATAATAGAGATTTTCCACTAATGAAAATCCTGCACCCACCGCAAATCCATTGATGGCGGCATCCACCAGAAAACCCATCTTTCCCTGTCGGATGAGAATAAAGATGAAAAACGCCTTTAAAAATTCTTCCAGCAACGGACCAGGATAACGAACATATAAAAGACGGCTGATATTCAGAATTTCCAGTAAGGTATTATTCAGAAATAAGCTGAGGAGGGCGGCACAACACCCCAAAAGCAGAGTGAATAAAATAGTCGAAAATTTTACTAACTTATAACTATCTAAAATGACTAAACAGATAAGAAAAACAAATACTGGCAGGATGGCATTGAACGTCGGCAGAAAATTCATCATAAAATTTTTAATGATATCATAAATTCAGTTGACGGATTCTTTTTGTTGGGGAAAGCCACTGCATAAC
>CAYMXZ010000424.1:0-1823 GCA_964394475.1 uncultured Caldithrix sp. | reverse complement strand
TAAATTTTATTAATTGTATAAATTTCACTTGACATTAGAAAATTTTAAAATAATTTAGATCAATTTTATTTCTCAGGTAAAACAAGCCATTGAATAATTCACATTAGCATATAAAAAATTTTACTTGAACCACATACCATAATTGATAACATCTCTCATAAATAGATGTCTCATTGAGGAGACAATTATTTTCTTGTAAGCATAGGAAGAAGCAAAATATCTGTGCAGTTCGTTACTAATTTATTACCCAATTCACAAAAGGAGGAAGTATGAAAAAGGTTACAGTTTTAACTTTAATGACGTTTTTGTTTCTTACTTCCCAGGCAGCAAATAAGTTACAAGGATTGGACCAAACGATTTATTGGGAAAAATCTCCCTATTCAGCTGCTACTCCAATTCTGCCAACCGATGCGACCTGGGATCTGCAATTCAGTTTTGATTTGCAGATAGCTTCTGGAGCATTAGGGAATGCCGGCGCAGAATATGATGGAAATTTTTATTATACTACCCGCTGGGCTTCTAACCTGCTCCATAAGTATGATATGAATGGAGTTCTGGTGGAAGAATTTTCCATTCCCGGCGTATCCGGTTTGCGTGATCTTGCCTCTGACGGCACCTATATGTACGGTGGGGCAAATGCGATGACCATTTATGTGATGGATTTTTCCACCAAAACTTTGATCGGAACAATTCCTTCGCCCATCGCGGTACGCAACATTGCTTACGATCCAGTATATGATGCGCTCTGGGTCGGAAACTGGGACACGCCCCTCACCCTGGTGAGCAAGACCGGTGCGACCTTAGCCACCATTCCAAATCCCGGACTATCTGGAATGTATGGTACCGCCTATGATAGTTGGACAGATGGTGGACCTTATTTGTGGATTTTCGATCAAGGGATGGGACAGGGTGCTCCGCAATATATTCACCAACTTAATATTGCTACTGGTTTGTTGACCGGTGTGAGTCATGACGTTACCCTGGAATTCCCGGCAGTTCTTGGGATTGCTGGTGGATTATTCACAGCAGTAAATATTGTCCCCGGCAAAGCATCCATCGGCGGTGTTTTACAGGGTACTCCCGATATGTTTTTTGTCTATGAACTGGCTGTTGCCGCTGACCCAACCGATCCCAATCCACCAACCAATGTTACCGCTTATAGCGACTACACCACTCCCACCCAGATGGCACTTAGTTGGAGTGATCCCACGACCTTGGTCAATGGCACGCCAATTAATCCAACTGATTTCACCATCGAAATTCAAAGAAACGGAAGTTTTCTTATTTCCATTCCGGGAGGTACTGGCAATTATACTGACAATGGGCTGACCGATGGCGTGCTCTATGAATATACGCTTCATACCGAATTAACTGCCAATGACAGTACCAGTGTACCGGTCACTGTTTCATGGTATGCGGGAGGTTCTCCTTTTCCCGCCGCACCAACTAACCTGGTCGCAGTGGGTACCGCCACTGACGCGGTATTGACCTGGGATGATCCCACTACCCAGGAAGACGGTACCCCCCTGGATGATCTCGACTCAATTTATGTCTACCGCGAAGGTGTAAAGATAGCCGCCGTAGATGCCGGTGTTGAAACTTATACCGATACGCCTCCTCCTGGCTTTTTCTACAATTACACGGTGGTGGCGAAAGACAACGAAACACCACCTCATCTCAGTCAACCATCTAACGTATCTGGAACATTTGTCGGCACCAGTCCAAACTTTTTAGTCTGGGTAGGTCCAAATGCCATGGGTGCCAGTGCCGCCAGCGGTGACAGCATCTTCAACGCTCTGGTAGCCAACGGAGAGAGTGCTTTC
>CAYMXZ010000423.1:0-1836 GCA_964394475.1 uncultured Caldithrix sp. | reverse complement strand
ATATAATGCTGAACAACTTTTTTCTCCTCTGAATTTCTTACCCAACCACTTAGCACCATAACATTGTCATGGTAATTCCATTGAAAATTGTTCACCGTGTTGATAGGATATTCCTGAAGATACGCACTTAACTGTGAACGAATTTTGTTTTCTTTAATTTTTCCAGGAAGATAAATGATCGTGATAAGTAAGGCAATGATGATGAACATGAGAATCGATAGGTAGATCAAGCCCTTATAAGACTGAGCATTCGGACTGCCTGGCGATAGCCTCATTTCAGGCTGGCTAAATTTGTTTATAAAGCTTCGCAAAGGAACATGGATCCCCTCTAAAGAAGTTAAATCTCCTTCAAAAGTGCGAAGCCGGGAATGATATTTTTGATGAAGATCTTGCTCCAAATCCCGAATCTGATCGTTGAAATCTGGTGTGGGTACACCAGAAGTAACCACTGCCAGATAGGCATATCGACCAACCTCTATATGAATTTGTAAATCGTCATAGGTAATGCTGTTTATTTCCCTTTCGTTTTCGGTGCTGAAAACGGTACGGGCAAAATCTTTAATAGCGGTAAGCATTCCACTGATTAAATCTTCTTCTGACCCGCTGGTTGCTGGTTCAACCGAGACGTGGGCTAATAAAATACCACTGGTTCGATGAATATAAAATATCTCTCTAATAGTAAATGGCAAAAAATCTTTTAATAAATATTCTTCAGTGGGGATGCCAAATAGACGTGATTTTACTTTTTTAACCAAAAGGACGGGGCTCAGGGTGCGGTCTATTTTCTCATTCACGGTCTGCGCCAGTCTTTTCATTGCTTCTGAGATTGATTTTCGTATTGTCTGACCAATGACGGGATAAAGGGCATCGACAACTTCTTCCCGCGCCTCACTCACCTGTTTTTTAATAGCCTGTCCCATAATGGGAGATAGCGCGTTGATAATCTTTTCTCGTGATATGTCAATTTGATGATGAAGCGATTCAGCAATGATCGGTGCCAATGCCGAAGCAATTTCCTGAGGTTGCTCTGAAATTTTTTCTCGAAGCAGTGGAGTTAAGATAGGCTTTAATGTTTCAATGAGTACTTCTTTATTCTCCAATCTTTTTTGTAATTGCCCCACTTCAAATTGTAGGCGCTGAATTTCTTCCTGTTCAGGCTTTAACAGTAAATCTTTGAGATATTTGAAATTATCCAGAGCCATGTTTGTTATTTGTTTTTTTCAGAATTCGACTGCAGCAACTTCGCTATTTCGCCTAAAGTGTTAGCCAGCCATTCCCGATCAACTTTTTTCTCCTCCAATTCACCCATCCGTTTATCAAGATGATTATTGATATTTTTTAATTTTTGTTCTAAAGTTTGCCCGCGTCCCTCAGAATGTTCTTTTAGCAGAGACAATTGTTCATTTATATTTTGAGTTTCTTGGTCGAGGCGTTGGTTCAGTCCCTCATATTTTTTACTCAGTTCTTTTTGGAGTTTTTTAATCTGTTCCTCTAATTCCAAAATTCTCTGGTTGAAATATTTTTCTTGCTCGCCAAAAATAATAGAACGAATGGCCTCAATTTCGGCTGTTCCTGGTGGTTTTGCTTCTTTTGGGACTTTTCCAGACATATTGCTCTCCTCAGTGTTTGATTGGAATCCCATCTGAAAGATTTTTTTCAAATTTAATATAAATCTATCTGAATTCAAATAGCTTGATAATTAAGTGAATGAAAACACTTGGCTAAAAGAGATTATTACGAATTTTGCGACTGATATCTACTAAAAAATGTAATAATTGATTGTTTTTCTTCGATGATACAAGGAAAAAATATCGCTGGAACAATCTAAGTAATAGT
>CAYMXZ010000422.1:0-1837 GCA_964394475.1 uncultured Caldithrix sp. | reverse complement strand
TAGTCGGTAGATTAAATAATCTGATCTACCAAAATACTGACATTGATCGATATATTACTTTTTTTATAGGAATTTTAGATACAAATACCCATGAATTCACTTATTTGAATGCTGGTCATAACCCACCTTTTTTGTTTAATCAGCATGGAGAAATCCAGTTACTGAGCGAAGGAGGGATCATTCTTGGGATGATACCCGATTATATTTACAATACCGGTAAAATTATCTTTGAACCCAAATCTTTGTTGGTCTGTTATACTGATGGGGTGAGCGAGGCAATAAATCTGAATGAAGAAGAATACGGAGAGCACCGCCTGCAACAATTCGTCATCGATAATCGAAAAGCAGGGATTAAAAAATTATGCGAACTCCTGGTGGAATCTGTTAATCAACACTCTCAGGGTACAACTCAATATGACGATATTACACTTTTGCTTCTGGAAAGAAAATAATAAACTTTATTAACTCTTAATTTTAAATCGATCCTTATTAGTTATATCTGCCCTCCAAAGCTGGTCCCCACCGAAAGAGCAGTTTGAATTAAATCCGAATCCAATGGCACCAATTTTTGGCGGCCCATTACCTGATCTATTCTCACCGAAGTAATGGTATCACCTTTAAGTGCCACCATGTGATTGAATTGGTGAGCAGCAACCAGCTCCATCGCTTTTACGGCAAACTGGGTGGCTAAAATTCGATCGAGCGCCGTAGGTGTTCCACCTCGCTGCAGATGTCCAAGAATAGCAACCCGGCACTCAATCTGAGTGGCATTTTCAATTTGATTAGCTATTAGCTGACTTATTCCTCCCAGACGCTTTCTTTCTGGACTGTCTTCAACTAATTTTTTTACCACCTGATCTCCGCCTTTCGGCCGAGCACCTTCGGCAACCACAATAATACTAAATCTTTTGCCAAAGCGGCTTCGCTGCCGGACGACCCGAATAATTTCTTCGATATCATATGGAATTTCCGGCAAGATGATAATATCGCCCCCACCCGCAATCCCTGATTCCAGAGCCAACCAACCGGCATTCCGTCCCATCACCTCTACCAGCATTACCCGATGGTGAGATTGCGCTGTGCTGTGCAATCGGTCGATGGCTTCAGTCGCTACCGAACGGGCAGTGTCAAAACCAAAAGTGGTATCGGTCTCCATTAAGTCTTTATCAATCGTTTTGGGCACACCAACCACATTAGCACCTTTCTTAGCCAGCATCCCACTGATGGTCATTGTTCCATCCCCACCCACTGCAATCAATGCTTCTAAACCCAGATCATTATAAAGCGCCATGGTTTCATCAGACACATCCTTCACCACGGTTTTCCCATTTTCAATAATAATATGCTCGAAGGGATTCGCTTTATTGCTGGTTCCGAGGATGGTACCACCATGCGTCAAAATGCCTGAGACATTTTCATAATTCAGAATCGTAAAGCGGTTTTCAATTAATCCCTGGAAACCATCATAAAATCCAATCACTTCCCACCCATATCTGGTGATAGCCGTTTTGGTAACACCACGAATCACCGCATTAAGACCGGGACAATCACCGCCTCCAGTTAAAATACCAATTCTCTTTTTGGCCATGAACATTCCTTTCACAAAGAAATCGCATCTAATTTAAGAGAATACAAATGAAAAATTTAAATAAAAAAACAACCAAAATTAATTATTATTTTAATTTAGCGAATAAAATCTTTGTGTATGAAGGGAGGGGATAAATTATAAACGGGCTCTCAAAGCCCTGGTTTGAGAGCCCGTTGTTGATGGAGTTTATTTCGGCAAAGTAAAAGCGATAAACAGTTTTGCATCATCTCGCTGAATATAGAACAACAC
>CAYMXZ010000421.1:0-1913 GCA_964394475.1 uncultured Caldithrix sp. | reverse complement strand
AGCCCACCCAATCCAATACCATAGAAAATCATTTTCATCACTTTAAATGAAACAGCCATCACATCTTTTTCTTATCTAAAGAATGAATAAAAAAATTGATAGTATAGAAAATGAGATGGAGTAAAACTGCCGATGAAATAATTACAGAGTGATTGATTAATATCCTGCTTTTCACACCTGACCTCCTCCACATGGCACTCAACCTCTACATACTCTTTTTTCCTACCTCTCAACACTACGACTTCAGGTTAAAACTGGTATTCTATTTAGTAAATTCTTTCCGGTTTTCCAATTCAAATAACGTCACCACCGGCCGAAATAGACCAACCTGCCACATAAAATATACAATAATTTTTATGCCAGAATCAGCAATAAGTCATAACTTCAATGATTTCTGATAATTGATGATTTTTTAATCTATATTCACGGGAAAAGCTTGTGAACGATTATTCACATTTGGTAATGTCTGGTTCTTGGTAGGTTCCCCATCCTTCTGCCTGGAGAAGGGAGATGAAAGAATATTCACTCAGAAGGACAGAATGCTCCTGTAGTCGGCATACTCCCCTCTCTTTGAAGACATAATCACTATCCTTTCCCTAATTTCTTCTTTGCATGCTATCCTTAATATATAATGAGCCGAATGTTTGCAAGCTGATTTTCCCTTTTTATAGCGGGATGTCGATGCAGAAGGTTACCTCTGGTTCGCTCTCGCTTTGGCCTGGGGTTCTGATATTTCGCCCTTCCGATTCCAATTCACAGTGGACACCCTGCAATCGTATACCCAGCTCGGCATACGTTTAGTTTCGTCAGGATTTTAACCGGAAAGCCAATATGAATGCACGGTGCAAACAAAAAGGGAATCCTGGGGATAGGATTCCCTTATAAAAATTTCAAGAAATCGATAATTAATTTATTTCATTAATTGGGGCATTCGATATCTTCCAACATTTCGTTCCAGCAGTGCCAGGAAGAGTTCCCAAAATGGAGGGGATCTCTTACCCGGCCTTCATGGGTTTCTCGATTCCATTCAATATCCACATGATTATTGGCAGACTGGGAAAATATATTATAGAAAGCATCATACGGCGCCTGGTTTGTGATTCCATATTCAATATAACTGCCGGGTGGTTGGAGACCTGCTCCCAGATGGGTATATTTAATATCCGCTGTACTATCCTGCACATTGCGATGCCAGACAATTCCTAAAAACTCCACCGGATCGCTGGGATGCTTATAAATGGTCCAATTTCCCTGAAAATAATTTAGATCGGACATACCGGTGTACCACAGGAATTTATTAAAAGCACCTGATTTGCTGATATACATTTTCCACTCTGTTCCCTGACTGGTGCGTGTGCCATGGAGTTCAGCAGTTAAGGTGTCCAGTCCGACCCTAAAATGATAGGTCCACACCCAGGTGCCATTGGGTTGTTGAACCGGCTCATGTAAAAAAGAAGCTTGAAAGGCAGCGACCGGGATGGCTAGATTTACATAGAGGATGGTGCTCCATACCAAAACATGTGTAGCTGCCCATCCCCAATTTTCCCGGGAGAGTAGCTGGACGTCATTCATTTTAGGTAACTGTAAATTATCACCGGTACTGAAGTTCGAGAAATCAATGATAAAAGTCGACTCAGGTGGCAATTCCGGTGGCACCTGATTAAACTGAGTACTGTCTTTTGAACAGGTTAGAAAAAGAACTATCACTCCCAGAATCACCAGACAACTCTTTTTAAAATTTTGCATCAGCATAATTAACCTCCATTTTTATGATGATAAAATTTATTTTCTTGACCAGCGAATTCCCTTAAAATTAACAACAAATATAATTTTAACAAATACCTGTTGAGCAAATAAATTAG
Organism: uncultured Caldithrix sp.; assembly: GCA_964394475.1. Lineage (GTDB taxonomy): Bacteria > Calditrichota > Calditrichia > RBG-13-44-9 > RBG-13-44-9 > RQOF01. Next base: position 51 of record CAYMXZ010000421.1, on the reverse strand, counting down.
TCAAGTCCTAATTTTTGTGTAATTTCACTCTTACCTCTCAACATGGCTGGA
>CAYMXZ010000420.1:0-1925 GCA_964394475.1 uncultured Caldithrix sp. | reverse complement strand
TCATGATACTGTGCCACGCCTTCTCTGGGAGCATGGTCATCTACACAAAAACGGAAAAGTGTATTGCTGCCATCACCAAAAATGTAACATTGCAGAACATAAGTTGAATCAAACAAAATATTTCGAGGAGGACTCACATTCAGATATTCTCGTATGAGCCAACTGCTGGCATTCAAATCCCAATCATAAAATAATTTCATAGAACGGGTGCTGGCGGTGAGTTCATTCACAAAATCCTGACTCTCTTCCCGATAGACGCCCGGGCTTGGATTTACTCCTGTGGTGCTTCCGCTCCAGGTGGGTTGCATCCAGTAGGAAGAAAAACCAGGTTCCAGAGCGTCTATCATCACCGTGGGATAATCGTATGGAGCAGTGGTGAAACTTACCGATCGGCTGGTGGTGATAGTATTGCCCAAACGGTCTTTTAATCCAGGATAAACCCGGATGACATAAATTTTATTGCCCACCAGCGTATCAGCGGGAAAGAAATTCAGGACGCTCCTCTCATCCACCACGTAATGTCTCCATAACCCGTCGACTGTCTGATGGGTATCGTATCGCTCCAGAAATACTCTTTCCGGTGTAATGGAACTGTCTGCCAATTCCTCATCAAATTCAATACTGATAATGGGTGTAAGCTCCACATTCTTTTGATACAATTTGGGATAGAAGGAAACTATTTGCGGTGGATAAATATCGATGCCTGTGGTAAATACAATATCCAGGCTATCTCCGCCTATCCCATCGCCATTACCATCAAAAAGATGATTGTATTGATCGGTAATCGTACCAGGTAAATTGATGGTATAAGTAGTTAAGAATTGAAGAGAGTCACTGCGAAGCGCCAGTCTGGTAAAATTCTCACTCCATTGATAGGTATAGGGAATGGTGGGTGTAATCGTTAACTGGGATAGGACACTGTTAATATTCATGGGGCGACTAAATTTCAAAACGATATCATCAATAGTGGATACTCCACTATCTCCGTTTGCTGGAACACTATAAACCAGATAAGGCGGTATTTTCGAAATTAATTCAAAATCCAGGAACGTAAAGAAGTCGTCACGGATAGCCACACGGACGGTGTCAGAATAATAGTTTTCAGCTTCTACAATAACAGTGGCCGAGTCAAAGTCCATATTTTCGAAGTAATAGAAACCATTATGAAGAAGATTCGGATCATTGGTGTAGAGGTGAAAAAGGGATTGGAAGGTATCGGTGGTATCGCGGTAGTTTTCGGCAGTAATAATTGCTCCATTCAAAGGCTGATTGGTCTCTCGATCGGATATAATTCCGGTCAAAATATGAACAGGTGGTCTCTGAATCTGATGAAAGTCGAGGATAGACCAATAGAAAGTGCGTGCTTCCAGACGGAGCCAATTGCTGTTCATAAACAATTGATTCTGGCGGGGATTGGTATGAAAGCCCGCTTCACTCAATTCAGAAGGCATAATTGTCTCACGATTTACATGCAGATAAGGGCCAGTGCCGGGAGCACAGCCATAAAAACTACAATCACCGATGGAGCCTATGATTGTATAGGTGCGCATCCCGTTCGTCAAATAATTAATCATGATATCGGACATTGCCCTTCCACCATTGGGAATTTTTTCCAATCCATTCGCATACTGTCCCCACAACAACAGAGTACTGTTAGCGCCCGGACTACTGGAGGCATCGCTATGGATTGAATGATACCAGGCGGCGTTTAAGGTATTGGCCATGGTGGTCCGCTGGGAGAGCGATACGCTTTGTAAATCATTAGTGCGGGAAAGATAAACGGTATCGATATCGGTTTCACTTTGCAAGATGTCTCTTAAATGTAAAGCCACCCGTAAATTGCGTTTCGCTTCTGAAATACCCCAGCTGAAAGGAGGCATATTCTCATTTTGACTATGACCGGGATCAACGAAAATATTCCATCC
>CAYMXZ010000419.1:0-1925 GCA_964394475.1 uncultured Caldithrix sp. | reverse complement strand
GCCTGGAGGCTGAAAAAATGTTAGACCAACTGCGCTATAAAGGAATTGGAAATGCTTGGATTGTTCAGACGACTATTCATGTTCCGAAAAAATTATCCCCTGCTTTAGTCAGTGAAACTGGTGCTGACAGCACTATACCCTCTCCGATTGTATACACTATTCAACTATTTGTCACCAGTGACTTAACCAAAGTGCAAAATATTTTAGAATCTTTAAAAAATAAATTGGGTCAGGATGGCTGGGTAATTAGAGCAGGTGGGTTCTGGAAAGTTGTGGTGGGTAGTTTCGATGAAGAAACAGCCGCACGGGAAGCCTTGAGCGTTATTCGTTCTTCCGGCTATCCTGATGCCTGGATAACCCAGGTTCAAAAAGAAAGCCAATAAAATCCATCATTTCATTAGTATTCAAATTCCTTCGTTGCAAAAATTTTCTTCAGGCGAGCATTGCTGTACCGATGGAAAATTGATGAAATGATAAACCGATTTTTCATGCACATTCAATGAAAGTTAAAAACGCCATCTTTTACTTTATCATCACTTCATTGTCGATTTTCGGCCAGGGATGCCAGGAGTTCATTAGCTCCAATACTCAATCTCAATTACACAAGACAAACATCACCATTAGCGGTATTATCAACGACATTTATAATAACACAGCTGTTTATGAAGCCAGCATTACGTTCGGCAAAGATTACCAGACTTTTAGTGATGTTGATGGGCGATTTTCTATTCTCTATCGGCTTACCACGGACGATGAGAGGAATAGACCCGTACGGCTGCAAATTACCGCCAGGAATTATCTTCCTTTTGAGCAAGAAATAATCATTTATCCACTGGACTACGCTCTGGAAATTGGTTTGATCTACGCTGCACCCATTATCCGGGAAAGTGTATTAGTGCTTTATCAATTCGATGATTTCGACATCCCACTCTATGTGTGCCAGGCCTTAATTGAAGATTATCAGGGATATTCGGATATTGATTCGGTGAACGCCATTTTCTTTTACTTAAATACAGATACACAAGAAATTAGGAGACTTACTATACCCATGACGCTCATTGCTCCGGCCAGCAGTAGATCTGCTTATTACGAGGCCACTGCCTATCCCCAATTAGAAAGCGTCTGGGAAATACGCACCAACTTCGATCTCCAGGCAACTGACCAATCGGGTTATTCCACTTATGTTCAGGACATGGTGCCTCCAATGACAGGTGACACTCCTCTTTTTCCGCCTGTTTTCGTGCCACCTTTTGCGGGTTTAATTACCATCGTGCATTAAAAATAATTTTATATGATAAAATATTATTATTATTGCCTAATCATTATCTTTCTTAGTGCGTACTGGACTATAAGTGCTGGAGCAGAGCGACAAATCTCTGGTGTTATCAAAGATGCTCTTACCAGACAACCGCTTAATGGGGCAAATATTTATTTATCAATCTCAAGAATTGGAACGGTATCAGATGCCAACGGATCATTTACTCTTCATATAAATCAAACCGATCCTTCAGATTCCCTGATCATTACCTTTATGGGTTATACCCCTTATAAAAAACCCATTTCAGGCGTCAGTGAAAAATTGGAAATATTCTTAAGACCAATAAGTCTGGATTATGAAGAAGAAATTATCATTCGCGGCGAACGAGAACACATTATCAGGCATGATATTCCGCAATCGGTAACAAAAATTGAATTCGCAGAAATTGCCAGATATGGCAGCAGTGAAATCGCCGATATTCTGAAACCGCTCCCTGCCATTCGCCTGGAAGGTAACGACCTAGATGGACGACGCATTTATATTCGCGGCAGCAATTCTGATGAAGTTAATGTGTATCTGGATGGGGTACTCATCAACAACCTGCGCTTGGATAATTCGGCCGATCTATCTATCGTACCGGTTGAAAACATCGACAATCTGGAGATTC
>CAYMXZ010000418.1:0-1926 GCA_964394475.1 uncultured Caldithrix sp. | reverse complement strand
TTTTCGGATGAACAATTTCTACACGATACTGACCCGCTGCCGGGGAAGAGGCGATCTCAATGCCCAGTGGGGCAGCCCATTTTTTATATTCAGTCGGGACGACAATCCTGGCTGGAGTAGAAGAAAATTGATGCATGGTGCATTCGTTTTTTTCATAGTCCGGTAAATCCCGCAGAGGGATAATTTCTTCCAGATGAGAAGGGCAATACGGACCAGGCTTTTTGCCAGAAAGCGGACAGATCACAATGTTAACTAATCCTTCGGGCGGAGAGTCTTTCTCCGGCATTTTTTTATTTTGATATAATGAATACATGACATTGGCGAAGATTGGTCCGGCGCCGGTAATTCCGGACACTCTCATCATGGAAGTATGGTCGAAATTTCCAACCCAAACTCCTAGGGTATAATCTTTCGTGTAGCCGATGGTCCAGTTATCGCAGAAGCGGAAAGAGGTACCGGTTTTGGCCGCGCAATGGAAAGGGAGATTGAGAATAGAATAAAATCCAAACTCACTGCTGCGGGCGAAAGGATCACTTAAAATATCGGTTATCAAATAGTTAAATATTGGTTGAGAAATAACCCTAAGAATACCTGTTCCTGTCCAGGGGATGTCGTTTATACTATATATTTCACGGATTTCCTGGAAATTTCCCATTCGGGCTAAACACATATAGGCGCGTGTTAGCTCGTACAGGCTAACTTCTCCGCCACCCAGAGCCAGTCCTATCCCGTAGAAATCTGCTTTTTTGTCCAGAGAATTAAATTGATATTCCTTTAAGCGATTGAGGAATTTTTCTATTCCGATTTTGGCCAGTACCCGGACCGCCGGCACATTGAGAGAATTTGCCAGTGCTTCTCGAACTCGAACCGGGCCATGAAAGGTTTCGGAGTAATTTTTAGGGCTATAGATGCCGCTGGGCATTGGATAATGAGTGGGAACATCTGAGATGAGCGACGCCGGATTAAATCCTTCCTCCATCGCCAGCAGATAGAGGAAAGGTTTCAGAGTTGAACCGGGCTGGCGTAAGGCCTGCACGCCATCAACCTGACCATCGAGTTCGTTGTTGAAATAATCGGCTGAACCCACATAGGCCAGAACATCTCCGGTATGGTTATCCAGTAAAATAGCAGCGGCATTCGTCACATGATACGGTTTCAGTTGATTTAGCACCAAGGTGATTTGCTCGGATAATATTTTCTGCAGTTCAGCATCCAGTGTGGTTCTGATGGTTTGTGCTTCTCCGGGTAAGCGCTGAGCCAAATGGAATACAAAATGTGGAGCCAGAAAGGAAGCGGTTTGAGGTTTTAGAAAAATATCTTCTTTTAGGACCCCTTCAATTCGGTCAGAGGAAATGACTCCGCAATTGGCCATTCTTTCCAGTACGATTCGCTGGCGTTTTTTCAACAGCGATAAGTCATGATAGGGATTCAGCAGATTCGGTGAATTGGGAATCGCTGCCAGTAAACTAGCCTGGGCCAGGGTGAGTTCGGAGGCCGAAACTCCGAAATAAGCGCGAGAAGCACCCTCTACACCGTATAAATTTCCACCCATTGGTAATCGATTCAGATAAGCTTTTAGGATCGATGACTTGTCCATGCCTGCTTCTAGACGAAGTGCCGTGTAGGCTTCTTTGATTTTATTAAAAAGCGTTCGTGGTTTAGGATGAAGCAATCTCGCTAACTGTAAGGTGATAGTCGAGCCGCCGGATACTATTTTCCCGGCCAGAAGGTTGTGGTACATCGCCCGCGCGATGGCGCGATAATCTAATCCGTGATGATGGTAAAAGTTTTTATCCTCGGTGGCAATCATCGCTTCGATGAAATATGGAGACACTTTATCCAATTCCACAGTGACTGTTCGTGTCGCGTCGGCCGAGAGCAATTCTTGTAAGAGAATCCCGCGGCGATCGTAAAATTTGATGGAAT
>CAYMXZ010000417.1:0-1932 GCA_964394475.1 uncultured Caldithrix sp. | reverse complement strand
GGCCTGAATATTTTAGTTACTTCAGGAATGGGTATGGCGGTGAATAATAATAGAGAGAAAAAAATAGATAAGCGGTCAATAACTTTTAGAAATTTTTTCAAAGATTAAACACTCAATTTTTAAAAAGGTAAACCTTGGATATTTCGGTAAAAAATACCTGGTGGGGCAAAATTAAATTTCACCGAAAGAGAATTATCCTCATTACCCTGGTTGTCATTTTTTTAGCGTATTTTATTTTTTTGATCAGCGGACTTCCCTCCCTTACCAAATTAGAAAATATTGATCCAGCACTGGTGACCCGGGTGTATTCTGAAAATGGGGAATTAATCCATGAATTATTTAAGTTTAACCGGGTTTATGTTCCTATTGAAAAAATTCCAGAGCATACGATTTCCGTTTTACTCTGCACCGAAGACCGTCGTTTTTATCGTCACTGGGGAATCGATATTCGGCGAATTCCGAAAGTGGTTCTGGTCAATCTGACTTCCTTCAGATTTCAACAAGGGTTCAGCACTATTACCATGCAGCTTGCCCGCAATCTTTATTTTGGATTTCATAAATCCATCAATCGGAAATTGCGGGAGATTATTACCGCTATTCAGATTGAACGAACTTATTCTAAGCAAGAAATTCTGGAAATGTATCTCAACGTGTCTTATTTTGGTGAAGGGGTTTATGGGATTCAAGCTGCCGCTAAAAAATATTTTGATAAAGATGCCTCTGATCTTACTATAGAAGAAAGTGCCACATTAGTTCCTATTTTGAAATCTCCCGTCTATTATTCTCCATATAAATATCCTCAACGGGCCTTGAACAGACGAAATCTGGTATTGCGAAATATGGTGCGGGCTGGTGAATTGTCCATGGCGGAATATGACAGTCTGAAACAGCTACCTATTCAGGTGAAAGAATTCCAGCAGCAAAGTAAAATTGCTCCTTACTTTACTGAATATGTGCGGCAACAATTACAGATGATCGGTGACTCCTTAAAAGTGAATGTTTATGAAGACGGCCTTAATGTGTATACCACTCTCAACACCAAAGTGCAGATGGCAGTAGATTCAGCCATTCTTCTGAATTTACCGGAGTTGCAGAAGCGGGTGGAGGAGAAGTTAATGCCGATGAAGAAAAAAATGAATATGCCGGATTCCCTGTTTGCTGAAAAATCAAAAGTACAAATCGCATTTGTGGTCCTTGACCATGATAATGGTCACATTTTGGCCATGGTGGGAGGAAGGGATTTTGCGGAGTCGAAATTTAATCGGGCGGTGCAGGCCAGAAGACAGCCTGGATCAGCTTTTAAACCTTTCCTCTACACCGCTGCCATCGATAATGGATATACAACGGTCGATAAGTTTTTAAATCAGCCAGTGGTTGTAAACAATCCCGATGGTTCACGATGGGATCCAGAAAATTATGATAAAACCTTTGGAGGCTTGACCACCATTCGGGAAGCTGTAAAAAATTCCATCAACTTAGTTGCCGTGAGGCTGATCCTGGAAATTACTCCGGCAGCAGTTGTAGACTATGCTCATAAGATGGGTATAACAACTCCTTTACGACCATTCCCGACTCTGGCGCTGGGAAGCTCGGAAGTGATTCCTCTTGAATTAACCTCCGCTTATGGAATTTATGCGAATCAGGGCGTTCGTGTTGAACCGACCGCTATTTCACGAATTGAGGATCGCTATGGAAATGTTATTTTCCAGCATGTTTCAAAACGAAGTGAAATCCTGAGCAAGGCCACCGCCTATATTATGACCAACCTCCTGGAGACGGTGGTGAATGAAGGGACGGGTGCTCGTTTACGATGGAAATATAAATTTACCAGGCCAGCTGCCGGTAAAACAGGGACGACGAATGACTTTACCGATGCCTGGTTCCTGGGATTCACTCCGGCTCTTACCGCAGGAGTGTGGGTAGGTTTAGATG
>CAYMXZ010000416.1:0-1952 GCA_964394475.1 uncultured Caldithrix sp. | reverse complement strand
AATCTCCAGTAATCCCTTACCCTGACGCACGCCATTTAAGAGAGTAATCAGTGTCGATTTACCTGAACCGTTTGGACCAACAATGGCAATTTTTTCGTTTTCTGATACCCCAAAAGAAACATCCTGCACGGCCGGCGTTCCATCCGGATAGGAATAACTCAAATTCACCGCTTTTATTGCCAACATAATAAAATTAGCCTCTTAATGATTTCAATTATTCATCTCTCATTTCAAAACGAGTTGATCATCATCGATATAAAAGGAACCAGCACTGTCAGAAAGAAGATCACTGCCACCGCCGAATCGCTCTTGCGCCAGGACAAATCAGTAAGAGTATAAATATTTCCCTGAAATCCTCGTGATTCCATCGCCAGGTAAATCCGCTCGCCTCGTTCATAGGTTCGGATAAACAACAACCCGATCATACTGGCTAATACTTTTATCTTTCTCATCAGAGAAAGATGAAGGTATCGTGACCGGTAAGCCATTATCACGCGTTCCATTTCATCGATGAGCAAAAAAATAAAGCGGTACATGAATGACAAAATGGTCAGTACCAAGGCGGGAATGCGAAATTTTTCTAAACCTTTTAATAGTCTCATAAAATCAGTCGTTGAGGTCAAAACAATAGAAATAAACAAAATCAAGACCGTTTTTGCATTTATCAAGATGAATTTCTGCACACCTGTGGATGAAACAGAAATTCCCCAGAAACGGTAAGGAGTTTCATCGGGTAAGGGAAAAAAAGGGATCAAAAGAGTAACGAAAAAAATCATCGGATACAATCTCAAAAGTTTGGTCAAATAATGAAGAAGAGAGATTCCGCTCAGAATGGCCAGCAGCAAGGGAACAGCAAAATACAACATGAACCAGTAGCGGTTTTCATAATTAATAGTAAGTACAATGAGAATAAAGAATACCATCATCATTATTTTTAGACGTGGATCAAGGCGGTGTACCAGACTGTTCCCTTCCCGATGATGATCCAGAAAATCATGCTTCATGATGTATTCTTTTCCTTATCGGTTTATCAGAATCTTTCTTCAGTAATAAAAATATCATCGGCTGATGAACGTACCTGTTTCAATTGAATCAAATCCAGAATCATCAAGAGAACACGATCAGGCGAACTGTCTCATCTCAGCCTCAGCCGATAGCGCAAACATCTCCATTTTTTTCTGATCAACGATTCTAACCGTTCTCGAATCTGAATCGCTTCACACCAAATATTTTCCGGTGGAAGTGATATTCAATTTTCCGTGCTTCACTCCTTTGGTGGCAATTAAAGAATCAGCCAGGCTTTTCACTTCACTGCTTTTTCCCCGTATAACAATCACCTCCAGGCAATTCTCATCATCCAGATGGATATGTAATGAGGATTGAATCAATTGGTGATGGTGATGTTGAATATCAGTGAGTTTTTCACTCAGTTCTCGTCGGTGGTGATTGTAGAGCAGATGGAGTATCCCCACTCCATCTTTATCCGACATGACTTCCTCTTCCACCAATTCTTTGCGGATCAAATCACGGATAGCTTCGGAACGATTCGGATAATTCTTGCGCTGAATCAGGCGATCGAATTTTTTAATTAAACCCGCGGGTATGGATACCCCAAAGCGAACCAGACTCATACTCTCCGTACTATTTTTTCAAAAAAAGTAACACGTTAACTACCAATTTTCAAGTGAAATGTTATCATAAAAAATCTGAAAATTCTATCGGAAATAAATATATGGATTACCGAACAGAATGAAGTAGGCGAATTATAAAAAACTGAACAGCGCTTAATTGGTCATCGTGATTATTTTCAACTCATCCCCAGGCCGGATGATATTATTTCGACGTTTATTCCATTTTTTCAGCTCGCTGATTGAGACACCATACCGGCTGGCGATGTCCCACAGGGTATCGCCTTCCCTCACTGTATAGATGATCACTCTATCGTTATCGCC
>CAYMXZ010000415.1:0-1956 GCA_964394475.1 uncultured Caldithrix sp. | reverse complement strand
CTATCCCCTTACCCCTTTCCCTACCGGTAGGGAAAGGGGTTGGGGTTAGGGTAAAGTGACTGCAAAAATCAATTATCAATGGACAGGTACGATAATACTCCACATTCAATTTAATGTGTAGATAAAATGACTTCTACATTTTGCATGTACTCAATTCCCTGTGAATATTGGTATTACTTTCAAATTATAAGGAACTGGATAAATAATCATATTAAATAGTATAGGTTTTTGAGTATTCTTTTTGATAGATATTATTATCAGATAAAAAGCAACAAAAGGAGATAATCAGTTAATTATAGATGAATTAAAATTTAGAGAGTATTATTAAAAAGTATTATTGGCAAATTTTCTGAATAGTATAATCGGAGAGGGATCTCATCCCCGGATATCCTTAACTTTTAAAAAATAGTCTGATTAAAAAATCACTTTAATATTGACAAAATAAAAACAACATATTATATTCAGATAAAAGACTCTTAATTCTAAAATAAAATGATTTTAACAAAAACCTGCAATTATGCTATCAGAGCTCTGTTGTATGTTGCCACACGGAAGGAGAGCAACTTTGTCACGGTACGGGAAATTTCCCAACAATTAAATATATCCTTTCATTTTCTTTCAAAAATTCACTTGATTTTGATCCAGCATCACTTAACCACCTCCAGTCGCGGGGCCAAAGGGGGTGTTTCCTTGGCCAGACCGGCCGAAGATATAACCATTTATGATATTATCGAAGCCATCGATGGCGATGCTATATTTCAAAATTGTGTGTTGGGTTTAGAAAATTGCAGTGATGATCATCCCTGTCCTTTACATGACAGTTGGTCTAAATATAGACTTAATCTGAAAAAGATTTTTCAAGAATTTACCCTAGCAGATCTTGCAGAAAAAATTAATAATGAACAGGTTCGTTTAAGCAATATGAAAGAAATATTTGATTCATAGGTGAATGATTTTATACAGAGCGTAATCATTACTCAAGATTATCGAATGGGAATATTTCAGATTAAATCTATTTAAAATTAACTGATTTCATCTATTAAAAAACAAATGAATAATTAATCTGTAATTAAAGATAAAAGAGTCTTAAATCAAATTTAAATTTAAAGGAGTTCAAATGAATTATTTTACTGTTTTAGTCAGTGTTTTAATAAGTATTATCCTCATTAGTTGTGGTTCAAATAAAGAAAATACCAGTCAGGAAACATCCTCTCCAAGCCAGAAATCACTATCTGACTCTAATTTAAGTCCCTGGGAAATTACACATGGAATTGGACCTGTCAAAACCCGAATAACCCTCGGTGAAATCGATAAATCTCTGGCGGTGAAGGGAGAGAAAATTTTTGAGATGAAATGTACAGCCTGTCATAAAATGGACGAACGTTATGTTGGTCCTCCGATTCGACACATTACCCAAAACCGCACTCCGGAATACATCATGAATATGATCCTTAACCCAGATGAAATGGTGAAGAAACATCCAGACGTTAAAAAACTACTTGCAGAGTACATGACTCCAATGACCTTTCAAAATGTTTCACCAGAACAAGCGAGAGCGATCCTGGAATATTTTAGATTGATAGCACAAGAGAAGAACCAATCAAATTAAACACTTACTACATGGTGGAGGTAAATATGGAATTTAAATTTTTGAAGTATACACTAATATTAATCGTCGTCAGCATTTTTCTGCTTCTTTGGGGTTGTCCAGCCAAACAGCAGATGATTGGAGATGCGGATGCAGCTTCTAAAGTCTATGTGGCCCCGGGAGAATATGATGAATTTTATGCCTTTATGTCAGGAGGATTCAGTGGTCAGGTAACCGTCCATGGCCTTCCTTCCGGAAGACTTTTTAAGACAATCCCGGTTTTTTCTCAATATCCTGAAAATGGTTATGGTTATTCGGAAGAATCCAAACCCATGCTGATGACTTCATACGGTTTCATTCCTTGGGAC
>CAYMXZ010000414.1:0-1959 GCA_964394475.1 uncultured Caldithrix sp. | reverse complement strand
TCGGTCACCTTACCCGGCGCTGGGATCCCAAAATGAAGCCCTATATCTTTATGGAAAGAAACGGGATTCATATTATCGACTTGCAAAAAACTTTGAAAAATCTGGAGCAGGCCTATAACGCGGTAAAGGAAATAGCCGCCACGGGTGATCCGATTTTGTTCGTCGGGACAAAGAAGCAGGCCAAGGATATCCTCAAAGCTGAAGCCATGCGCTGCGAGATGCCTTATGTTGTGGAACGATGGCTGGGAGGCACATTGACGAATTTTTCTACCATTAAAAAAAGCGTGCGTCATTTAGAAAATCTAGAAAAGATGGTGCTGGATGGCACGGTGGAAAAATTGACCAAAAAAGAGCGCTTGCACATTGAACGAGAAATCGAGAAAATGAAGAAAGTGTTCGCTGGCATCCAGGATTTGAAGAAGATCCCGGGGGCACTTTTTGTGGTGGATATTAAGAAAGAAGAAATCGCGGTCCGTGAAGCCAAAAAGTTGCGAGTACCCATTGTGGCGATCGTCGATACGAACTGCGACCCCACTCAGATCGATTACCCGATTCCTGGCAACGATGATTCAACTAAATCAATTACCGTCATTACCCGGGTCATCGCTGACGCTATCCTGGAAGGCCGGGAAGCCATTCAGGCCAAAGCTATAGAAGCGGAAGAAATGCCTGTTAAAAAAGAAGAAGTGAAAAATTAAAATTGAAATGGTAAGGATATTGTTTTTATGGAAATAACTGCACAAATGGTCAAAGAGCTGCGAGAAAGAACCGGCGCTGGTATGATGGAATGCAAAGGTGCTCTTTCGGAAGCCAAGGGCGATATGGAAAAGGCAATTGAGATCCTGCGGAAAAAGGGAATCGCCAAAGCTGAAAAGAAAGCCTCCCGCGAGGTGAAAGATGGATTGATTCACTCGTACATTCATCCCGGTGGAAAACTGGGAGTATTGGTGGAAGTGAACTGCGAAACCGATTTCGTCGCCAAGAATGTTTTGTTTCAGGAATTTGTTCATAATCTGGCCATGCATATTGCGGCTTCCAATCCTATCGCCATTGAGCGGGCTGGTGTTCCTGCGGATGTATTAGAAAGAGAAATGCGGATTTATAAGGAGCAAGCGGCCGAGAGTGGTAAACCGGCGCCTATCGCTGAAAAGATTGCGGCTGGAAAGCTGGAAAAATTTTATAATGAGAATGTGCTGCTGGAACAACCCTATATCCGCGATCCGGAAAAAACCGTGAAGGATTATCTGACGGAAGTGATTGCTAAAATTGGAGAAAATATCATCATACGCCGTTATACCCGATATCAAATCGGAGATTGATCATGCCTACCAAACCGGTGTTTCATAGAATCTTACTAAAGTTAAGTGGTGAGTCGTTAGCCGGTTCAGCGGGTTTTGGAATAAATGCAGAGGTTTTAAGTCAATACGCCCGTGAAATAAAAAGTGTGGTTGAGCTGGGAGTACAGATAGGAGTAGTGGTCGGTGGAGGTAATATTTTCCGCGGGATTTCGCAAGCAGCACAGGAAATGGATCGGGTCTCTGCCGATTACATGGGAATGCTGGCCACGGTGATCAATGCCATGGCGATGCAGAATGCCCTGGAGAACATGGGAATGTTTACCCGGGTGCAAACCGCTATTCCCATGGAGCAGGTGGCTGAGCCTTTCATTCGCCGTCGGGCTATTCGGCATCTGGAAAAGGGGAGGATTGTGATCTTTGCCGCCGGAACTGGTAATCCCTACTTCACCACCGATACGGCCGCCGTACTGCGTGCCATCGAAATCGAAGCGGAAGTCATTTTAAAGGGAACCCGGGTGGAAGGCGTTTATTCGGCCGATCCGGAAAAATTTCCCGATGCCAAATTTTTTCCTGAATTAAACTATATGCAGGTCGTTCAAAATGGTCTGCGAGTGATGGATCCCACCGCTATCACACTCTCGATGGATAATCAACTTCCCAT
>CAYMXZ010000413.1:0-1970 GCA_964394475.1 uncultured Caldithrix sp. | reverse complement strand
ACCGGTTTCTGAGAAGGTAACACTGAAAATCTATGATTTACTGGGGCGGGAAGTGGATACCGTAATTAATAAAAAATTGACGGCGGGCGAACATGCTATCGAATACCATGCCTCAAAGCTGGCCAGCGGTATTTATTTCTATGAGTTGAAGACTGATCAGTTTTCACAGACCAAAAAGATGATTTTGCTTAAATAAGGTAAAAGTTCACATTTCAAATAAAGGTTAAGGCTAATGGGAGCTGAAAAACTTTCACAGCGAATCGGACGCTTTGATGATTATCCAGTGATTGGAGTATTTGCTACCTGCGATCCGCGCATCGATAAAGATTCCCGGATCAGAGCTGGAAATATAATTAGAATGACGGCCGATCTTCTGGCGCAGAAGCTTAAAATGCCCGATGGGACAACAGTGCCGGTGGTATATTCCGATATCCTGATAGATGGTGAAATTCAGGCTGATCAGGTTGCTCAACAATTCAAACGTCGCGGGGTAAACATTCTGGTGGGAGTGCCTGATACCTGGGCCTTCCCCCAACTAACAGTTCTATCCCTTTTGAGCCATTTTCCCAAAGATACCCCCATCAATTTTACCTGTGGAAATAGTGGACCCAAACCCGGTGTGGTTTTTACCCACGCTGTCTCCGGTGCTATCTCTCAGTATGGAGGATTAATTCACATCAATGTGGGCAATTGGCCAGATAGTGGTTTGGAACCAGTCATGACTGAAAAAACTCTTCGCGCTTTGGTGGATTGGGCATATGCTGCTGTTACCTATCAGGGATTGAAAGGTCGCCGTGTGGTCATCTTTGGTCATGATTCGATGGGAATGGAAACCGCGCTTCCTCATATACTGGCTACCCGTAATGCGTTTGGTTTGGAAATCACTCGTCTGGATATGAAGCTGCTGGCGGACATGTTGCAGAAAAAGGCATACCATCAGAAAGAATTAGAGGATTTGCGAAAATGGTTGCAGGATCAGGCCGGACCGCGGATCGAATTAAAATCGGACACCGACCGTGAACGATTGAATGAAAGTCTGGCAATGTACCTCATTGTGAGAGATCTGCTTCATGACCTTCGAGCGGTAGGTGGAGGGTTTATGAGTCAGCTGGAATGGGGTTCTGATCCGCGTGGAATTCCATTACCTGTGGCCGACATCATGGAATCTTTATTTAACTCGACTTTTGATCATCAGGGGAAAAAAACCGTTCTTCCCTTTGCTACTGAGGCGGATGTACAAGCTCTTTTAACCATGCTGTTCATGACATACCTTTCTGGTGGAAACCCACCGCTATTTATGGATTTTCGAAAGGTCTGGGAACCCTGGGAGCTGCGAGCGCTGGCAAAGAAGCTGAAGATTAAACTTACCGGTAAAACCATCTGGGAAAGAAGGGGATTAGTGGATGGAGACAACTCTGGCTCGGCCTCATTCGATTGGGCAGCAAAACCCGGAACGCCAATAAAGGAAATTATGAAAAATATTTCTTTCCCTCTGGCTGACCCCTATTATTTCCCGGGATTGGGTAATTCAGTTACTTTTGTTTCGCCAGGAGGAATCGAAGGCATCGCAGCCCGTCTGGCCTACAGCTCCCTGTCCGGCATGTTCTCTCTGATTTGGGATGAAGCCGTTACCGTAGAATTACCCGCAAAATTAAGTCGAGCGGTGTGCCAGACTTCTACCTCCACCTGGCCTCATACCTTTGTTACACCCTTGCATGCCACTATGAATGAATATAAACATTATGCGCCGGCTAATCATTTTCATATGACCTGGAATCTTCCCACTGCTCGCCTCCAATACTGGATGGATTTGGCGAATGTCCTTTCGGTGACCCCCTGGAAAGAGATGCCACTCTATCGAGAAGGGATTGACCGACCTCTGCCTTTACTATATCTGCTGAATGGCGGGGAATCTCAGGCGAAAATACGACGAGGGAGAGGAGGGAGTTAAAGATGAAAGATTAAAGATT
>CAYMXZ010000412.1:0-1970 GCA_964394475.1 uncultured Caldithrix sp. | reverse complement strand
CCTGATGGCAAAAAACCTAACTAACTTTGTGCAAAATCTTTTATAATCACCAAAAAAAATTAGGTTGAAAATACTGTTGTTTTGTACATGGGGCAAGAAGGAGGAGGGACTTCCGGTGCAACTCTTCGTTCAAGATGGAAATAATATATGAAATTTGGTATGGATTAACCCGTTAGAAACTGGGGGGAGATATATCTTGAAACGAAAAAATTCTCACAATTTAATAAGATGCTGGAAAACAACTTCTGATTGTAATCCCGGGGAATAAGAAAATACTCTTATCGAAAAATTTGTTGTGGTATATGGCAAAAGGCCATTTGCAAATTTAGTGAATTAAATTTAACAGAATTGAAAGGAAGATAATTTTTATTCCTGAATCATTTCAAAGCATATTTTCGATCTTTTATGAATCGTTCTATTTCTGAGTAATTTCTATTTGACCTGCCTTTATGAATTTCTTATAATACTATCCCTCCCGAGACCCAAATTAAGGTCACCCATTTTTTATTTTACTCCCTCCCCTCCATTAAATGGGTGACCTTGCTTTTTTTACCCCTAAAGATTGTTATTGTTGATTTTCTGAAAAAAAGTGACACGCAGTGTTTATTTCCTGCTGTGATAAATAAGATTATCTGTAGGGGTTTGATTCATCAAACCCGTAAAAATATGTTTTTAGCAAAAATGCAGCATACAAAAATAATATAAAAATTTTATCGTTAATTTTCAGAAAAAAATGGCAAACAGTATTTATCTCCTGCAGCGATAAATAGGATTATTTGGGGGGGTGATTCATCAAACCCGCCCAGATAGGTTTTTCAGCAGAAATGCAGCATACAAAAATAATATAAAAATTTTATCGTTGATTTTCAGAAAAAAATGGCAAGTAGTGTTTATCTCCTGCCGCGATAAATAGGATTAATTGTGGGGGTTTGATTCATCAAACCCGTGCGAATAGAATTACGATTATTCGCAGATTTACTGGAATGGCGACGATAAGCGAGATGGTTTTTCTGTTCGCTGCGTTCGGGATTAGGCTATTGTGTATTAAATGGCTTTATTCATAGCCCCGGCACTTCATTTACTGGCGAAGCTTTTTTTTATTGACAAACTCATTTCTATTTATTATAATGCTATCCCTCAACAAAACCATTGCAAGGTCGCCCAATCTTAACTCCCTCCCTCCCAACTTTATTGGGTGGCCTTGCGCTTTATTACCATTCCACGTTTTAATTAAAAAACCGTGTGTCACTATGAGACATGATTTTCTTGTTTCTGAAAAAAACAAAACACATCCTAACCCAAATTGATGACGTAGGGCTAATGTTTATGCCTTCTTAAATCGACCTGGATTTAACTAAATGTAGAAAACAATATAGTATAGGTATTTCAGTATACTCAGTTCAGTTAGTAAAATTACGATTTGTCAATAATGCGGATTCTTTGTAATCTTTCTGAGCTTTTCTTATCTGCAATAAACTCAAAGAAGTCTGGATTTGAATCAACCATTGCAAACAAGACTAAGCCTTCCGCAGGATTCGAAGACCGTGGCGGCCAGGTTTTCGTATGGCACTTTGGGTTAATTTACTTTGAATTTGCAATATCTTTTCAATACAACAGGAAATTCTTCCGGGCAAGCTTAATAATCTGCATACGCACGGATTTGGGCGATAAGCCAGACATCTCCGCTACGGACCAGAATATCGGTAAACCTGTGATGTGCTAAAGGCGACAGATCAGCGAATTCCGCGCCCTCAATAAACGCCTCACCATCGACAACTGCTACATCGTCTGTGACAAAATTTACCCGTAGAATACGGCCGGTGTGTGTCGAGCCTTTGGCGGGACCACCCAAAAACTCAGCGAGCAGGTTACTAATTTCCTGGTGACCGCAAGCCACTTCACCGCGAGGGCTTATCAGTACCGCATCTTTTGTGAGGCAAGCGAGTATTCCCTCCACATCTCCCACTCGC
>CAYMXZ010000411.1:0-1989 GCA_964394475.1 uncultured Caldithrix sp. | reverse complement strand
TTAAAATTTTATCAGAACTTTCAGGACGGGGTGGTGCGTCGTTTTTATCTGAAAATTTTTGTGGTATGGGTTCTGGTCATTTTTCTGGTGGGCTGTGATTTTTCAGGATCGAAAAAAGTATCAGCGACGGATCCGGATTCAGTTATCAATTTTGTTAAAAAGCGGATTGACCGGAAAAAGCAAATTGAGGAATTTCGAAAGAAAACTTTGCCCAGGGACTTTGAGAAAAAGATTGAAAATTATTATCCAGTCATCCGGAAGTATTCCAAGCGATATGGATTTGACTGGCGACTAATTGTTATGCAAATCCTGAAAGAATCCCGGTTTCGAGAAAATGCGCGCAGTGAAAAAGGGGCGATGGGCTTGATGCAGATTATGCCATCTACCGCGATGGATCTTCACCGAGAAATGGATATTGAATTCATTGCCAATAATCCTCGCGAAAATATTGCCGCTGGTATTTATCATTTGTATAAGCAGGTGAATTATTTTCCAGAAGCGGATCGAGATAATCGGATTAAACTTGGTTTAGCAGCTTATAATAGCGGGATCGGCCGAATTCGAGATGCTCAAAGCGTTGCTCGACACTTGAAGATGAATGCCCAAACCTGGGAAGCCGTCAAATTTTGTCTCCCCAAACTCACCCCCAAGGACTGGCGTTTGCATCTGGAAATATGGGAACTGGGAGTACCCAACTATGGTTACTTTTATGGATTTCAACAGACCATAGATTATGTTGAAGAAATTATCAACAATTATTTATTATTTATTGAAATGTATCGGTAAAGAGACAGAAAAAATCAATGATCTGAAAAAGTTTTCTAACGCAAAAAATCGAACCATCAATCATCAAAATAAAATATGTCCGGATAGGAGGTAAGGTGAAGAAGTTGAAAGTTTTTGTGATTTTTTTTCAATTGTTTTTTATCTTCCTTTTCATCGGGTGGCAGCATCCGGTTAATGATTCCTGGACGGAATTTCAGAAAACTACCGAGGGTCTCTATCATTACCTGGAAGCCAGCACCGTCCAGAACTTCAGCTGTCTTTTTTCAACGGATATGTATATGAATTTTATAAATAGCCTGGGAGACAGCAGTTACCTCTATCCCTTAAAGTTAATCTGGCTGCGAGAAGGGAAAATTTATTACGTGCTTCAACCCAGCGAGCGATTGAATGATCCTGAGCAGCGATCTCAATTATTGGAGAAAATTCAATTAACCAAAAATCAATTTCACGGTTTTTATCTGGATTGGTTGAATTTCTTAATTGTTTCTCCCCTGGTAGATATTCCCTCCAATGCACAGGTGAATTTCAAGGGTGATACGGTGGATGTGCATTATACCAGTGAGGAAGAAGAAGCAAAGGCTTCTGTTCGCAAAGTCTTCCTGAAATCTGGTCGATTATTGTGGGTGGAAGTGGAGTCCGCTTCCGAAAAAGTGGTCAATTATCCTCTGTATCGGGAAGTGGAAGGTAAATGGTTATGCATTGGCTGGGATTCACAGATTTATGTCAATCAAATCATTAACAGTGGATTATCTACCCGCCTGGAATTGAACAAAATTCAAAACGTCTGGATGCCTTACCGGGCTGATCTTGTGGTTCAAACTGTTGATAAACCCGGGCAAAAGTTTTACTCAGCCATTTTTTTGAAGGACTATAACTTTAATTTGCCCCTGCAGGAATTGCCCATGCCAACCATCCACACGGATTCAAGCCAAGTCAATCGTTGAATAAACAGAATTGACCAGATTATGGCGGATAACACACCGATTAGTTTTTAAAGAAATAGTCTGCTAAGGCTTTATGGAAAATAATGCGTTTGGCAGGAGGTAAAAATTTAAGGGTAAAATTGAAGCTGAAAATCGGATTGAGAATTCTTCCCCACCACAATTTTATCAACAGCCAGAAGGTGAGCAAAGGTATTCGCATATCATATCATCATTTTTTTACCTTTCAAATATAGTGGACTTTTTGTCGGCCAGGTAAATA
>CAYMXZ010000410.1:0-2032 GCA_964394475.1 uncultured Caldithrix sp. | reverse complement strand
ATTATATGAAGCTCCAAATAATTGACATATGAGGTCATTAACAATTGCCTATTTTCCAAAACAGTAGGGCAACAAACTTAAATACGGTTGATAAATCTGCCTCTATATTGGTATCAATTTTATTGCCTGTTTAACTTTAAACCTTCAGGAGAATTTTCATGATCCAGACCCCTATGGATGGCAAGATCGTTCGCCAGAAAATCAATGAGATGAAAGTAAAATCTGTTGGACTGGCAAGTATCCGCGAGCTGAACCGCATTGTGAGCAATATTGAAGCGGCCACCGGGCAGAAGTTTATCCGGATGGAAATGGGAAGTCCGGGACTCGATCCACCGCAGATTGCCGTGCAGGCCGAGATCGATGCTCTTAAAAAAGGAGTCGGTTCCAAATATCCTCCCTTTGATGGTATTCCGGAACTGAAAAACGAGATCTCCCGCTTTATCAAACTTTTTATGGATATCGATGTGAAACCGGAACATTGTTTACCCACCGTTGGTGCCATGCAGGGATGTTTCCTGGCCATGATGGTCACCTCCCGTTTTAAAAAAGGGAAGGAAAAAATTCTGTTCATAGATCCCGGTTTTCCAGTGAACAAACGGCAGGTGCGGGCACTGAGTTTACAAAGCGATCATTTCGATATCTATAATTACCGCGGACTGAAATTGCGAGAGAAGTTGGAAAGCTATTTAAAAAAAGGCGACTTTGCTTCGATGATGTATTCCAATCCCAATAATCCCGCCTGGATTGTTTTTACTGAAACCGAACTGAAAATCATTGGTGAATTAGCCACTGCTTATGATGTGATTGTTCTGGAGGATCTCGCTTATTTCGGAATGGATTTCCGGAAAGATTATTCTCAGCCAGGTCAACCACCATTCGTTCCCACCGTAGCCCGCTACACCGAAAACTACATCCTGATTATTTCCAGCTCCAAATCCTTCAGTCTGGCCGGACAGCGCATCGGTATGACCGCTATTTCCGATACCCTCTTTACTTCCACCGGCGATAACCTTCTGAACTATTTTGATAGCAACATGTTCGGCCGTGCTTACATTTTTAGCGGGATGTACACCCTGAGTTCAGGAGTCTCTCATAGCAACCAATTCGGTTTAGCCGGATTATTGAAAGCGGTCAATGATGGGAAATTCAACTTCCTGGAACCTGTAAAAGAATATGCCCGCCGGGCAAAAGTGATGAAAAAATTATTCCTGGATAATGGATTTAAACTGGTGTACGATAAAGATGAAGATCAGCCCATTGCGGATGGATTTTATTTCACTCTTTCCTATCCCGGATTTACCGGTGAAGAACTGGTGGAAGAGTTACTATTTTATGGAATCAGTGCCATCTCCCTGGCCATTACCGGCAGTGATCGCTTAGAGGGTATTCGAGCCTGCGTTTCCTGGACCGATTCTTCACAATTCCCGATTTTGGAGAAACGGCTAAAGCAGTTTAAGAAAGATCATGAAAGCGGTTTTCGGGCTCTGAAAGCGTATAGGTAGTTGATAGTTGATAGTGAATTGTTTATAATTGGGAGTGATTTGCGCTTTATAGAAAGTAGAAATAAAGTTCATTTTCCTGCTGAGATCCAGGGACACAGAGAAAATACAGGTGATAGGTAATAGTTTATAGTTGGTAATTAATAATTTGAATTTGCAGGAAAGTTAAGGTAATAAAAATTACCATACCCTGCTGATTCTTTCTAATCTATTCAGTATTTTGTATTCTGTATTTTTTAATTTGTAATTTATATTTTGTATTTTGTAATCTCTTCCCGGCGCGCGCAATCTTCTTTTATGCATTTTTTTCTCCACCGACCATCGGTCTTTTTTCTTCCCAAAAGACAGAAACAGTTAATAGTTAACAGCTAATAATTTACAGTTGATGTTTGCAAATGTCACCCGTCTGCTCACCTGACCTTATAAAACTCAATCCCGCATTCTGCCGAAGACTATGCCAGAAAAAATCTCTGGCAGCAAGGCGGAGAAAAATAAGACCGGCATTAAATAATTATTCTTTGTTAGCAGTCAGT
>CAYMXZ010000409.1:0-2035 GCA_964394475.1 uncultured Caldithrix sp. | reverse complement strand
CAGCTGTACCTTCCACGATTGTGGAGCGTAAAAAGCCAGGACTTCCAAACTGCATTCGAGAGAGTTGGCTTTCCAGACCCCATTCCAGCAAATGTGAACGAAGCGCCTGCCAGGTAAAATCCATTTTGAGAATTCCAGCATTGGTTTTCTGGATAAACCTGCCTAAATCGACTCCCTGCACTACCGCTCCATATTCATAATTCGGTAAACCTTTAGGTTCTCCCGCCTCTAAATAGCGGGGATCATATACATCTTCGTACTTGTAATCGGTGTAATCGAAATAATTCTGACGAAGACTTATCTTATAGAAAAACTTTGAAGACAAGGTATGGGTCCAATCTAAACCGTGGGTGATAGAGAAGGTGTACTGTTTATTAATTCCATCGGGATTCAACCGGAACGCATGGTTATACCGAGACTGTTCCAGATTTATCATTATAGCTTGATAACTGATTTGGACATTAGAAAGAGATTGATTCGTCACTTTGAATTGTCCATTCCATTCCAGGCGACGTTGCATGGAAACAGTTTCTCCATCACCGGTTGGGTACAAGAACCCTCTTTCGATATCATTCTTATCAGTTGGTAAAAATTGTCTTTTACCAAACAGCCAGCCATTATTGATATATCTTCTTCCATTCATAAAAAAGGTGGTTTTGGAAATCGGAAGAGGACCTCCTACGGTGAGCTGAAAATTCAAAATATCAGAAGGATTAAAAAAATTGTTATTCGGATACCGGGAATCATCCAAGGTAAAAAAATCACCGCCAAAGACTTCACCGCTCCATTCGAATTTATTCGAACCGCTCTTGAGCACAGCATTGACTACTCCGGACATGGCCTGACCGTATTTCGCATCAAAGGTACCGCTGATGACCTGCACTTCTTCCAATACTGAACGATCGAGCTGTAAAGTAGATTGATTATCGTAAGGATTATTGACCGTCACTCCATCGACCTGATATTGAACCTCCCCTAACCTTCCACCTCTGAAATGTCCATCAATCACACCCGCCTGTAAATTGACAATTTCATTCAGCGATTGAACGGGCAGGACTTTAATATCTTCCTTTCCCACGGTGGAAATGACACTGGTCTGATTAAACTCCACGATCGGTCGTGAGGCAGTAATAACAATCTCTTCTCCTTCAATGGCCTCTGGTTCCAGGACCACATTTAATTTCGTTGTTTTATCAGCATCAACATCAACATTATCAAATATCTTCGTTTGATAGCCAATATAGGAAAATCGGAGTTTATAAATACCAGCACGGATGTTTAAAATGACATAGAATCCATCCATGTCCGTCGAAGCGCCTAAGGTCGTTCCTTCCACCACAATATTCACACCGATCAGCGGTTCACCATTCGTATCGCGAACTTGACCCGAGATTTTTCCGGTAGTCTGGCCAGGCAGTGAATGGGAAAGCAACATTAAAGCGAACAGAAAAAAAACTGGCAGAGCGATCTGTTTTTGTTTTAGGATTGGCATAGATCACCATCACATGTTTCAAATGAATTCATAACCAGAGTATGATTTTCGATTTCCATACTCTGGTCCAAAAATTGATTATATTATTTTACTAAAACCATTTTATTCAGATCACTGGTTTGCACATGACCGGTGGTTTGATTCATCAGTTTCAGTTGGTAGAAATATATTCCCGAGCTCAGAGATTCATCTTTAAAATTCAATTCATGTACACCAGCAGTTTTAAAACCAACCTTCATTTTACTCACTTCCTGCCCCAGCAAATTAAAGAAGCTGACCTCTACCTCACCATTGTTGGGCAGGGAATAACGAATAATGGTCGAAGGATTAAATGGATTGGGATAGTTGCCTAAGAGTTCAATGGTAGTGGGAAGATTAACGGTTGGTTGCTCGTCAATTTTTACCATCATATTTTTATCCATCACGGCCCAGGGGGTTGATGTCTTATAAGCATTTTCCCGGAACCACCACGTTCTGGTACCGTAATTATTCAGCGGATCATCAAAGGAATCGCCATCGAAGAGACAAACACCTGTGAAAAGC
>CAYMXZ010000408.1:0-2048 GCA_964394475.1 uncultured Caldithrix sp. | reverse complement strand
ATTGGTACTGTATTTGACAATGTTGGAAAATAATTCTTCGACTATCAGCCTGGTCTCATTCAAATCAGTTGGCGTAAAATGGTGTTTTTGGGCAAAATGATCCAGAAATGAAAAAATTGCTTCCAGAGAGAGTATATTTCTGTCGAAATTTTTTCGCATGGAGGATTATCCCAAAATTAGGAATTTCACAACTTATCCAGCGATTTTTTATCCAGTTCCGACTATAAATATAAAATCAAATGTTATATCCCTTAGCCTTCAACCTTTGACCTTTTCTCTTTTACCTTTCTTCTCTTTTCTCCTTTTCTCTTAGAACCATTAATGCAATATCATCAGCCTGTTGGATTTGACCGCAATAAGTGGTCAATTCTTGTTTGACCTTTTTGATAATATCGCCGGCCGAGGAATATCTGCTGTTAATTAAAATATTTTTCAGTCGATCGTAACCGAACATCTCTGAATTCTGATTGACTGCCTCAGTTAAACCATCGGTATATATCAGTATGAAATCACCTGGTTGCAGATGGATGGTGCTCAGCGTGTAAGAGGCATCAGGTAGGCAGTTCAGGGCGCAACCGCGTAGTTCCAGATAGCGTAAAGTATCGTCTTGCTCCTGGTAAAAGAGGGGAGGAGTATGACCGGCATTGGAAAGAATGAGGGTGTGATTGTTGCTGTCATATATCATCATGATCATGGTTATGAAGGTTTCGGGAGGGGCGGTATGGTAAACAATTTTGTTTATCTGGGACAGCATGGTGGGAATTTCCTGGAAATTCTGAGTAACAGAATGCAGGATGCCTTTTAACATGGTCATGATCATAGCCGCCGAAGCTCCATGTCCTGAAACATCGGCTTGCACGATGCCTAATTGATTTTTATCTAATTGGAAAAAGTCGAAATAATCGCCTCCCACTTCGTCCGCCGAATTAAAATAGCAAGCAATTTCCAGATTGGGAAACTGTGGGATGCTGGAAGGCAGCAAGTCTTGCTGAATCTGGCGGGCAGTCGCCATTTCCAAAGCCAACCGTTCCTTTTCCAGAGCTTCTTTTTGCAACTGAGAATTGCGGATAATTTGGCCGGATTGAGCAGCAATGATGGATAACAACCGTAGGTCTTCCTGGTTAAAGGATGGCTTATCTTTTTTATTGGTCACAGTGAGCAGACCGAGCAGCTGTCCTTGGAATTGGATCGGCACACTCAGCAGAGTCTGAATGTCCTTCTTCTCCTGTTCGGAAGTTATGAAACGCTTATCACTGGCCAGATTTTCAATGAGCAATGGCTGACGGTGCTTTAAAACCCAGCCGGTGATATTAATACCGATTTTATATTGTGAGAGAAGACTCTGACTATCATCCTGCCGTATCAGAGTTTGCAAGGGTTTTTCTTGTTTTTCGGTGACTAGTAGAATCGAGCCTTGCTCGGCCTTGACTGCCTTTATGGATTTCTCAACAATGATATCCAGGAGTTTTCGAGTATCCAGTGCTGAACTGGCGGCAATGGCTAAATCGTTTAACACCGACAATTCTTCAACTACTGCCTTTAAATGAACAATCTCTTGTTCCAGCTTGTTCATGGTGTATTTGCGTTTCAAAGATTTGGTCAATTATTTAAATAAATTTAGTTAAATTTAATTGAAATGCAATCTAAAACAGGCAGGTTATAAAAAAAATTATAGCGTTCTGGCATGTACGAAGTTTTTTTAACGTTCTATTTTTGTTGATTGGTTTTGTAATCATAGGTTTTATATCATCCTGGTAAGGATAGGATGCGAGCAGTCCCAGGTCGAATGAACTCTGGCGAAATTTATAAATGATGATTTTTACATTTTGGTTATGCGGGTTTGATAAATCGATCCCCACCAAATTTCAGTATATAATTTTGATTTATTGATTAATTTGAATTTTCGTTGTTGCTCGGGTTTGATAAATCAAACCCCTACAGATATTTGGACCTGTGAAATGGTTGGTTGAATCATGGTTATATTCCATCCTTGCGGGTTTGATAAATCAAACCCCTACATGATTTTTCATTTATTGTATCCTGGATTT
>CAYMXZ010000407.1:0-2069 GCA_964394475.1 uncultured Caldithrix sp. | reverse complement strand
GACCAGGCTCTGCGGTTTAATCTGGATGAATCGGTTAGAAAACGGGCGAAAAATAAATTACAGAAAGCTCTTGCTTTACGCCATGAGGCTGAGCAAAGAATTCAACCCTGATAAAATTGACACTCCGTTTGGTGAAGTCATTCAAATGCATAGCCGATGATCTGTGCCGTAAGAATTCCATCCCGTATACTTTTAAAGGGTAGGAGATCCCTTTAATTTTCTATCACTTGTTTCACAGAAACCGGCAACGATAATTTTCAGATGGAATTTTTTTTATCATATTTGGATAAAGGGTAGACCCTGACAAATTTTTCAAATCGTGGATATAAGCAGGTGATTTCGCCCGATTTTTGATTCAATTAAGTTGTAATTAAGGGGTGGATTGTTTATATTTTTTAAAAATTGTAAAGTTTATGGCGGACATTGGTCTAAATCAAAATATTTCTATTCGCAATCGGAAATTTCACTTTCAAACCGCTACAAACATTGAAGATGGAACCATTCGTACCGAGGTATTTGAGCAGGGACGTTTGATATATGCGGAGGAGAATCGTTATGAGAGACGAGGTTCGGGATCTCCTGGAGGCGGAGAAGGTCGCTTGCGGCAGAGTCTGGATCAATTCCATCGCAGTGTGATTGCCAGTCTAAAAACCTATTTCGAATTGTCAGAAATTCTACAAAAGGTTGATAATGCGATTGCTCATTATCGTCTGGGGGCGATTTTTCTTTCCCTTCATATCTTTGACAAGTGTCAGCAGCATCTGTT
The DNA here is from genome assembly GCA_964394475.1 of uncultured Caldithrix sp. GTDB lineage: Bacteria > Calditrichota > Calditrichia > RBG-13-44-9 > RBG-13-44-9 > RQOF01. Next base: position 1,303 of record CAYMXZ010000407.1, on the reverse strand, counting down.
AAGATGCATCGCTCTGGATAACAAATTTTATAGTGCGCATATTGCTTTGGCCCGCTGTTATTTCTATCAAAAAAACTACAAAGATGCTGAAGAAATATTGCAGGAGCTGGTGAAGGCCGAACTCGCTTATCCTGATTTATATAATTTGCTGGGTATGGTGATGCTAGAGCAGAAAAATTACATTCAGTCCCTGAATCATTTCCGGCATGCCGTGAAACTGAATCCGAAATACAAGGAAGCCTATTTCAATATTGCCGCTGCTATTTTCAAAAGAATCAGTTATTTAAGAACCCAGAATAAAAGCGAAGATGTACAGAAAAACCTGGATTTTTTAAATATCATTTTGAATAAAATTGAGAAAGTTGGAAATGATGATGATCGGGCGGTGATTGCCGAGTTGCGAAAGGCGTTTGCTGCCAAAAATTTTAGCAAGATTCAGACGTTGATATATGATTATCGTCATCGCTTGTTTTATCAGCGAATGTTGCCGGAGTTAGTGGGGTATGAGTTCTACCTCTGGTTGCGATATTTACAGGATCGTCTTGATGTGGATAAATTGCTTTATTTTGAAGACAAATTTTCTCAAACTTTAGAAACCAATGCCGATTATGCGGATATGTGGAATTATCTGGCGTTGATTCATCTGTTGTTGTGCCGTGAACATTTTTTAAAGGGATTGCAGAATTTCAAGGAGGCTATTCGGATTAATCCGCAGTACACCAAAGCTAAGAATAATTACAAATTGGTGGAGAACGACGGACGAGAATTTTTGTCATTAATCAAGGCGATAACTAAATAATTGGACAAGGATTTACAGCTATTAAATAAAGTCAATTGTTGTGACTATAGTCACACCTTTCTATTCCATTCACCGATAATTTGCAACGAATGGTAACATGGGGAAATCTGCCATGAGGTATCGAACTTTTATTTTGATGGTGTTGGTTTTTTTCAGTACGGTAATTTTTGCTCAATCCAATGCCCTGCAGATCGAATTAGCCGCTTTGCAGGCGGATGTACAGGTAAATATGTCCTGGCGCGCCACGCTTCGGCCGGCGGGTTTGTTGATCGCTGTTCCGACCGAAGTCCAGTTAGTGCCAATTTCTATGGCGATTGATAACCGCTCGCTCTGGTTATTGAACGATTCAGCGGTTCCAACGCGGGATTCGGTAATCGCCTGGCAAATCACGCCGGAGGGATTGGTTCTGCTTTTCCGGGAAGGATTGATTGAAAACAACCAGGTACTGAAATTAAGCTGTCATTCTAATCTGGCGAATAGTCAGGTGGGGCCGGTTGAAGTACA
>CAYMXZ010000406.1:0-2074 GCA_964394475.1 uncultured Caldithrix sp. | reverse complement strand
GTCTGGGAGATATTGTCGGTTATGGTCCCCGCCCCAATTAATGCGTGGAGTTGGTTCAGCAGAAATGCCAGATCTATCTGATGGGCAACCACGATCATGCGGTGCTGGGTTTGACGGATACCTACCATTTCAATCAATATGCTCGCGAAGCAATAAATTGGACCCGCCGAGCTTTAACCATCCAGAATAAAGCCTTTCTGGAAAATATGACTTTTTTCCATTCCGAGAATGAAATTCTGTATGTACATAGTACACCCTTTCAACCGGAAGAGTGGCATTATATCCTCTCAGAATATGAAGCTCGACAATATATGCAACGGATGAAGCAACAATTGTGCTTTGTCGGTCATTCCCACATTCCGGTGGTTTTTTCTTCGGCTGATCCAGCCAGGTATCAGGAAGAATTTGACGTCAGTGATAAGAAAAAGAAATATATAATTAATGTGGGGAGTATCGGGCAACCACGTGACGGTGATCCGCGCCTGTGCTTTGTCCGGTATGATACTGAGAAGGAAAAAATTAAATTTATTCGTCTGGAATATCCCATTCAGGAGACATACCAGGAAATCCTAGAGAATAAGCTCCCGCCTTTTTTGGCCATGCGCTTATTTACCGGCCATTAAAATTATATCCATTGCATCATTTGTGGCTTCATATTATTTTTTAATGATTTTCTCGAACTTTTTTACTGACATATAGTAAGAAAGCAAACTTTTATATAGCGTAATCAAATGAGGTTAGTAAATGCTTAATACAATAGTTTCCCGAATTTTTGGCACCAAGAATGAACGGGAACTGAAAAAAATTTGGCCGTTAGTTGATAAAATTAATCAGCATTTTGAAAGTTATAAATCATTGACGGATGCTGAAATTCCTCAAAAAACTGAAGAATTCAAAGCGCGATTAGCCGCTGGAGAAACTCTGGATGATCTATTGCCGGAAGCATTTGCTCTGGTCAAAGAAGCCTGCCGTCGGATGCTTGGAAAAAAATGGGTTGTTACTGGCCATGAAATTACCTGGGATATGGTCCCCTTCGATGTTCAACTCATCGGTGGCTATGTACTTCATCAGGGTAAAATTGCCGAAATGGCTACCGGCGAAGGCAAAACGCTGGTGGCGACCATGCCCCTTTATCTGAATGCCCTGGAAGGAAAAGGCGCTCATCTGGTCACCGTTAACGACTATCTGGCTCAGCGGGATGCGGAATGGATGGGCGAAATTTATAAGTTCCTTGGACTCTCCGTCGGTATTATCCTTAATCAAATGGACAGCAAGCAACGAAAAGAAGCGTATTCCTGTGATATCACCTATGGAACAAACAATGAATTTGGGTTTGACTATCTGCGCGATAATATGGCAGTTACTGTGGAAGATATCGTGCAGGTAAAAGGCCATCATTATGCGATTGTGGATGAAGTGGATAACATTCTGATTGATGAAGCCCGCACACCGTTGATTATTTCCGGTCCTCTGGATGTGTCCACTCATACTTATGATGAAGTGAAACCGATGGTGGAGAAGCTGGTTCGAGAACAAACTCGCTACGTCAATGAGTTGATTGCGGAGGGAGAGAAGCTGCTGGAAGAAAATAAACCCGATGAGGCAGCAGTCAAATTACTGATTGCGCAACACGGTGCTCCAAAAAATAAACGTTTGCTTAAATTGTTTCAGCAACCCGGTATCCGCAAACTGGTGTTTGATATGGAAAGCAATTTCATGCGGGATAAAAAACTGCATGAAATTACCGAACAACTATACTATGCCATCGACGAAAAGGGGCATGTGATCGATTTGACCGATAAGGGCCGTTCTTTCCTGTCGCCGCGCAGTCCGGAAGATTTTGTCCTGCCGGATCTTCCAGAAAAGTTTTCTGCCATTGAAGGTGACGACTCGCTCTCACCCATGGAAAAATTAGAACAAAAAAATAAAATTCAGAGTGAATACATTCAGAAGAATGAGAAAATCCACAATATATCCCAGCTACTAAAAGCCTATTCATTGTTTGAGAAAGATGTAGACTACGTGGTGTCCGATGGCAAGGTGATGATTGTTGATGAATTCACCGGTCGGATTA
>CAYMXZ010000405.1:0-2076 GCA_964394475.1 uncultured Caldithrix sp. | reverse complement strand
TTTTTATCCCGTTCCCTGGAGCGGGGAGAATGTGATCGCGTGAACCGGTTTAAAAGAATTTCCGATAACAGCCAGGAAGCCCAGATGATAGTAAAAAGGACCATAGTGTTTTTTATGACAGATTTTGTTTAAGAGTGCGCTATTCTGATCAGTTTTCTTTCGTTTAATAAAATCCTGTTCAATAATTCTGCTGTTAATACCTCTGTTAAATCTTAACCCATATCAAAAGCTATGGAAGAAGGAGAATTAGTTTTCAAAAGTCTTATATAGATTTTTGTACCATTGGGATCCAGGAAGTCACTATTGTTATTGTCGCTTAAAAAAAATACAAGCTTACCGATTTTGTTTAGAAACTTTATTCACTTCGAAAATTGATCATGCAGAACGACTTCTTCAGCAAATTTTAGATGGGTATCACAGGTCTCTGATATCAATATAAATTCTATCGGTTTTAGTAGGAGTTAGACGACCGCTTACGATGAAAAAATATGGGACAAAAAACATCTTTAAATTCATATTTTTGATAAATCCTAGGATGAGATCATGGGGATCCAGCAAAAGGTAGAGAAAGGTTCTTTCGGCGTCGATCGCCAGGTTATTACTGATGAATAATATATTTTTGATATCTTCCACATCCCTGGCACAAAGATCATAAAGAAACCAGCTTCGAATAATCTCATTTTCTTTTGGAATATGTGGCAACTTAAGAAAATGACGAAAGGGAATAGACAAAAGTCTCATTATGCGGAAACGAAAGGGAATATTTACAACCTGTTCCTGAAGTAGGTTCTCATTTGTCCATATAGAAAATCTACTTTTCTCGTTCTCAGTGACAATACTCGTGATATGTCCGCGCATTCTTTTCTCATCAAAAGCTGGTACAAATTGCATATCGTGATTGAGCCTGAGATACATCTTATGAACATCCAGGGCGGTTGTAGCTCGATAAGCAGTATTTATTTTCATCCTTTTATACACGGGTATAGCCACGTATGTCAAAGGTATTGTAATTCTGGAGGCACCAAGAACAGCACCAGCCAGGGCCAAAGCCCGCCTGTTTTCCCCGGCAATCAGGGAGTAAATGCAATCGCCTCTACCCAGATCTTCAAGTAAAGTATTGACAAGCCGGGTGGCTGTTCCATATTTCCGATGATCTGGATGGACACGCAGGTCATAAAGATATATCGCCCGAATCATTTTATCATATAGTTTTACGAACTTTTCTGCCCCAGCGATTATTCCAATTAGTCTGTCATCGAGCTTCGCACACAGGATTCGATAATTTTCATAAACTTCTGATCGGGCATGAAAGGTTGGTCGAAAAAATCTTAATTGAAGAGATTCTCCCTGAGCACACTGTTTTTCCAACAACAGGGCAGATTCGTTATCTTCCTTGGTATATGGCACAATTCGTATTTTATTCCCCATGACCATAGACACTTGCGATCACAAAGGTGTAAAAAATTGAATTATCTTCCCGGCAGAGTCCGAATTCCATTTCACTGTTACGTTGGATGTATAAACTATTTTTAGTTGGAGGCTCCCGCTTCACTAAAAATTGTCGTTCGCACAAAATCGCTCCGCTTACCGCGGTTTTGATAATTCCATCCCAGATTCGTTCATACTCATTACTGCTGGTATAAGAGGAAAAATCAGAAAGAGAAAATTTATTGAAAGATTTTTTTTCACAGTGCTCAAGAAAATCAAGAAGAGAACGGGTAACGATTTTAACCCGCGGCAGTCCGCGCCTCAAGGTAAGGTAATGTCTGTTTTGCAGATGTAATGGCAGTTCTTCATCCATAAACTTACCCTTGAAAAGTAGGGTGGCAAAAGGACTTTTGCGGAGAAAGATGTTATTCGCTGCAAAAGCAAACCTTTCTTTTAGATATTTGTATATTGAAAAATCGGAGGGGACATAAGAGTAAAATCCTGGATCACCGAAGAAATATTTCCAGACTGCTCGTGAAGAAATACCTTGAAGGAATATATGCCATACTAAATTATCCCACTTTTTCCATGCGAAGGCTTGCTCCTGAATAGTGCGGCAATTGAATAATTCATTGAGCAGCTTCGGAC
>CAYMXZ010000404.1:0-2087 GCA_964394475.1 uncultured Caldithrix sp. | reverse complement strand
TTGTTGCCGTGGGCACCCCACAGGAAATAGAAAAAAATCCTCGCAGTATAACCGGACAATATCTGAGTTACCAGCGTTACATTCCCATTCCGGAGAGCAGGAGAAAGGGAAACGGTTTATTTTTAGAATTGCGAGGCGCGCGCGGAAATAATCTGAAAAATCTGACCATAAAATTTCCACTGGGAAAATTTATTTGCATTACCGGGGTATCGGGATCAGGGAAGAGCACGCTGGTAAATGAGACACTTTATCCTATCCTCTCCCGCTACTTTTTCAACAGTAAGATGATTCCACTCCCTTACGATGAAATCCTCGGATTGGAAGCGGTAGACAAAGTGATTGACATTGATCAATCCCCCATTGGACGAACACCTCGTTCCAATCCGGCTACCTATACCGGATTATTTACCTTAATTCGCGATTTATTCGCCCAGCTTCCTGAATCGAAGATCCGGGGATATCTGCCGGGAAGATTTTCTTTTAATGTGAAAGGTGGCCGTTGTGAAGCATGTGAAGGTGATGGAGTGAAAAAAATTGAAATGCACTTCCTGCCAGATGTATATGTCACCTGCGAAGTGTGCAAGGGCAAGCGTTACAATCGTGAAACCTTAGAAATCCATTATCGCGGTAAATCCATTTCGGATGTGTTAGATATGACCGTCAACGATGCCCTGGAATTTTTCGATAAAATACCGGCTATTAAACGCAAATTACAAACGCTGAGTGAAGTCGGTCTGGGATATATTCATCTGGGACAACAGGCGACGACTTTGAGCGGCGGAGAAGCCCAGCGGGTGAAATTGAGCACCGAACTCAGCCGCGTCAGTACCGGTAAAACGGTTTATATTCTGGATGAACCAACTACCGGTTTACATTTCGCCGATATCAATATGCTTCTCAATGTATTAAATCAATTGGTAGATAAAGGCAATACGGTCATTGTCATCGAACACAACATTGACGTGATTAAAACTGCCGATTGGATTATTGATCTGGGGCCAGAAGGAGGAGATAATGGAGGAGAGGTCGTTGCAGAGGGTACGCCGGAACAGCTGGCCAATACCCCTCATTCTTTCACCGGACTATTCTTGCAGAAGGAGTTCTCCCGCTGGAATCATTCCTACAAAAATGTTCGATACAGCGACACGGCTTCATAATGCTTGGCAATTTTCCTATTTTCAATAATCTTGTTTTAACAATTTATCGAAAAACATAGTGCTCAGCTTCTCTTTGGAACGTTGATCTTTTATCAATAAATTCTTACCGCATAAGAAAAAGAATTTTCAAAAACAATTAATAGCACAATCATACGAAAATAAATCGAAGTTCATGAAACAGTATCAGTACCAGCCGCTACACGATGTGCCACACATTATTTTCCTGTTGGGTCAAATGACTCTGTGCGGGGTCTACCTGATATTCTTCTTCATCACTTATCTGACTTTCGACGAGCAGCTCTTTAATAGTCGGTATACTCTTTTTTCTCAAAGCATGAAAATACAATTATTTTTAGGACTGATATTGTTATTGGGATCAATATGGCTGAAAAAGAAGTCCAAACTTCCCCTGGATCCTGGTCAGACTGAAAATAGAAATTGGGCAATAAACATATTTTACGTTTTTCTGGCGCTTCTCCTTCTTGCCCTGTTGTTGTCGATTTTTAGACAATCGTTTCATCTCTTACATCTGATCTTATTTTTTCTTATCTTCAGTTTTCTGTGGATTTTTGCTGGAGGGTATGGATTCTCTCTCACACGTCCCGCCTGGAATCATCCGACCAGCAGCGGAGGAATTATACAGGGCACTCTAACCATCGGCCTGGGCATCGCCCTCTTTACTTTCCAGGAATCCGCTCTGCAGGTGAAGATAGCCTACTGGTTATTGCTGTTGATTTTACTCAGAATTCTAACCTTATGGAGCCGTTTCCGGTTTCTCGGCAAGCAAAGTCCTTACACCCGTTCTGCTTTAAAAATAATTCTGGGTTCCCATATAGTTCTATTCGGCATCCGTTTTATATTTGGTCTGATTATGCCGCTGGTTTATGTGGCCTGGAAAATGATTCTATCCCCTGCTCTTCCCATTCAACC
>CAYMXZ010000403.1:0-2093 GCA_964394475.1 uncultured Caldithrix sp. | reverse complement strand
ATACTCTCCTGTGAAAATAGCCCGATTCGAGATGAAAAATCTAAAACGAGTAATAATGGAAAGAGAGTAAATATTGCAATATAAAGGAATCTTTTATCTTTCTTCATGCGCGGCGCTTTGTCAAAAGGATTTTCGTTACCATTAATTTTTATTGAATCTAATTTTATTACCAATTTTTCCTTATACAAATAGTTTTTCTCTTCCAGCGGCTTGAAAGTTTTTTCCCTGCGATTTGTTCGGCTCAGCACCATTGGTCCATACTAATCAAAGGTTTAAATCAAATGGTGAAAATTGTGGTTAGGTGAGATGGCCTGGCATCAATGAACAATCCATAAAATTTTTTTATTTGACATATTGTTGTAACCGATTTGTAACAAAACGCGACTAAAATGTTGCGTTTATTAAAATCAATAAAACAAACGTACGGGAGAAAGAAATGTATCAAATGATAGTATGTAGTATGATGCGGTTAAAAAAATGGATGAAGAGTAGCCGATTTTTACGGATGGCAATTTTTGTTTTGATTGCTGTTTACTGGCTATCAGGAAGTTCGCAGTTAGGTGCACAGAACAATATGGCAAAAGTAATCGGCAGAGTTGTTGATGCTCAGAACGGTGAGAGTATTATCGGGGCGAATATTTATTTCGAGGCAACCAGCATGGGAGCGGCCAGTGATCTGGATGGTACCTTTATTATTAACAATATCCCCGCCGGAAATTATACCTTGATTGTACAAATGATTAACTATGCGGAATTAAAGATAACCAATTTTGAATTAAAAGCCGGCGAGGTGAAGAAATTAGATCTTTCATTGAAACCTGAGATATTGACCTCTGAAGAAGTGGTTGTGGAGGCCCGGATGATTTTGAATAATGAAGCGACTCTGTTGCGAGAACGACAGAAGTCAAATGTTGTAAGCGATGCCATCAGTGCCGAATCAATTTCTCGTTCCGGCAGTAACGATGCCGCTGATGCCATGAAAAAAGTAACCGGGGCATCGGTCGTGGATGGTAAATACGTTTATGTCCGCGGTCTGGGAGATCGATATAATGCCACCATGTTGAATGGAGCAGAACTTCCCAGTATGGATCCTGATAAAAAATCATTTCAGATGGATTTACTTCCTTCAAATTTGTTGGACAACATTGTGACGAAAAAGACCTTTACGCCGGATGAACCAGGCAATTTCTCCGGTGGAGTTATTGATATTGGGACGAAAGTTTATCCTGAGGAATTTACGGTCAGATTCTCTGCCGGTGCCACCTATGTATCGGAGACCACTGGTCGCAATGATTTCCTGACCTATCCAGGAGGGTCAAAGGATTGGTTGGGGATGGATGATGGAACGCGAGCGATTCCGGAACTTGTTAAAGACCCCTCGGTCCAGATTCCCACTCCGAATTCGGCACGTCGAAATGCCGAACAAGCCCACTTCTTAAATGATGTGTCCCATGCCTTTAGCAACACTATGGCACCTACTTTTAAAAGAGCTCCTTATGATCAGAGTTATTCGTTTTCCATTGGAAACCAGAGTCGACTCTTTAACAAACAATTTGGCTATTTTGGAAGTCTCTCCTATTCACGCCGTTATTCTCTGTATAACAATGGAATAACCGGTCGCTGGCTGTTAAGTGGAAATACCAATGAGGTAAACGAACTTAAAAAAGATCTTTTATTAAACGATAACAAAGGATCGGAAGAGATTTTATGGGGTGGTTTGTTGAGGCTTTCATTTTATATTTAAGTGACCCTGCTTTGCTGCCCGCACGGCATACTCCTCCTGGGAAAGGCATGATTACGTCGGGTGCTCTGACGCGTATGGCATCTGCGGCTGCTTCTGCCGCTTTGAGGCCTGCTAGTTGAGTTTCGGCGAATATCATGAAGTTTCCGCCTGCTACGGCTTCTTGTGCCCCGAAACCGTCTTCTACTATGAAGTTGCCTTCCATAACTGGGATTTTCCAGCATTTGCGTCCGCCAATCATGGTTTTCTTTTGGAATCCATCTCCAAAGTAGCGTAGGCTGCTGCCGACTTTGAGTACTCTTTTGCTGGTTGTTAAGCCGTTAAATGCTGCTGTGGTTGGGCAGGTCATGAT
>CAYMXZ010000402.1:0-2100 GCA_964394475.1 uncultured Caldithrix sp. | reverse complement strand
AGTAGTAGGGTGGATTCCAAGTAGGCCAGCCTTGATTCAAAAACACGCCTTGATATTTAGATGTAAAAGTAAGCGGCAAGGGAGAGGATTCTGTTAAAAATGGTGTTTCCATACCTAAACTGTGGTAACCGTAAGGCGCTGTGTAAAATCTGGCATCTGTGGTATCCACAACCCAGGGGTCTTTAAATTGAACTGAGTCATAATCTGATTCTATTCCGTCCATCAGAACGGTATTTATTACTACATTTCCTTTGACTGCTTTATATTTAGCCTTGATTATTATGGTATCGCTATATATATCGAATTCCCTATAATGTTTAATATCGGCAATATTATTATTCCAATAGCAAAACTTTTCTCCTAATAGTTCAGAAAAATTTGGAAAGGCCTGGAGTATCTCCCACATCCCGAGGGTCAATAATCCCTTAAATTCATTCCTCCACTGATTTATAGTATACCGCCAATGACGCGGGCGAATATAGTCTTTAATCAAAATACCATTTTCCGAGTAAGGAGCAAAATCTATTGTTACTGGATCTCGACCCGTCATCTCAATTGGACCAATGGTATCTGATTGGATGTTTTCAAAGATATGATTTACTCTATCATTGACAACAACATATATCCAAATAGAATCCCCTAAATATTGATCGGCATGAGCTTCATATTTACCCATCCCAGAATCTAATAGATACCAACCCTTTTGATCGTGGGTAAAATCTGCATACCACTTATAATGGTAATTACTATCTGGAGGAATGAGCACACTTTCCCTATAAATATCTGCTCGAAGAAAAACCAGAAAACTTTAATGCGAGCTAAACCATAAATCAGTTATTAAAACTTTTACTTCATAACCTTGACCAAATAACGGGGAATGTGTCATTGACAGCAATAAAAGTGAGAAAAATAAAAGAATCTTTTTCATCTTTATGTTCCTTCGGTTAGTTTAATGAACTGATTATTAAATTTGAATTGTCAATTTTACATATTGCCAATTTGATGATAAAGCCTATTCACGCTTACTTCTTTATATTTTATTACCTGCTAATGTTAATTACCTTTTGCCCATCAGGATTATTGCCGAACCAGCAATAATACCACTAACTTTTGTGCCGGTAATAATTACCAGATCATCTGTCACTGCTAAACCACTATAATATCCCTCTGTAAACAGTGAATATCTTCGCCAGGTGGAACCATTCCAGTGCAGAACCAGACCAAAATGACCCACCACAAAAATATCATTTGGACCCTTACCGCGCACCTTCTGTTGGAAAATAGAGGGCAAACCGGTAACCTTTTTCCAGGGCTGTTTCAAAGTACGGGCTTTGTATAAACCACTGCCGCAAATATACCACTCCCAACCATTAAAACTCCATACACTACTAATGTTAACTGGTAGATTAGTGGTTGAAATTTGGTTGACTGAATTCCCGGTAATTTGTAAAACGGCAATCCCATCGTTAGAAAACAGGTTACATGCAACTGTTAGAATATTTTCTTTGCCGGTTTTCCAATCGACAACCCCCCAGATATCCTGTATCGGCAACTCCGTCCCGCTCTCAATCTTCTGCCAGCGGCTGCCGTCGTAGTGGGCGATAAGACCGCTACTACCAACGACATATAAATCATTGCTTGAGGTTCCCCACAGTTTGTTGATGCCATGACCTATAAAAATTTCCGGTATGGGCATCTCGATTAAACTTGTACCGTTCCATCTAACAAATGCGTCAAACCAAATATCATTCGAGTCAAAAGCATAGATTGTCCTGATAGACCAGAATCCACCCTTATAGAATATCCGCTTCAACTCCCACTGCTGCCCATCCCAGCCTGCCTGGCCGGCAGACAGGTGCACGGCGTTGTAGGGCAGCCAGGGTTGGGCGCTGTCGGCGTAAATCTCTCCCACCGCCCAGATATCATTTTCATCAATAATCGCCACATCATACAAATCTCCACTGCCGTAAGGACTGGGGATTTCAATAACCTCCCACTGGAAATTATGGCTGGTGGTATCCATGGTCGTTATTTCTAAGGGGGCGCTCTCCAGCACCGGATGACCACTCCTTTCCAGCCGGGCTCGATACCGATAGGGAT
>CAYMXZ010000401.1:0-2148 GCA_964394475.1 uncultured Caldithrix sp. | reverse complement strand
CTACTTACTTCTCACATGTGGATAGATCTCCAACCTCAAATATCACCAGGAGGTCCCAACTTTGTGGCTTTTTTATATATCACAGCCATCAACACGGATAGTATCAATGCGACAATAGATGCCGATGCTCTATGGCTGGTATATAATAAACAAGTCTGGAAATCATGGACCACTCGTGAGACTGGAACATCACCTGAACAGTATCCTAATCGTATAATCAGAGTCGTACGAAACGGTCCGAAATGGGGATCAAATATTTATGTAGATGCAATTGTTCGCATCAAAGATGGTCAAGACAATAGGTATTTACTGCGAGCATCTGAACAATTAATAGAAGCAATATATTAGTTCAATTGCTTATTCATATAACTATCATAAACCATCACCTGTAGGAAGAAAACATGATTAGATATCAACACAAGCAAATTGGCTACGTGAGTACAATTACCTTGGTCATTGGACTGCTCTTTGTGGCCGGTCTCATGGCTATCTATGGTTTTAATTGGGTTGGCCTGGTCGTTTTGATTACCATTGGGATCTTTCTGGTGCTATTTGCTACGCTAACGGTAGTGATTGAGGAGGATGCCATCGAAATTCGTTTCGGGGTAGGTTTTATTCGAAGGAAATTTCCATTGCATGAAATTGAGTCGTGCCGTGTGGTAAAAAACCCCTGCTACTATGGCTGGGGAATTCGCCTGACCCCCTATGGCTGGCTCTATAATATTTCTGGATTATATGCGGTCGAAATTGAAATGAAAACCGGCAAAAAGTATCGAATCGGCACCGATGTCCCGGATGAACTTGAAAAAGCCATTCGAGAATCCATCGAAATAACCGCACGGTGACAGCGGGCAAGCCGTTTATTCCGCTTTATCAATTACCTTCGGCACTTCATAAACATGCAAACCGTAAAGCGAGTGTGGTAGAAAAAAATGAATACTATCGGCCATCTCAAAGACTCAATTAAATACTTAAAACGCATATAAAATTAGAACACCACAATCAAAAGACCGTCCCATTACCGAAATTTTTCATTCGGCCCGGACGTTATGGATTATTTGCATTACTGCTGATTTTCTTTTCTGTTTTAATCGGAACATCAGGTTAAAGATACTGGGGATCTCTTACCTGTAACACCAACCACTAAAATCACCTGTCACCCATCGCCGATAGCGAGGGTGCGTGTGCTTAGATTTTTGGTGGGGTTTGCTAAACAAAATAAGCAAGATCATCGGTAACGCCATCGGTCATACGGGTAGGCTTTATGTTTCATGGTGTCGTTCAAAGGTGGATGAGGTATTCAGTTTAAAAAAGAGAAATACTGCATGCGGAAACCTGATATCAAAGAACTTGAAGAAACGAAAGGATCATATGGCCAACCCAAAAATTCAACTGGCGGATAAAAAAACCATTCGTAACATCAGCTTGTTCATTTTAATAGCGCTGGCCAGCGGCTGGCTTGGGCGATGGATTGATACCATGGTGGAACCAGCACCGGAAGGAGAATCCCCGGGGATGGGGATTTGGTTGGTATTGCCTTTATTGACCACCATATTACTTCGACTCTTTGCCGGCGATGGATGGAAAGATATCGGGCTAAAACCAAATTTCAAGGGGAATGGGAGGTGGTATTTTCTTTCACTGATCATTTTTCCGGTGGTGACCGCCGCGGTACTGATAATTGGAAACATGGTCGGGTGGATTAGCTTTTCAAATTTCAGAACCGGGGTTTATCTGGCCCGGATTCACCGGTACCCTGGCCGCCAACTTTGTCAAGAACATCTTTGAAGAGTCAGTCTGGCGGGGCTATTTAACAGCTAAATTAGTGAAACTTCATATCGGCGATATATGGCTTTACCTGATAGTGGGCGGCGTGTGGGGCGCCTGGCATCTGCCTTATTATTTATTTTTCCTGCCAGCCTCCGACATGTATCAGGTATTACCGGTTGGAAGATTGCCATTTGCCGCGTTCGCCATGCTGTCAATGATCTGCTGGTCAATTATGTTTGTGGAACTCTATCGTCTGACACAATCACTATGGCCGGTGGCGCTTTTACATGTGGTGGAAGATTCTCTGATAAACCATCTGGTCATCGACGGACACCTGCTTATAGCATCCGGTAAAGAAATTTTTATATCGCCAATCGT
>CAYMXZ010000400.1:0-2151 GCA_964394475.1 uncultured Caldithrix sp. | reverse complement strand
CTGCTGGGCAATGGCAATAGCCTTATCGATCATCTCCAGAGGAGTAACGCACACCGGACATCCCGGACCATGCACAATGGTCAGCTCGGGGGGTAGCAATTCTTCCATCCCATATTTCAAAATCGAATGAGTTTGCCCTCCGCAGATCTCCATGATAGTCCACTTCTGCGTAATCAATTTTCGGATTTTCTGGGACAGATGTTTTACTGCTTTTGCATCCCGATATTCGTCGAGATATTTCATTTCCGCTCTCTTCTCATGACGATTTTACTCCAGGTCACCCATTTCTCGCAACAGCTTGAGAGTTTCCTCCGCCTCTTTTTCATCAATTTTATTGAGGGCAAATCCCACATGCACTATCACATAATCACCCACTTTTACCTCGGGTAGCCAGTCGATGCAAATATTTTGCACCACTCCAGCAAAATCAACTTTAGCCATTTGGGGAGAATTCTCTATTTTTTCTTCGATGGAAATCACTTTTCCAGGGACGGCCAAACACATATATCATTTTCCTTCTTACTTTTTGACTTTGTTTAACCAATCTTATTTTTTTCAGTTTCCGAATTGATAGTAATCTTATTTTTCTGGTGAATTTTTTGCTGCTGCCAGCCGATCGCAATCTGACCCAGAGAAATACCACCGTCATTGGGAGGAATCCGCTGATGCCAGTAGGGACGAAATCCATTTTCCTGCAATAACTGGACAGTTTTTTCCAGCAGAATTGCATTTTGAAAGCAACCACCGCTTAACACGACTTTTTCTATTTGAAGTACTTGCGCTATTCTTACGATAATTTGTGCGAGGGTATTATGAAATCTCATAGAAATCAGGGGTGGTTTTTCCTGATCCGCTATCTGTTTTATAATCTGTTCAAGCATGGGTTGCCAGTCGACGATTACTATATCACCAGGAACCAGCTCAAAATCATAATGACCGTCTTCAGTCGGGTCTGCCAGATATTCCAGCATCATAGCTGCCTGACCTTCATAGTTTATCTGCTGTCGCACATTCAGCAAGGCTGCGACAGCATCAAATAATCGACCGGCGCTTGATGTCAATGGACAATTAACTCTTTTCTTTAACATTTTTAAAAGAAGAGAAAGTTCAGAAGAATTAAAACTGCTCAGTAACCACTGTTCCACTGACCCTAAATTCTCACCGTAAATTTGATAGAGAATTCCCAGGGCGGAGCGTCGCGGTTCACGAATAGCTTCCTCTCCCCCTGGAAGGGGAAATTTTCGTAATTGAGCCTTATGAATAAATGAGGACTCATCCGAGATAAAAAATTCACCTCCCCAGATGCTATGATCTCGCCCCAAACCCGTGCCATCCCAGGAAACTCCCAACACCGTACCCTCTAGCTGATTCTCCAGTCTACAGGCGGCAATGTGTGCCTCATGATGCTGGACAGAAATTACCTCCGGGTAATTGCTGCTGGCGTATTGAGTGGAAAGGTAATCCGGATGCAAGTCAGCAATGACCCGCGATGGTTCTACATCATATAATTTCTGAAAATCGACAATCACTTTTTGAAAAGCGTGCAAGGATTCATTCGTTGACAAATCCCCGATGTGCTGACTGACAAAGATATTATTACTTTTCTGAAGGGCAATGGTGTTTTTCAGATGAGCACCCACTCCCAACAAAGATTCCGCAGGCGATGGGGTCATATGCTTGTTCACTGAAATTTGAATCGGTAAAGGAGCATATCCACGTGCCCGCCGCAGAACCAGCTCTCGTCCCAGGATTACTCTGACGATGGAATCATCGACCTGCCGAACAATGGGACGATTATGCACTAAAAAATAATCCGCGATACCAGCCAAACGCTGCACGGCTTCATGCTCATCAATTACCATGGGTTCTTCGGACAGATTCCCACTGGTGGCAACGATCGGAGTGCCAAGATAATGAAGCAGCAAATGATGCAGTGGTGTATAGGGCAACATAATCCCGAGATTGGGATTTCCGGGAGCGGCCTCCAGAAAAGGAATGCCCTTGCTGTCCTGGTTGGCTTGTTTTCTTCGCAAAAGCAAAATCGGAGACTCCGGAGATTGCAGCAGGCGTTCCTCGAAGTCCGACACTTCACATACGGCTTTAATCTGAGCAAGGTTAGGAAACATCAGGGCAAACGGTTTCTCCTCTCGA
>CAYMXZ010000399.1:0-2159 GCA_964394475.1 uncultured Caldithrix sp. | reverse complement strand
TGTCCATCAAATTGCATATAAAGTTTCTTTTTTGGACTCTGAACTTGAAAAAAAGAAAAGTAGGGTATAAATTCGCGCAACCGTCAGAGAGTTATTTTCAATTGATGTTAATTAACCGCTTTGAAATAAAGCGATTTACTAACGACTCGAACTACAATTGCGATAGTTGAATTTTTGATTTTTCTTTGAATCAGAACGTCATTTATCCAAAGTGCCAATATGGATGTCAGTAAGATTCCCGGTGTTTTTTTCAACTCCCCAAAGGATATCGCCGTTAAAATCGTCAATGCTATCTTGAAAGACAAAGTATGGGTTTACTCTGATTTTTATAACAGGATTGGAGTAAGTCTGTCGACAATGATTCCAGCATTTTTAAGAATATTTATTTTCAAAAACCTTTTCTGGAGGTTGCCAGATGAGAAATAAAAAATTAATTTTGGTCAAGACCCTGATCGCGTGTGGATCTTTTTTGATTCTTTTTCTTCTTTTTTCATACTGGTACATGGTGCGATGCGAGGGTCGCTGGTATGAGGCACCATTAGAAACTGGGATGGAAAAAGAACTCAAGGCAATGGAGAATGAACTAAAAAGCATTGTGTCGTTTTTTTCAGACACCCTAGGTCCCCGTAATCCGGTCCACTACTCCTCATTAGTTGCCGCCGAAAATTGGATTACGGATCGTTGGGAATCACTCGGATACGAAGTGAGAAAGCAGACTTTTTTAGTGGAAGGGAAAGAATGCTCCAATCTCGAAATTGCATTTCCCGGCCGCTTACGTGCTTCGGAAATCGTCATTTTAAGCGCTCAATACGACACCTGGCCTGATTCTCCGGGAGCCAATAACAACGCCAGCGGAATGGCTGTTCTACTAAAATTGAGTGAGATGCTTCGAAATTATCAGCCCGACAGAACGCTTCGCTTAGTAGCATTTACAACCCAGGAACCCCCATATGATAATACCGAATCGATGGGAAGCCTGAGATATGCCCAACGGTCGAAGGAAATGGGAGAGAACATCCAGGTCATTCTCTCGATGGATGCCATTGGTATTTACAAACACGAACCTGGCAGTCAAAAACTTCCCTTCCCATTCTCCTTATTTTATCCAGATCAAGGAAATTTTCTGGGATTCATCGCTAATCTTAAAACCCGACCATATGTAATTGAAGCAACCCGCGGTTTTAGAAAAGGAAGTGCTTTCCCGATCAGGGGTGGTAGCGTTCCAAGCTGGGTGAAAGGTGCCGCGTGGTCTGATCACGGATCATTCTGGAAGTTCGGTTATGCAGGAATGCAGATTACAGATACCGGTGCGTACCGGGCCCTTTCACATACCACCAGTGAAGACACCATTGAAAAAATTGATTTTGTTGCTCTGGCCCGTATTACGGTCGGAATGTATGGTTCAATCATGGAATTGACCACTGTCAAGTAAAGAAAGACTAAGTAGAAACAATTGCCACCGTGGCTAAGAGAATATAGAACTGAAAATAAAAATGCCATCGAAATAAAACAAAAAAGAATCTTCTTCAAAATTATGGAGCTCAGAAACAATGAAGAGTCCACCTGGCATCATACTTCTATTTCATGGGTTGATGGTCTTTTCTGTTGGAGTATTATCGGGGATACCTTACTGGCTATCCATCATCAGAAACAAAGGTTCAGAGACTATCCGTTCCTGGCGTGTGGCACATTCATTTCTTGGCGTATATGGTATGTGGATACTTATTGCGGGACTTATTGCTCCTTATCTTTCCTTAAATGACTTCATTTTTATCGTATTAAAATGGGCTTTAGTGACAAGCGGTTATGCCTTTGTCGTTGCATTTGTTTTGGGTGCCTGGATGGGATATCGCGGGCTTACTCCAAAACCGTATGGTCTTAATACCGTCTTCTTTATCGGACATTTTATCGGAATCGGTGGCTCCCTTATCGCTATTGCCATTATTATTTACGGTTTACTGAACGCACTGGATTAGTAGAAATGAAGCCTTTTCTCCAAACAGTAAATTACTCTTCCTGTAATGAGGACAGTCTTTCGGAGCTTCGCGCATTAAATATCGATAAAGGGGACCGAGTCCTTTGTATCACCGGCAGTGGAGCACGCCCCCTCGATCTTCTCATCGAAGAACCATCGGAAATTATCTCCATCGATTTTAACC
>CAYMXZ010000398.1:0-2191 GCA_964394475.1 uncultured Caldithrix sp. | reverse complement strand
AATTTCCCCAGGAGTTCCCCTTCAGAACTTCGCTCCTGAATATCATTTACTCCAAACCGCATCCAGCCGGCGCTCAGAGAAAAAGAAGAGATTGGATAAGTAAATTCGATAAAATTTTGGGCGCGATCCTCAAAGATCAGGGAATGCATGGCACTGAACTCGCGGGTTGACAGTTGTACTAATCCGGCCGGATTCCAGTAAATTGCCGAACCATCGTTGGCAATGGCGGTAAAGGCTTTTCCCAGCGAAATGGCTCTCGCACCAGCTCCCCAGTCCATAAAACTGCCGGCATAACCGCCCGATTGCTCCCCCGCCAGAAGCAGAGAAGTGAAAATGAAAATAATTATGATGAAAGAAAATATTCTCATAGCCTGCTCCTTTTATCTTAACACCGCAATTTTTCCAACTGCTCGTTCATTCTCAGACGTTTCAATTACATTGAAGTATACTCCATTGGCCACGATCTCACCTTTACTGTTTTTCCCATCCCATGTAATGCTTTGTTCT
The DNA here is from genome assembly GCA_964394475.1 of uncultured Caldithrix sp. Classification (GTDB taxonomy): domain Bacteria; phylum Calditrichota; class Calditrichia; order RBG-13-44-9; family RBG-13-44-9; genus RQOF01. Next base: position 1,684 of record CAYMXZ010000398.1, on the reverse strand, counting down.
TCTCCCGCTTGTTGGGAAACTGCATCAAGCAGAATTCTTACCAGATTCCCACCGGCATCATAGATTTTTATGGTTACTTCTGCTGATTTTTCCAGACTGTAACGCAATGTCGTATTTTCTTTATCTGGATTAAATGGATTGGGATAATTATAAATATTGGCATTGGATAATTTACCACCAGTGGGAGGAGAAGAAGGTTGGGGAATGACAAATGATCCAGAGGTAGAGTAAGTCTTGGCGTCCGAGGAATATACTTCGACCGTCCAGGTGCCACGAGTATAGCTATTATCAAACAGGCTGACCGTCCAGGAAATCGTATCGGTGAGCTGACCTGGTGATAAAGTTCCCAGGTAAATGCTATCCGCTTGCTCGATTTGCAGAGCGGAGTTGGTTTTTAGACAAATACTTACGCCATGGGCTGGTAGCGATCCTACATTTTCTACCAGAATTTTAATTGTGGATTTCTGGTCACGCTTCAATTCATAATGACTTTGTTTAGCCGGTTTAGCGATCACGATGGCGGGCATGGGGAGGGAGGAAACTGAATCGAAAGTGGTGATGGTTTGTTCTGTTAAAAGATGATTCGTCGTCAATGAACGGTCTAAAATTGCCATCACGGTATCTCGCATAGTTTGTGAGGTGTCGGTCGGTAAAAACAAAATTGCCAGATAATTTTTAAATCTATTCTCTCCTGCCTGTGCATAATAGCTAATAATTGAATCGTACATCGCCGTGAAATTATCCAGGCTGTCCTGTGCCATTTTTGCCACGGCATAGATGGGTGCCAGCACAGATTTTAGATCGTTTTGATATTTTTTCTCATTTTCCATCAAATCGTCCATGGAAATGAGAGCCTGACTTACTTCTCCATTTACAATCTTTTGCTTCAGCGAAAAAATAGTTGAATCATAATCATTCATGCTTTGCCAGAGTCTGCTGATCAGTAAAGAACGAATTTCCGGATTCATCTTGCTTTGTGGGAGGGAGGAAGATGCTTTCTGAAATGCGAGTGGTTTACCTTCCGGTAAATAGATTTTATCAACGGTTTTATCCATGTCTTCCGGTATGGTGAAAAATTCGTAAGCGGAATAGCCAATCGCACTCAATACCTGTACATAGGCAGAAATTTTCAAGGCGGTATTGAGGGCATCCAGTAATTCCAATCCTGGTATTGGTAAAATTCCCAGAATATTGAGTACTGATGAAGTGGCTTCGAAAAGACGGGCCGACACTCGCAAACCTCGACAAATGGATTCAGCGGTTTCGATATCTCCAAGTTTGTGAGCAATAAATTCACTGCTGTAATCATAGGATTCAGTGAACTCTCCGTTATATTGAAATTGTTCAGAATAATTTTTTCCTTTCTCGATTTTATCATCGGTTAAGAGATCGATGTAAACATCCTGGAAAAGAATATTCTTAAAGTGATTGTAGATTAAGGCTTTCATGTGTGACCAGGAGGCTGTTGAGAATCCACCCAGTAAGGTTCCCCACCCGGAATATTGACTGCGAATGTCCTGCCAGGCCGCCATAACAATTTGCTCACCGTTATTCGGTAGTAAGACCGCCATTTGTTGAATCCCTTCCCCAATGAGATCTAATATGTGAGATTGCGTATAGTACATCACGGCATCAATCACCAGACGGACGACGGCTGATAAAGGGTCACCAGTGATTAAATCAA
>CAYMXZ010000397.1:0-2196 GCA_964394475.1 uncultured Caldithrix sp. | reverse complement strand
TTGAAGATAAGTGCATCCGGTCCACTTTCCTTCATCCCACGGTTACGTTTGGCATTTCCGTAATCTGGATCAGGGTAATCAATCAGCCAGGGGTCTTTAAATTCGATCTGGTCATCGGGAGGATTGACACCAGGAGCCGAAAGGAATTCATTACGAAGTGTAACGTTTGAAAAAGTTGAATCAAATTGAGAGATTAATTCATTCACTTCAGGGGTTATATTAAATTTGTGATGATTGGTTACATCAGCAAATCCCTCCCAGTGGTGATACTTTTCATAGGGAATTTCTACCAGTATTTGCATACCTTGTAATACTTCCTGAGTTAATAAATAGAAATCAAAAGTAAGGGGGACCTGATAAAGTCTAAAATATGGGCCACCTTCCCAGCGACCTATCTCTCCGATGGATGTAACATGATCCGAAAGTTTCTGATCAACCCTCACCTCCTGTTGAGGTGGGGTATAGTTGATCTCTAATCTTACATCTATTCCAGTAAGGCGAAAGGGATATTGATGGGTTATTTCTCGCTGTTCAACGACACCTAATGTAAAGAAATTATCAACTAAAGCTGATTCAATGGCTTTGGCGAAATCTGATCCTGATTCGAAAATTTCATCCACCACATAATTTGTACTGGAAACAGATCCAATGAGATATTCTACTTGACCACTGAAATAATCTGACCGTTGCCATAGTGATTGGGCCGATGCCTGATCCACATCCAGTTTCATACCATACAACTTGGCTGCTAATTCCATGCTGTGTCCATAAGGACTAACTCTAATGTATAAACGAACACTATTAACTGTAGAACTGTCCGGAATAATTTCATCAAGTAAGCTCCATTGAAAAAAACCGCGACGTCGATCTTCATTTGAATTTTTCCCAAGATACCAATCAACTGCACCGGGTTGTAAAATCTGTTTACTCGTTCCATTGGTAACATGAGCACATTTTTCACTGGAAGTTAGCTCATAAGTAAAATTTGGTTGTGATCGGGACTGCTGAAAAATTAATACAAAAAACACTACAATAAAAAATAAACACTTGTCCATTTTAATCTCCTTCAATTTGTAATTGAACTTGAAGTTAATTAAATTGGCAGGTACATAAGGCGGGTCAGCTCGAATTTCAATAGTATAGGTTACCCGTCATTATGGTTATTGCCGCCGTTGTGCTGCCATCACAACGGCGGTTTTATTATTTGCCCATCAGTCTCACCCCCTTGCGGAAATATATGATCTCACTCTCTTCTCCCTATCACGATTAACGCCTCTCTTATATTATAAAAACCTACTGCCGTGATTATATCCCCTTTAATCGCTATTCCACGATAAGCAGCATTGATTGAAGGATAATGTCCACCATTGTAATGATGCCAGCTTACCCCATTAAAATGCGACAATAAACCAAATGAACCGGCCACTATCACATCATTAACCGCCTGACCTCTTACTGCATGTTTATAGAGAAATGGGAGCGAAAGATCTCTTTTCCAGGTACCAGCTAAATTTCGGGAGAAGTAAAGACCATCCCCACCAATGTAATAAATGACATCTGGTATAAACCAATTGGCTTTCAAACTCCAGGAAAGACCTTTAGTTTGTAATTTTTCAACACTTTGATTATTTATTTTTAATAATTCACTCCCCTCATTTTGATCGAGCCGAGAAGCTACACATAATATTTCATACTCTCCAGTATCTTCGTCCTGTGCTCCCCATATATCGTTAATCGGCAACTCCGTCCCGCTCTCAATCTTCTGCCAGCGGCTGCCATCGTAATGTGCTATCAGACCACTATTACCAACGACATATAAATCATTGCTTGAGGTTCCCCACAGTTTGTTGATGCCATGACCTATAAAAATTTCCGGTATGGGCATCTCGATTAAACTTGTACCGTTCCATCTAACAAATGCGTCAAACCAAATATCATTCGAGTCAAAAGCATAGATTGTCCTGATAGACCAGAATCCACCCTTATAGAATATCCGCTTCAACTCCCACTGTTGCCCATCCCAATGAACGGCATTATAAGGACCTCCACTGGCATGTATTTCGCCCACCGCCCAGATATTATTTTCATCAATAATCGCCACATCATACAGAACACTGCTCCCACCTGTCCCAAAGGTATACACCTCCCACTGGAAATCATGGCTGGTGGTATCCATGGTCGTTATTTCTAAGGGGG
>CAYMXZ010000396.1:0-2254 GCA_964394475.1 uncultured Caldithrix sp. | reverse complement strand
ATCTCAGCGATTGTGGGATTGGGATAGGTTCCGGAAAGATCACCACCGGCCGCTCCGCCAGGCGGCAGACTGATACCTGCAGCCAGCTTAGCCTGAGTGACTGCTCCATCCGCAATCTTAGCAGTAGTGATGGCGGAATCTACTACCGTTTTCGCATTCAAACTGTAAGCGGCAGAGGTTAGAGCAATCCGCGGCAGCTCATTGCCAGCCCCAACGGTTACTCCTAACCAGTAAGGAACATCAAAGGCGACGGTTAGCGGCGTAACACTACCCAGGATCACATTGAAAATGCCATCTACCACCGCTACTGTCTGAACCTCGGTCCAGATGGCACTACCTCCACTTTGAACAGGATAAAGCTTAAAGGTTAATTGATAATCACCGTTGGGCACAATTTGTCCCCCCGCATCTTTAAGGACCCCCTGGTAACTTAATGTCTGAGGAATTTGAGACCAGATGGTGAGGACAAAGGAAAAAAGACAAAAGACTACCACCAATACGGCTATAGACTTCTTCATGAGTTTATCCTCCATTTGGGTTAATTTTATTTATAAAAAAACCTATAGCCCCAAAAGGGACTATTCACTTTTACTGAAATTCAATGAACCAGAACGTCAGTTTAAGTGCAGGAGGATGAAAAATAGAGCTCAACGGCTCAGGACACTCAATAAAACTGTTTCAGAAAAAAGTCTGTATTTTCTGTAAAAGAAAATCCGTCTCAAGCCCGGAATGAAGCTCCACTTTAAATCGATATAAATTTATATATTTTTTCGAAAAATGTCAATTTTTCATTGAGTAGACAATTGCCTATTCTTAAAATTTTAAATACCCAACCCTTCCTTTGAAAATCATCAGTTTTCTATGGACTGAAGGCCGGATAGCAAATTCAATTTTATGATTATTGCCTTAGCTCCGAAAAGATGTTTTGAAAATTGAATATGTACAAACTGATTTTTATAAAAAATAAAACATTTACCTGACGTGTCTTTTTTTCGTATACCCTATCCCCTTACCTCTTTCCCTACCGGTAGAGAAAGGGGTTGGGATTAGGGTAAAGTGAATACCAAAATCAATTATCAATGGACAGGTACGATAATACTCCACATTCAATGTAAGGTGTAGATAAAATGACTTCTACATTTTGCCTGTACTCAATTCTTTGTGAATACTGGTATGACCTTCAAATTTTTAGGAGCAGAATCAATAATCATATTCAATTAAATATACGATTGCCGAAAGATTCCCTATTTTTAAATCGATTATCCGTAATGATTACTTACTTGGTCACAATCATCTTGCGGATATCCACGAATCCTTCGGCCTGCATTCTGTAAACATAAAACCCGCTGGCCAGGCTGGAGGCATCGAATTCCACCACGTAATAGCCCGGCGGTTTCTCTTCATTCAGCAGGGTCCTCACCCGCTGTCCCAGGATATTATAGATCTCGATCCGCACCTGTGAGGGTTTGGGCACCGCATATTTGATATGGGTCACCGGATTGAAGGGATTGGGATAGTTTTGATACAGCTCGAACTTTTTCGGCAGCAGATCCTCTTCAGCTTCTATCCCTACATAGACCCGGGTGGAATACCAGAATCCCACATCATGCTGATAGCTGGCGTTCTGCACTTTTCCAATGAGAGTCTGTCCGACGGTGGAATTAAGGGAATAGACCGCCGAACTGACCGGCACTCCTCCATTGCCAAATACACTATGCGAGATCTGATACTGAGCATGTAAAACTGAACTTGACAGTAACAGGATAAGCAACGTTACCAGCAGCCAGATTAATTTATTTTTTCGCATCATTTTCTCCTTTATAGTATTGACCTGAAATCATTCATAAAAAAATCCTGTCTGGCTGCTGTCACTTCTGCTGAGATTTTTTCTGCTCAGTATCAGGCGCAGCACCATCGCCCTGTAGTACATCCGGTCTGGATTTCTCCGGAACTGGTGCCTGGATCAGATCAGGATCCTGAGCAGGTTTGGCCTGCGGCAGGGTGGAAGGATGCCGGCCGACCACTAACTGGCCATTTTCATAATATAAACCTTCACCGCTGGTCTGGGTATCGGCATCATTGTGGAAACCCCGGGAAAGCTTATTTACATAATCGGAGGCAATCACTTCTGACGGCAATTGCGGTCGTTCATATCCCGCCCGGCGAGCCATTTTTGACATTACGAACTGGGGATTTTCGGAAAAAGAAGCGGAAGTCCCCCTTTCTTTTTTATCCCCACCCGACCCATCCCCTG
>CAYMXZ010000395.1:0-2258 GCA_964394475.1 uncultured Caldithrix sp. | reverse complement strand
TCAATATATCTTTATCGATCTGATCGGCGGTATACAATGGAACGATATAATGATAAAAATATTTTCTTTCACATTCTTTTAACATTCGTTCACGGCTAAATGACCAACTAATGTTTTTAGAATTAAAGGCATCGAAAGTTTTTCCTCCTCTTTTTTGCTGGTTAGAGCCCGGCGAGATTTTTCTGCCACAAGCAGTGGCAAGATGGGTCTCAACGCTCTCGCCGGGATAACCATGTTTCTAAAATCGTTTATTCACCATATCGAATCTTATAAATATTAAGGCAAAGATTCTTCAGATCATCTGGACCATCACTTGTGAATTTCTCCAGTAAAAAAGCACGATCTTCATCGAGTATAAAAATCATTTTCACCTCATATGGAGAATGGTATAGATGATATTCACACAAACGAACGATTTCCGATGATTCTTTCAATAAATAGATGAAAGCTGTCTCCTTTTGTTTTTATTTTTTATGTCTAATTTTCTTTAAAAATTCAGGATTACGAAAACAGGTGATCAATTCATGAGTTCGCGGATTGAGTACCAGTGTAATCCCGTTTAATTTTTCAGAGATCCGTCCCATTCCTGCCAATTCCCTTTTTCCAAGAAACAGATACAATGAATCCTTGGCATAAATTTTTCGACCACAATCCAGCGCCAGCTGAATAATTTCCATAGTAATTCTCCTCTTATACATCCGTTGCAAAAAATGACTGGTAAATTTCTTTTCGAATTTTTTTCTCCTTATTTTAAAAAATCCAGGATAATTATACGCTGGAAAACAAAAAAATGGAGAGTTTGCAAGCTTAATTCATACTTGCAAAAGGAATTTGACAAGCTTGTTAAAAGGGTTTATTCAATAAGATCGATCTGAGAAGCAGGAATAGAGAGGGTATATCGTGGACTATAGCGAGGAGGTAAACTATTGATCAGTACAAATCGCTGTAGCATCGGATTAGAAATCGCTTTGCGAATTTTTAAATTAATTCGACTTCTAATCTCTTGAATATCTTTAACATCAAAAATTTCGGTGGGACGATGAATTCTTTCATGTATGAAATAAATATTAAAAATTAAAAAGAGTTTTTCACTATTTTTTCTTTTATTTTTCATATCATTAATAAGAAATTTATGCCTGCCCAAATAAAAATACAGTGTCATTTCTTGCGGAGATAGTTTCCAGGAATATTGATATCCCTCGTTGTAAAGGGTAGCTTTTTTATGTTCTAATTCCAGTTTTAATCGAGGTAACTGACTATTTTTATCGATAATACCCTGAGTGAGTTTTACCATTTGAGAATAGGCCATGTTTTGATCTCTGCCCAGCGAAGGAATAATTTCCGAAACCCGCAGAAAGGGAATTTCGGTGTTTTCAATTTTAATCTCACTCAGGTTAACTTTTTGCTTTTGCTGTCTCGCATTCTGAATGATGATAAATTTTTTATTCGGAGGTGGATAAAAAAAAGAAGGGCTATTTTCGATAATTTCTGGTTGAACCAGCACATGAAATAATTGGTCAAATGGGCGACCAAACAATTGCATGGCAAAGGCCAGGTAGACACCCATGGTTTTACGCCCACCGGCGATGCTGGCCAGAATCTGAATATTATTTCGTGAAGTTTGTTCTCGAATAAAATTCACAATAAAGTTGGCTGCATTTTCGTTATCTGTCACCGAGCGAATATCTTCCAAATCCTGTTGATTATTATCTTTTAGAATCTGAAAGCGTGGAAAATAATTTTCCGCTTCCAGTTGATAATCGCGGCAGAATTTATACAAAGCACCCTGCCCATTGGCTAAAAGCAACTCTTGAATCCTTTTTTTACCCCGCAGGGTAGTAATCACGTGTACTTCTTCAATCGATAATTTCTTCTGGATAATAAAATCATATAAAGACTCGGTAATCACCTGAGGAGTTAAACCCGAGACCGTAATAAAAATGTTGGTACGTTCGGTTTCCATGGTCATCTTCTGCATGTATATTTTTCAATTTCTTAAAAAATTTTAAAAGCTTACAGTCAGAAAACAAAGAAGATTTTTATTTTCCTTTCTTCATGGCCTATTTATGATCTTTCTACTGGAATATCACCGATATTTTTTCAAAATCAGAGGAATACGTTTGGTATAATAGTATAACGTATCAGTGTTAAAATCCGTTCTTAACGCCAGGGTGATTCAGATTCAGGCAAACAGATATGGTATAACGGTATACCGTTAATGCTTTGAAACGGTTCTACCTTCCTCTCTTACTACCGAG
>CAYMXZ010000394.1:0-2267 GCA_964394475.1 uncultured Caldithrix sp. | reverse complement strand
GGCCAGGGGAGAAGGAGCTTATCTTTTGAATAATGCGGGTGAGAGATTTATGCAAAAATATGCTCCCAAATTAATGGAATTAGCCCCGCGTGATTTAACCGCCCGCTCCATCCAGACCGAAATTGATGAAGGTCGCGGAATTAACGGCGAGAGTTATGTTTATCTGGATTTGCGACATCTTGGTGAAGCAAAAATTACCGAGCGACTACCAGAAATCCGTAGCTTCTGTCGTAAAATAATTGGCATTGATCCGGTTAAAGAACCTATCCCCATTCAGCCGACCGCTCACTATTCGATGGGTGGTATCCCGGTGACGGTAAATGCCGAAGTATTAGCCGATGGAAAATCTCAAAAAGTGGAAGGATTCTATGCCGCTGGCGAATGTTCCTGTTTCTCGGTGCACGGTGCGAATCGATTGGGAACAAACTCATTGCTCGAAGCAGTCGTGTTTGGCCGGAGAGCAGGAAAATCCATCGTGAAATTCCTCGTAGCCCAGGGGACTGAGAAACCAGATTTACCGACTGACCAGGTTGAAGCGGCGATGAACCGGATAGAAAAAATCAAAACCAATAAGGGAAATGAAAAAGTAGGTAAACTGCGCCGGGAATTGCAAGAGATCATGATGGCCAAGGTTGGGGTTTTTCGCGATGAGAAAAGTCTTAAGGAAGCTCTGGAAAAAGTGAAAGAACTGGAGAAGCGCTTTGAAGCTGTGCAAATCGACGACAAGGGTTGGAAATTCAATACCGATTTAACCGAAGCTCTGGAATTAGACAATTTATTACATTTTGCTGAATTGATTGTTAGCGGTGCCCTTAATCGTCTGGAAAGTCGGGGAGCACAGTATCGCCGGGATTACCCGAAGCGGGATGATGAAAATTGGTTGAAACATACCATCGCCATCAAAAAGGATGGGAAAATTATATTTGATTATAAACCAGTAGTGATTACCAAATTTCCACCAAAAGAGAGGAAATATTAATGATACAGGTTAAATTGAAAGTATTCCGATTCAATCCTGAGGATGCGCAGCAAAAACCTCATTTTGATGAATTCACAGTAGAAGCCGATCCACGTGATAAGGTGCTGGATTTACTGCATCGTGTCAAATGGGAAAGAGATGGAACATTAGCATTTCGGCGCTCCTGTGCCCATGGCATTTGTGGTTCATGTGCCATGAAAATTAACGGGGCCAACATGTTAGCCTGCGAAGCTAATTTAAAGAATTTTAAAGATCCCACCCGAATCACAGTTGAGCCGCTTCAATCTTTACCCATTCTGAAAGATCTGGTAGTGGACCTTACCGATTTCTTTAAAAAATATGAGATTGTGAAACCCTATCTCATTAATCGTACCCCACCTCCTTCACGGGAACGTTTACAATCACCGGATCAGCGTCAGTTGATTGATGAATCTACCTGGTGCATCCAATGCGCTTCCTGTACAACCTCCTGTCCCTCCAATTGGAAAAATCCAAATTTTCTCGGCCCGGCTGCTCTGCTAAAATCCTATCGCTATACATTCGACTCCCGTGATGAAGGAGCCGCAGAGCGTTTGCAGGTAATCGATAATAATGATGGAGTGTGGCGTTGCCATACCATTTTTAACTGTGTGGAAGCCTGCCCCAAGGAAATCAATATCACCTGGCATATTTCAGAGTTGAAAAAGAAATTGGTAAGTAGAGAATATTGATCTTCTTGTTCAAACCAGTTTAAACAATAAAACCCCAGAAATTTCTGGGGTTTTTTATTAAGTATCGCACTGATGCGTGTTTTTAGGGAATAATAATCGCTTCTGACAATAAATTTTTGTTAAGATCAATATTTATATTTTGAGCTTCCTGCATATTCACGATTAACCTGTAACCGGTAGTGGTTTTTTGAGTACCCATCGTAACCAGAGATTCATTCACCAGCCGATCATCTGCTGAAATGGTTATGACCTGATTATATTTTGCACTCTCTCGAATGGTATTCATGAAAGGCTGTAGCTGAGACGCTAACCAGAATGCATTGATTTTATTAATGATTACCTTCTTCTCCAGATTTAATTCCGAAGTCATAGGAATTTCCAGCGCTTTTACTTTTTTGCCATGGACTTTGATGTTACCGTTTTCCTCGATGGCGCTGATGATTGATTTTTTCTCCTGCTCAGAAATCTGAGAGGCCGGATTAAATAAAACAGCAATAATACAGTCGGATTTAATTTTATCTTTCAAAGTTGAATTAGAATTCAACGCTTTGAGAATAATAGGAGCTTGAGCCTTAACT
>CAYMXZ010000393.1:0-2282 GCA_964394475.1 uncultured Caldithrix sp. | reverse complement strand
CGACTATCACATCACCCAGCAAGTTCATGGCCACCGCTGGTTTTTCCTGATCCCCTGCGGTCGTTGTGTTAACCAGAATTTCTGAACCGATCTTTTGATCCTGAGCAGTGAAAAACTGCAGAAAAATATCTCCCTGCGAATGACTATCCACCTGGGCTTCAGACGTCCAGACAACGACATAATTCCCTGCCGCATCTCGAGCAATGGCCGGCTCGCGCTGGGTCGAATCCAGATGAGTGTTTACTAAAAATTCATCCTGCGCATAAGCCAAACTAAAAATGAAAAAAATGAAGTATGATAATTTATATGCTTTCATGACTCACCTCATTTCAACTGAAAGTCGAGTAAAGGGTAACTGGTGGCAGGCGAGTAGGAATAATGCCACCATTCCGCGGTATATAAACTGAGACCTCCATACTGGGTCATCATATTTTTGAGCAAAGTGCGATTGGCAATTACATTTGCTGGCAAATTCATATAGGTATGACTGGCTGCGGCAGTAAAATCATCAAAATAGGTTGGCATTTCCAATTCCTGACCAGTGGCCAGATCCACCAGCGTCACATCCACTGCCGCTCCACGATTATGACTGGAGCCGGTATAAGGATTGGCCACAAAAGTAGGATCGGGTAAAATTTCCCACATCAGAAATTGCACCGAGCGAGGACGGTAACCATCCCAGATTTTTAAACCGATTCCCTGCGGATAATTGATTCCATCGTGAAAACGAATATTTCGCAAACTGTCCTGTATCATCACCAATCGATCCACCACATTTCTGGCCAGATAACATTCATCAGTGGTATACAGTTTTTGGGAAAGAAAATTATCTACCGTGTTATACTTCAAATCGATGACAATGTCTGGAATGAATTCTTTGACATTCACTAATTCGTCAGGAGCACTTTGAGAAAAGAGGGTAGATACATAAATGAGAATAATGAATATCCAGTATTTCATCATAAACCTCATGACATATTTATCTCTTTTTATTTTAATAGAATCATTTTCTGTGTAACTACTTGCTGGGTGGTTATTATTCGCAGGAAATACATGCTGCTGGGTAATGGTTCATCGTTTCTATTTCGTGCTTCCCAGTTTAGTGTATAATCACCTGCGGGTTGCCAGCCTTGATATAACTCAACTACTTTTTCACCCTGTAAATTGTAAATACTGATTTCTATTTTATCAGCGACTGCTAAACGATAACTGATGGTGGTAGTCGCATTGAAAGGATTGGGATAATTCGGGAATAACATGACCTGCTTCGGTAAGGTCACCGGTTCTGAAGTTGCAATTGTTGAAAGATGAGGTGCGGTAAGGCAGGCGATAGTAGCCAGAACGGATTGGGCGATTTTTGATACCTGAGGTATGTTTACATGCTCGGGTTTATCTTCCCGGGTGTGATAATAGGGATTCTTCACATACCAGGGTAGATTATCATTCCAGGGAGGAGCATTTTCGATGATCAGAATAGCCTTATATCCATATACCCAGAACCGATCGTGATCGGAATAGGTGGCATAGGTAAAAGGGGAAGAATTGGTGTGAATATCAATCTGGTACAGGGGATTAGCTTCCAGTATGGCTTCGCCGAGGGCGACCGACGATTGATTGGATAAAATATTGAAATGATGATAACTCGTTCCGGTAAAACCAACCATATCAATGATATACACACCAGCGATTTGTTCTCCCTGATTGAAAGCAGTTAAAGCATAATGATGGCTTCCCCTGTGATTCAGGTTATTGATTCCAGGATTCGATTCCTCAGCAGCAAAAGCGACAAATTTTATGGGAATTTCATTATCGAACTGATTTTGGGGATCGGCCAGGATACGAGCAATTTCCAATAAAATAGCGATACCCGTAGCATTATCATCGGCACCTGGCGCTTGCACGGTGGGCCAGGCAGTCGACCAGTTGATACCCGGATCTAAACTGGCTGAGTCATTATAATGACCGCCGATGATGTAATGTGGAGAAGTGGGTTGATTACCATTTAAAGTTGCGGTGACATTTACCAGAGGAATGGTATCGAAGGGGAATGGAACATTGGGAATGAGAAAGGTGTCAAACTTTACCTCGGTTAGCAGGCTATAACTCTCCAGTTGGCTTTTGATATATTCTGCTGCCCAACTGTTCCCGGGAGTAAAAGTTACGCGACTGCGAAATCCATTGGCTTCGCTCAGGTTAAGTATATGCTGGGAAATACGGGACGTATCTACCTGGTGTATCAGAGAATCGATGAGGGGATGGTAAAAACAACTGGTATTTTGGGC
>CAYMXZ010000392.1:0-2288 GCA_964394475.1 uncultured Caldithrix sp. | reverse complement strand
GATCGTTTCCCAGCTCAGCCGATCGGTAGCCTTGAGGGGAAATGAAAATTCCATTAGCGATGCCGGAGTGGCGGCGATCATGGCCTATGCGGCAGCTCAGTCCGCTTCTCTCAATATTTTAATTAATCTTTCAACCATCACTGACGAAGATTTTAAGGGAAAACTGAAATCAGAACAGGATCGTGTCTTAAAAACAGTAAAAGATATGACAGAAGAAACATTACATATTGTACAGCAGAAACTTTAAAATGAGATTTTTTTGAAAAATTGATCTGGCGCAATGCCATTTTAGCAATTTTGTTTTTAAATTCAATCATATATATATTAAGTTATTAAAAAAGGATAGAAATCGATGCAAGAAGAAAAAGTAAAGAAATTGATTGACTCCATACGGCCAGGAATTCAGATGGATGGTGGGGATGTGGAATTTGTGAAAATTGAGGATAATATTGTTTATGTGCGTTTGGTTGGTGCCTGTGGTGGATGCCCCATGGCCCAATTAACTCTCAAGGAGGGGATCGAACGCTATATTCGAAATAAAATGCCTGAAATAAAAGCCGTCGAAGCTTTATGAAAGTAGGTGTTCAACAATGATTGAAGTAAAAATTAATGGATTGTTTCTCACTCAATCCCAGGCCAGCGGTGTTATTCTCAAAGAAATTAAGGGAGAACGCACCCTGCCGATAATTATAGGTGAGTATGAAGCACAATCAATTGCGCTGGGACTGGAGAAGATTAAACCACCCCGGCCAATTACTCATGACTTAACGCTCAACATGCTGGACTCGCTGACGGTGGAAATCGAACGTATTGCGGTAACGGAATTGAAAAATAATACCTATTATGCTGTCATTTATATTCGACATAATGCCAAAATTTTGGAAATTGATTCCCGCCCCAGCGATGCCATTGCCCTGGCTGTTCGCAGAAATATTCCGATTTTCGTGGCGGAAGAAGTAATGGAAAAAGGCGCCTATACGCCAGAAGATGTACAGGATTTACAGGAAGGTCAGGTAAATGTGAAAGAAGATCGGTTGGAAAAACTTCGCAAGGAACTTCAGGAAGCAGTGGAAAGAGAAGAATACGAAAGAGCTGCCAAAATTCGGGATGAGATTAAAAAGTTGGAATCTCGACACTAAGATGAGAGTGAAAACATGAAAGTAAAAATATATGGGGTAAGAGGCAGTTATCCTCCTACCAGCGGTAATGGAACGCAATTCGGAGTCAATACCACCTGCCTGCGAGTGGATCTCGGAAAACATATCGTGATTATCGATGCCGGAACTGGAATTATTAACCTGGGAAATGATCTTGTCAGCGAATTGAAATCAGGTAAAAGTAAACAAAATTATCAGAAATTGTATCTGCTTTTTACTCATACTCACATTGACCATCTGATGGGATTTCCCTATTTTAATATGATTTATATGCCGCAAACAGAATTGAATGTGATTACTCCTACCCAATTGAATTATTCTATTCAGGAAATTTTAGAAACACTGATGAGTCCGGCCTTCTTCCCGGTAACCATCTCGGAACTTCCCAGCACTTTCTACTATCATGATTTTGCAGAGAGCAAAGCGCTCTATTTTTTTGATGATGATTTTGAAATTGTTCCGTCAAATAAAACGCCGGGAAAAACCAGCTGGATTGGTAAAATTTCCAGTATGCGTAATTATACCCACCCCAAAGGTGGAGTATATATTTATAAAATTGAAAATTATGCTGGAAATTCAGTGGTCTTTGCTACCGATATTGAGGGATATGTGGGTGGCGATCAACGACTGGCAAAATTTGCACATAACGCAAATATTCTCATCCATGATGCCCAGTATTCCAAACAGGAATATGAGATGTTTCAGGGTTTCGGGCACAGCACTTTTATGATGGCCTGTGAAGTGGCTAAAAGCGCAGGTGTGAAAAAACTCATTCTTTCTCACCACGACCCTAAACACGGTGATGATGAACTCATACAATTAGAAAAAGAAGCCCAAAAAATTTTTCCGGAAACTTATTTGGCGGCGGAGTCCATGGAATTTGTGTTTTAATCTCAGGAATCAAAAAAAATTAGTCGAGATTTCACCGCTTTGCCCCCATCATCGTCTTATCCCGGGTTGAATTAAAAATAAAATTTTTCTCTATTTCTGTATCCGTAAATACAGGGCAATTAAGAAATTTTATCCTGGGATTGGATTTTAAAAGATTGCTCGGAACAGCCAGTTTATCAGCACAAAAACTATCCATCCCAAAAGGCTGACAATTATCGCTCTCCCTGTACTTTTATAGTC
>CAYMXZ010000391.1:0-2290 GCA_964394475.1 uncultured Caldithrix sp. | reverse complement strand
TGTTGGAAGATATCGAATGCCCCAATTAATGAAATAAATTAATTATCGATTTTTTGAAATTCTTATAAGGGAATCCTATCTCCGGGATTCCCTTTTTGTTTGCACCGTGCAGTCATACCAATATTCAGGTTAAAGTTCATTAAATTGACAAACCGCACCCATTTTAACGAAAGTCGAATTGTGGCATGGTAAGCCCTGCGAAGCAAGATCAAAACATCCGAACGAAGTAATTGTGAACCATAGTAAGCCTTCTGTATCAACGAATCGGTAAAAATTATTTCGATATCCATTTTTTAAAGTTCGTTTACCTCCCCTCTCTTTTTGTCATTAATAAGTGAATAAATAACCAGATGAACGGAAACAAGAAAATACTTTTTATTGATCTGACTCAAATCATGTGGGAAAAGGTTTTCTTTCCCATAAATATACTGACAGGCAGTCTCATTAAATTTCACAGGAGGAAAAGATGAAAAATTATTTTTTCTACCCGATCATTTTTCTATTGCTCTTCGGTTGGTTTAGTTGGACCTATGGCCAGAATCTAAAAGAAACCGAAAGTCATTTAACCATCCCATGGGAGGAGTTCAAAAAGTTATTAAATTTAGACGATAATCAGATAATTCTCCCCTTGGAAACCTTCCAGAAGATAGTCGCACAGACCGGGATTTCCGGCATTCCACCTCATACGGTGGTTGGTGGTAATGTGATATTGACCCGCGAGCAATTTGGAAAGTTAGTGGATCAAATGAAACCACCGCTTACTGATGAAGGCGTACCACCTTTCGATTATTTAATCACCAAAGCTGTATATTCGGGTAAAATGGGTAAACAGTCGACTGTTTTTACTGTTTTTTTTACTGTGCAGGTTTTAAAAAAGGATGCGTATTTGCGTATTCCTCTGCTTCCGCAAAATATGGCATTGGAAGATATTACGGTAGGAGAAAAACCAGCACTGGTAGTCAGTGAAAATGGTTTTCATCAGATCATTTTATCAAAGGCGGGTGAATACCTGATTGAGCTTACCTTTAGTCTAAAAACCGAGCTGGATAAAGGTCCTCATCGCATGGATTTGTATGTCCAACAGACTCCTATCACTCTCCTTACCCTGGAAATGCCATTGGTCGATATTGAGGTGGATATACCTCAGGCTCAGCAATTACAGACGTCAATTATCAAAAACCATACGTTGATCTCGGCGGTCATATCGCCTGGCCAATCTATTAGTATTCAGTGGCGAAAGAAACTGGCGGTGACTGAAAGAATTGGACCTAAAATCTATAGTGAAATCTACCATCTGCTTTCCATTGATGATGATGTCTTTCGCCTGAATTCCCATATAACCTATACAATTTTGCGTAGTGAGATAGATGCGGTTCGTTTACTGATCCCCGATAAAATGAATGTATTATCGATCAGTGGGGAAGGAGTAGGGGAATGGCAGGAAGTGCTGGATGTGGATAAACGGGTGATTATGATTCCATTTACCTATGGAAAAAGGGGAACTACCCTGCTCCAGGTGCAAACCGAGACTCCATTAAGCGAATCAGGCTTGAGCAATGTGCTTACCAGCTTTCACACTCTGGGAACAGTACGGGAGACAGGTTTTATGGGAGTCGAATTAAACACCAGTGCTGAGGTCATGTTAGTTGAGAGCGAGGGAATGGAAAAAATTCCTCCCCAAAAACTTCCGAATCAGCTGGTTCGGCAATCCGTAAAACCATTGATCATGGGATTTAAATATGTGCGATATCCGTACCATTTAATTATTGATGTAATAAAGCATGAAAAAATTGCGGTGCCGGTTGCTACGATCACAAATGCCAGTGTGGTTACCCTATTCACGGAGGATGGGAAAATTGTTCATCGGCTGATCTATCATGTTCGAAACAGTGCCAAGCAATTTTTAGAAATACAGCTGACCAATGGTGTGGAAGTGTGGAGTGTACTCGTGAATAATCAACTGGTGGAAGCATCGCTCAATAACCATAATAAACTACTCATTCCTTTGATTCGCTCACTGGAGGTGAAAAAGCAACTCGAAACTTTTCCGGTAGAGGTAATCATCGCCCTTTCGGAAAAGGATTTTACTGAGATTGGCTCGAAAGAATCAGTCCTACCATCTGTCGATTTACTGATCAGTCAATTAATCTGGTCGGTTTATCTCCCCAACGATTTTTCATACAATTATTTCATTACCACTCTGGAGAAAGAAGAAATAATTAAGGGAGTGAATATTTTTTCTGGTGCACATCGCCGTTATAACGAGAAAGCCATGCGTGAACTCTTATCC
>CAYMXZ010000390.1:0-2295 GCA_964394475.1 uncultured Caldithrix sp. | reverse complement strand
TATAGTAAAAGTAAAAAGCATACAGATATTATCACGGCCTCTCAGCAGAAGCAGGTGGAAAATAAATTATACCCTTTTAGTGTGGGAAATAAAATTTCAGCAAATAGAATGAGCAAAATTATCGAGCCAGCGATAGTGAGTATCACGACAGCGGCTATGGTGTATTTATTTTTTTCATTAAGGAGTGGTTCTAAATGACAGGAAAAATTTTTAGAATAGTGATTTTTGTAATCTCTGTTGCGGTTTTCTTTACCCTTTTTGATTGTGGGAAAAAAGTTCGAAAAGAGATTTTATCGGCAGATGAATATTTTGAATATGCAAAAAGTTTATTTGATCGTAAAAAATATTTGGATGCCATTACTGAATTTACGGTGATTACTTTAAAATTCAGCGGAAATCCGGTAGTAGATGATGCCCAATTTTATCTGGCAGAATCTCATTTCCACAATGATGAGTATCTCATCGCCGCTTCCGAATACCAAAAACTGGTCAATGACTATCCACAAAGTCCCTATGTGGAAGAAGCATTTTATAAGATTGGAGTAAGTTATAGTAAACTTTCACAACGATCTGAGCTGGATCAGGAATATACGCTGTTAGCAATTCGGCATATTCAAAATTTCATTGAAGCCTATCCCAAAAGTCAATTTCGTGAACCCGCGGAGAAAGACCTGTTCAACTTGCGCAGTAAATTAGCCCGTAAGCAGTTGATTGGCGGTGATGTCTACCGTAAAATGGGAATTTATGATTCGGCGGTGATCTATTATAATATTTTATTAGAAAAATATTATGATACCCCATCAGCAGAAGCGGCATTATATTGGAAGGCCGAATGCCTGTATAAATTGAAAGATTATGATCAAGCCTTGACCAATTTTACGATTTTTATAGAAAAATATCCCAACAGTAAACTTAAAAAGAACGCTCAGGCGCGGATTTCTCGCATACAGAAAGATAGAAAAAACTAAAAGTCTGTTTTTCCCGCACAACAAAAGGAAGGCATGAAGAAAATAGGTCTTTTAGGCGGAACATTTGATCCCATTCACAATGGTCATCTGATCATTGCCGAGTATTTGCGTGATCATTTATCCTTAGATGAGATCTGGTTCATACCGGCCAGATATCATGCGTTAAAACCAAACGTTGATATAACTTCCCCCGAAGTCCGCTATCACATGGTTCTGATGGCTATTGAGGATAATCCATTTTTTAAGGGAATAGATATTGAGCTGAAGCGAGAAGGAATTTCGTATACGGTAGATACTCTGACAGAATTAATGCGCACCTATCAGGATTTACATCCTGAATTTTATCTGCTTATGGGTATGGATAATGTCAATGAACTTCATCGCTGGAAAAAGCCTCAGAAGATTTTTTCGCTTTGTAAGGTGATTGCCTTTGGGCGCCCGGATTTTCAATTGGCGAAAACAGCAGAAAAATTTTTACCATTTATTCGATTGGTGGAAGTACCGTTACTGGATATCTCATCAACATTGATTCGGCAACACTGTCGGGAAGGGCGTTCAATCCGCTATTTAGTGCCGGAAAAAGTAAGGCAATTCATTGTTAATACAGGACTTTATAGGTCACAGGGAAAATAAATGTTGCATAAAAATAGCTTAACCTTTAAATTTTCTAAATAAATCATAAATCCCTGGAGGATAGATGAAATTCAGTGAAATTAAACAGCTTATAAAAGTTGTGGAGAAGAGCGAGATTGATGAAATTGAAATTGTGGAAGAAGGAAATCGAATCAGGATTTCCAAGAATAGCCACAGCAAGCTGCCTCCAGTTATCAGTCAAGGGGAATCGGTTATTCTTTCCACTCCCAAAGTGGTAACGCAGGAAGTGACAGTTCCAACGGAAGCAAAAACTGCCCCGGCCGCACCAGCGGAAGTTACAGAGAAATTGGAAAAAGTGTGTTCACCCATGGTCGGTACTTTCTATCGAGCTCCGGCTCCCGATGCTGATCCTTATGTGGAAGTGGGTGATCATGTAAAGGTGGGACAAACACTCTGCATCATTGAAGCCATGAAATTGATGAATGAAATTCAATCGGAAGTCAGTGGCACTATTCGCAAGATACTGGTGGAAAATGCCCAGCCAGTGGAATATGATCAAGTATTATTTTTGATTGAGAAAGATTGAAAATCCAGAAGGGGAGTATCAATTGTTCAAAAAGGTACTGATTGCCAACCGAGGCGAAATTGCTATTCGTATTATTCGGGCCTGTAAAGAGCTGGGAATAAAGACCGTTGCGGTATATTCCACTCAGGATGAGAATGCGCTGCATAC
>CAYMXZ010000389.1:0-2300 GCA_964394475.1 uncultured Caldithrix sp. | reverse complement strand
TCTTCTGCCTTCATGATGCCACGTAATTCCAGCGACTTCACTTCCTGCAGAAGTTTTTCACTTTCTTTTTCCAGCTCTTTCAGCACCTCTCCCGCTCCTTCTTCATCGCTCAGTTCGTAGAGAACCAATAAATCATCTAATTCTTTTTTATACTTATTCCACTCCTGCAGCAGGTCCTTTTCGTTACTCAATTTTTTCAGAAGATTTTGGGCGCGTTCGGGATTGTTCCACAGAGTAGGATCATGAGTTTGCTGCTCTAAGGCAATGATCTCTTTTTCTTTATTTTCGAGATCAAAGATACTCCCGTAAATTTTTTAAAATCTCTTCCGCTTCTTCGATGCGTTCGTGAATGACTTCATTCATTGAATTTTCTCATCAAGTTTAGTATGATTTTATTTCTTCTTATCGTATATAGATCGAATCGAGCACTTTTCGAAATAGTGCTGCAAAATTTTTTGCCAGTTATAACCCTCCAGCGCCATAATGGCTGCTCCGGTTTTACACATTCCTACCCCATGTCCCTGCCCGGCTCCAACCAGAATAAAGGAAATGGGGGTGCCGATCTCGTCCAGTTCTTTTTCAACGATAAAGCAGGAACTTTCCAGATAATCCTGGGCTAAGGCTTCCCGAATATTTAATTCTCCGCGAATACGGTAATTCTTCAGACTCCCAATCAATTCGATTTCCTTCAATCGTCCGGATCTTCCGCGGCGCAAGGGAACGATATCAAACAGGATGCCGATATCTTCACCGGTTTTGTGATAGATCAAATTTTCAAGTTCCTGCCGGGAATAATCCACTTCCCAGCGGAAATATTTTTTATATTTTTCCAGCGATTTTGGGATATTTGCTCGCTTAAGATTACACCAGGCATCCGGTCGGGAAAGAATCCATTTCCGGGCGGCTTCTTCCTCATTCAATGCAGAATAGGCTTTGGAGGCTCTTTTCCAATCATATTTTCCATGAAACTGAGGCTGTTCATCAACTTCCCACACTCCCGAGGCGTCTTCAGTGTGTCCGCCGCAAATTAAATTAAAATAGGCATCGCAAATTTTTTGATTGGTATAAATCACCTGTCCACGGGTTGCCTCCACCGCGGTCTCAATATTCTTGTCTTCAAAATCAGTTCCATAATACCGTAAACAATGTCCCCAGTCGCACATGTCAAACGGCTCGCCCAAATGCTTATGCTGGACCCGGGCTAAAACCTCGCTTCGGCAAACAATTGCCAGACTCTTGCTGAATTCAAGCGGTAAGTCTGTCCCGATTTCAGAGTATACCACCCGTTTTAAATAAGATTCCAATGGAATCTCGCTAACCACCATCAATTTACCTTGATTATCGATCCGAAATTCCAATGAACCGTTATAAACCCGATCCTCATAATATTCTTTCTGAAACACATTATCATAGCGCCGGATATTATAAAGTTTGGTTTTGGTTGCCACCTGAGTGGGAACAATTTTAAAAAAGTTTTTTACCTCACCGGCATTTTCATATTCGGCGTCGAAAAATTCAAGAACCCCTTTGGGTGGTTTTACGGTTTCTTTAATAATGGTAGGATTGAATTCCGGTTTAAAACGTTTGAAATCTTTTTTCGCTTCTATTTCTGAGCTATATTCCCCGCAAATAATAACAAATTTGGTATTATCGTTTATCAGATTATTATTTAAGAATATTTTTCCTCCATAAGTCTCGATTCTGGCCTGAGCGTCGTATTGTTTGGCCAAAGTGAGCTTTTCTTCTATTCTTTGTGGATTAAACGATTCGTAAAGAATGAGGCGATAGATCTCACTGCCTGGTTTGCTTTCTTTGATCTTCACCCGCCATTTCATGTCTGAGGTAAGAGGATTGATGAGCGTCGTATCAGCGGAATCGACGACTTTGAATTCTCCAAATACATGAAAATCAATATATTCCTGACCTTCGATAATCCCAATGCGAAAAACGGGTTCGCCATTCATCTGGGAGAGATGAATTTCACGAGGATTTCCTTGCTTTTCAATTATTTCCATAGGTTTCCTTTTTAAGAAATTAGCTGAAAAATATATAAAATTTTTCCTTTGAAATCAAGTAGCCATCCTGCGGTCGATCAAAAAAATTGATGATTTTGTCAGGGTATTACTTTTGTTATAATACTGATTTATATTAATTTAAAGCACCTAATATATTAGAGATGTCTCATCCTTTAAACAGATGAAAAAATAAGAATATGGATAGAATTGGGTACATTATATATAAAATTTTATATTTGAGTCCCCTCCGAAAAATAGAATATTCGAATCTACTTTTCATGGATA
>CAYMXZ010000388.1:0-2359 GCA_964394475.1 uncultured Caldithrix sp. | reverse complement strand
TAATATTTCTTTTGCCTTCCGGGGGAATAATACAATCAGAGAGGCCATGCATTCAGTATTTCTATATCATGCCATTCAAGCCGGGATGGATATGGGAATTGTAAATGCTGGACAGATTATAGTGTATGATGAGATTCCTGAAGACCTGCGGCAATTGGTAGAGGATGTTCTTTTGAACCGGAGACCGGATGCGACGGAACGATTATTAGCTTTTACGCAAACCGTTGCACAGAAAGGAAAAGAGAAAAAAGAAGATCTGGCCTGGAGAAAGGCGACGGTGGAAGAGAGGTTAATTCACGCGCTGGTAAATGGAGTGACGGAATACATTGAGGCTGATACGGAAGAGGCCTATCAGCAATTTCAAAATGCTCTGGCAGTGATCGAAGGCCCGTTAATGAAAGGGATGAATGTGGTGGGGGATTTGTTCGGATCAGGGAAAATGTTTTTACCCCAGGTAGTGAAGAGTGCCCGGGTCATGAAAAAAGCAGTAGCTCATCTTCTTCCCTATCTTAATGCAGAAAAAGGGCAAAAGGATGAACGAAAAAATGCCGGGAAAATTGTCCTGGCCACTGTGAAGGGAGATGTTCATGATATCGGGAAAAATATTGTG
This sequence comes from uncultured Caldithrix sp., assembly GCA_964394475.1. GTDB lineage: Bacteria > Calditrichota > Calditrichia > RBG-13-44-9 > RBG-13-44-9 > RQOF01. The sequence continues at coordinate 1,749 of CAYMXZ010000388.1, read as the reverse complement.
GGTGTGGTGCTGGGATGTAATGATTATGAGGTGATCGATTTGGGAGTGATGACCCCTGCTGAAAAAATTATAGAAGCAATTAAACAGCATGATGCCGATATCGTGGGATTGAGCGGATTAATCACTCCATCTTTAGATGAAATGATTCATGTCGCTGCCGAATTGGAGCGGAATGGATTTAAAATTCCATTACTCATTGGTGGTGCCACGACGTCTAAGCGGCATACCGCTGTAAAAATAGCGCCGGTTTACAGCCAGCCGACGGTTCATGTTTTAGATGCTTCCAGAAGCGTAGGAGTGGTCAGTCAATTGGTAAATCCAAAGACCAGAAAAAAATTTAGCAAGATAATCGATCAGGAATATCAAGAGATCCGGAGAACTCACCAGTTAAAATATTCTGCAAAAGATTTAATCAGTCTGACACAGGCGCGGAAAAACAGGTTTCAATCGGATTGGAATTCAGTGCCCATTGTAAAACCTTCTTTTTTAGGCGTTAAGGTGTTTACTCAGTTTCCGTTGGACCAAATTCGTGAACGGATTGATTGGACACCCTTTTTTCAGGTCTGGGAACTTAAAGGTAAATTTCCCACCATCCTAAAAGATCCAGAGATTGGCAAGGAAGCGAAAACATTATATCATGATGCCCAGAAACTGTTAGACTGGATTATTGAAACAAGAGCTTTAACCGCTCAGGCGGTTATTGGATTTTTCCCGGCGAATAGCATCGGCTACGATGATATCGAAGTCTATGCGGATGAGGAGAGAAAAAGGCTCCTGGTGGTGATTCATACTTTGCGGCAGCAAATGGATAAAGTGAATCAGCAACCCAATTTTGCCCTGGCAGATTTTATTGCTCCGCGAGAAAGCGGAATTAAAGATTATCTGGGGGCTTTCGCAGTAACAGCAGGGGTAGACCTTGAAAAGTTGGTAAAGAAATTTGAAAAGGAGCATGATGATTATCAGAGCATCATGGTGAAGGCTCTGGCCGATCGTCTGGCAGAAGGTCTGGCAGAAAAGATGCATGAATTGGTTCGAAGAGAATACTGGGGATATGCCGCACAGGAAAACCTGAACAATGAGGAATTGATCGAAGAAAAATATATTGGTATTCGTCCAGCTCCAGGCTACCCGGCCTGTCCAGATCACAGTGAAAAGCAGATCTTATTTGAACTCCTGCAGGTAAGTGAGAAAACCGCCATTCGTTTAACTGAAAATTTTGCCATGTATCCTGCCGCTTCGGTTTGTGGATACTATTTTGCTCATCCTGAATCCAGATATTTTGGAATTGGGAAAATTGGAAAAGATCAGGTACTGGATTATGCACGGCGAAAGGGAATGGATGTAAAGATAGTGGAAAAGTGGCTCTCTCCTATTTTAGGATATGATGTTTAATTAGACTGATAATCCATAGAATAGACTCCCCAAATTCGTATCTGCAAAGACCGGAAAAAACCTTTTTTACAGCATTCCTGTTCTGGCTAATTTCAACTGACACAAAACAGGAAATGGATCAGTTGAATTGGCATTCAACTGACTGGATTATTATTCTGAGATTTTTGACGGGATCACATGATTGACATGATGGTTAATGAGTAATGCTTGTCGTTCAGTAAATCTTTTTTCAGTGAAATTTTCTTAAATTTATCCGGTTCACGTCACATTTCAATCTTCTGTGAGGATATATTAAATATTTATGGTTCTTCACAATAATGAGTACTTAGAAGTTGAAAAATAGAAAAGACATTCCCA
>CAYMXZ010000387.1:0-2371 GCA_964394475.1 uncultured Caldithrix sp. | reverse complement strand
ATTCCGGACCGTTGAAGTGATGAGTCATCCATAATGCCGCATAACCCTTGAAAACATCAAGTATCAGAACAATAATTGCCAGAATTTTTGATTGGGTGACCCGTAAAAAATTCAGTGTTCCTACATTCCCACTGCCTTGTTTACGCACGTCCTGTTTAAAAAACAATTTCCCCAGAATGAAGGCGGTTGGAAAACTGCCTATTAAATAACTGAAAATTATGATAATTAAAATTTGCTGCATTATTTACACGATTTGTTATTTTGCCATTTGGGTGAATGGTAGTTTTTGGAGTGGCATTAATTGTTATCCTAAACCGGTCTGATCACTCTTCATCAATAGCATGAAAGCATCATTCACATCCTCAAATTCCAGTGAATGTTTCCGACAACCGTTTCGGGAACATATTTTGATGATACCTCCTACTTCTAACTGCATACCAACTTCGGGAGCTCGGCACTCACAGTTCTGGATAACCGGCAATGGTTGATGGCAATGGGGACATGAAAAGACGGCAATTGAACCCACGATATCGTCCACCCCCACAAATTTTTTATAAAAACTACCATAAATCTGGCTGAGATAAATACGACCAACCTTCTCTCCAATTTTGGCTTCTAATTCTATGGAAGGAAGCTGATCAATAAGAACATCACCATTCATTAGCGAATGATGACAGGTGGGACATTTTACACTGATTTGAATCTGGTGTGTCATGGCTAACCTCTGGGATACCTGATTTAAAAGATTTTTATCATAAAATAATCCGCTTCAAAGATGAACAAAAATTTCAATGTTTAAAAAATTATACTTTGATCCTCTGTTCTTTTGGTTTTCTGGCGACCATATATTCTCGGTAAAAGTTGGCATTCCATTTTTCAATATAATTTGCTCCAAATTTGGCGCTTCGGACGCTGGAGCTTTTCAATAACGCTTCATTGGGGAAATACCCATTTCGAAATAGGGCAATTTCTTTATGATATTCAGGAACAACCACCATAATTTCATTCATAATATCGTTTATTTTTTTGTAATTCCAGGAATGGTCTATCCGGGCAGCTAATTCACTGATAATCTGCCAATTGGTTTTACCTGTCATACTCTTTACAGCGGGCTCAAACTTCTGGATTCTCGATTCGGCATTGGTTATTGTGCCTTCTGATTCAAAAAAAGGAACAAGGGGGAAGACTACCTGGGCCATCCGAGCAGTTTCAGTCAAAAACATATCCGCGACAATCATAAATGAATCGTCTGATGGTGAGAGAGGCAATTCAGCGGTACCTACTGGATCCTGCTGCCAGAAAATGATTCCTTTGATATGACCAGAATTGATACGCTCATAACTATCCCAGGTAGATAAACCAGGCGGAGATGGTATCTGCGCCTTCCAAAAATGACTGATTCTGTTAATGACAGCAGGTTGATCGAGAGGTTGGTAGCCTGGTAAATAATCAGGGAGAATTCCCATATCCAGCATGCCCTGAAAATTGCTGGCTGAAGGAAGCGATAAAAATGATTCGCTTTGCCCCAGGATATATCCTAAGGTATTTAACCAATGAATAATTTCCGGAGTCGCTGTATCACGATGACAAATAAAGATTGGTTGTCTAGCCGCTAATAATTTTTTGAAAAATTGATCGAATTCTTTCTGGCTTAAGTTAAACTCTTTCACATTCAAATTCCGAGAAAGTCCGGACAGGCTGGTGAAAATTGAATCGACCTTTTCAGCTCGATGAGGAGCTATCTTCCTTTGGTACCATGAGCTATGACCAATCATGTCGATTAGATATTTTAAGAAAAGTACTTTTTTATCAGACGGTATAGGTAATCTATTTGATTTTTTCGCCAGATGAGAATCAGAATTCCCAACGACATAAACAGTTTGACCGGCACGGGCTGCTTTATATAACTTAATGTAAAGAACAGGATGAGTTTCCATCGGATCGAAATCACACACGGTTACAAAATCGCTTTTACCTATACTATCGAAGGTGGTATTGGACATGGAAGCACGCAGCAATACTTCTGGCAGCTCAAATGGATTTGAAAACGATCCGATGGTATTGGTCTTTAAAATAGTGCGGGCAAATTTTTGTAATAAATAATTTTCCTCATTGGTACAATATGGCGAACTAAAAATTGCCCAGTCGTGTTTAGAATTCCGAGAAGCAGTTATATGATTAGCGGCAAATTGAAAAGCCTCCTCCCAGGAAACTGGCTTTAATTCACCATTTTCGCGAATGAGAGGAGTTTTCAAGCGGTTCTTATCATTCACGTAGCGAAATCCATATCGACCCCGGCTACACAAATTGCCATACTCATTTACCGTGGCGTCCTTCTTCGCTGAAATTTTCAATACCCGCCCCTCTAACA
>CAYMXZ010000386.1:0-2372 GCA_964394475.1 uncultured Caldithrix sp. | reverse complement strand
AGATTCTATAAAATGCGCGCAATGCTGATTACCATCAATTAATAACTGGCCACTGCCGAATTTCCAAATCGTAGATCGATGGCTCCAAATAATAATCCCCGTTCGGCATGCACCATAATTGCCTGCACTTCTCCCATATAATTACTGGTTCTCACTTTATGTCCTTTCGATTGCAGAAGAGTGACCACATCAGCGGAGATACCCAGTGGTTCAATGACCAATTCATCAGGTAACCATTGCGTATGGACACGAGGAGCCAGCACCGCATCCTGAATATTCATATGATGGTCGATAACGTTTAATACTACCTGACAAACGGAGGTGATAATCTTCGATCCTCCTGGTGATCCTAAAACCAAAAATAAGTTTCCATCTTTGGTGATGATGGTCGGTGTCATCGAACTGAGCATTCGTTTGCGGGGCAAGATTGAATTTGCTTTATATCCCACCAGTCCATAAATGTTTGGTGCTCCTGGCTTAATGCTGAAATCATCCATCTCATTATTTAATAAGAATCCAGCTCCTTCCACAACGTAGTAGGAACCATACGAATCGTTTAATGTATACGTGTTACTAACTGCATTCCCCCAGCGGTCAACCACTGAAAAATGGGTAGTATTATCCGGTTCCGGTGGTTGGGAAAGGTAGGTTGTTAACCACACACTATCCCCATGGGAAACATATTGGCTGGGAATATGACATTCAGGATCAATTGATTGACGTATTTGAAGGGCGTACTCTTTTGATATCAAACCAGTTACTGGAATGTTAACAAAGTCGGGATCTCCCATGAAAAAAGCACGGTCGGCATAGTAATGGTTACAGATTTCGGCAAACTGATGGATATACTTCGCCGAATTATGACCCATTGCTTGAAGGTTGTCTGGTTCCATTGCATTTAATATACCACACAAAATGATTCCACCTGCAGTAGGTGGTGGCATGGTGTAGATAGTATAGCCTCGGTAGGTATTGATCAATGGTTCACGGATTACAGGCTGGTATAGTGCCAAATCTTCCAGGGAGATGAGTCCCCCATCTCTTTTCATCGCCTGGTCGATAAGCCTGGCAATTGGGCCATGATAAAAAGCGTTTGAACCATGCTTCGCAATCTGCTCTAAGGTTTTTGCCAAATCCAGTTGACGAAAAATATCTCCCATTTGATAGGGTGTACCGTTTTTTAAAAATATTTTAGCGGTCGAAGGATACTTTTGAAAATCTGCTTTTAGCCTATTAAAATCCTGGCTCATGTCAAAGTTAACCGGAAAGCCCTTTTTAGCCAGTTGAATGGCGGGTTTTAAGACGGTTTTTAAATCCATGGTTCCGTAATGTTCAAGTGCGAACGTCAATCCTGTGACTGTTCCTGGAACTCCAGCCGCTTGCGGTCCTCGCAGGCTCAAATCGGGAATGATATTTCCTTCAGCATCCAGATACATATTGGGTGTTGCCTGCAGCGGAGCCGTTTCGCGATAATCGATAGCAGTAGTAGTTCCATCAGCCAGTTGTATCAGCATGAAGCCTCCACCACCGATATTACCGGCTTGAGGGTAGGTCACCGCCAGCGTGAAGGCTACTGCTACAGCGGCATCGATAGCATTTCCGCCCCGTTTTAAAATATCAATTCCTACCTTTGAGGCAAGCGGGCAGGAAGAAACCACCATTCCATTTCTTCCTACCATTGGAGTATGAGAAAAAGCATTGAGGAAGGTTAGATGAGAGAAAATTAATATGAGTGGAATAATCTGTTTGCGTTTCATCGGTTGAATCTGTTCGATTAATTTATTGAATAAAGTAAAAAAATTGGTGATTTTTTACTATACCATTTTTAAAAAAAATTAGCTTGTCAACAAAATAGAAGAACAAAAATTCTGAAACAAGAGAAAATTCAGTTTGAGATGGGGTTGTTTTTTAAGGGAGTGAAATGATGATATGCTTTCAGAGGAGATCATCGCACAAAGCGTTGGTATGGTAACAAAACATTTTTCTCAGGTATCATAACAATTAGCAGACATATCCAGGTCAACGTGATTGATACAAAAAGAGTCAGTGTGAATGGATTATTTTTCTGCTAGTAGATAACCAATCCCTCGAACGCTTTTTATAAAAACTGGGTGGTCGGGATTGACCTCCAGATATCTTCTCAAACGCATGATAAAATTATCGATGGTTCTGGTTTCCAGATCAGAACTGGTATGCCAGACATTTTCCAGGAGTTCACGCCGTGATACCACTTTTCCACGATTATCAATCATATATTTTAAAAGGCTGGCTTCTATGGCGGTGAGGTGAAAGATATTTTGTTTTGAACGGATAGTCAGGTTTTCAAAATTTATTTCACTTTTTCCCAACTGAAAAATCGGCATCTTTTCTAT
>CAYMXZ010000385.1:0-2398 GCA_964394475.1 uncultured Caldithrix sp. | reverse complement strand
GGTATTGCTAATGCTCATATTACCAACCCGAATAATAACATCTTCAGTTTTCAGACCTGCTTTATCGGCAGAACTGCCTGGTTCGATCTGCGTTACAATAACTCCCTGTTTTACTTTTAATTCCAGCGCACGTATAATCACATCATTCAGATCCTGTACTTTAAATCCCCACCAGATATTGCGATTTACCCCCCCACTTACTTTGATCTGCTCACTAATTTTCTTTATGCGATTAATCGGGATCGCGAAACCGAGTCCCACAAAACCTTCCTGGTAACGGCTGCCGGTATAAATAAAGGTGTTCATTCCTATCACCTGACCCAGGGCATTCACCAGGGGACCACCACTATTTCCATGATTTATCGCCGCATCAGTTTGAATCATATCTTTATATACCCGACCACTTTCGGGAATTTTACCCCAATTACGATTGATGGCACTGATTACTCCTACCGTCACCGTGGGTTGATTTCCCAACTCAAATAGTCCAAAGGGATTACCCAGTGCAATTACCCACTCTCCTACAATGAGATCATCCGAATTTCCCAGTTTGACGTAGGGAAAGTTATTGCCATCAATTTTCAACAGTGTCACATCTGAAACCCGATCGGTTCCGACTAAGATGGCTTTATGTCGCTCTCCACCTGGAAGGGTGATAATAATTTCATCCCCTTTACCTGCCACATGATCATTGGTCAATATATAGCCATCGGGGGAGACGATAAAACCACTGCCCAGATTGGTCACCGGTCTCTCAAACACGCGATCTTGAAAAAGCTCCGGGAAAAAAAATCGCCAGTAGGGATCATCTAAAAATGGATTTCGCTGTACAACTCTCTGAATTTCAGTAACCGTAATGCCAACCACCGCCGGACTGACCTGAGCGACGGCCTGGGTGATGGCATTTTGTCGAGAGGAATATAACCTATCCTGCACATTTTCTGGTTGGAGGGTATCGGTCTGGGCGATAGCTGATTTTATTGATAATGAATCAATGATCTGGTTTTGCAGATTATCGCGGTTTCGACAATTCCATTCAATCGGGAAGATAAGGATGAAAAGTAAAATCAGTCTTTTTCTAAAAAACATTAAGCCTCCATTTGGCTAAATTTAATAAATAACTTCCTCTAAAAACAAGCCTCTTGCCGGTGCAGCCTCTCCCGCTTGCAGACGATCCTTCGCCTGAAAGATTGAGACAAATTGCAGCGGAAGCAGTTTACCACGTCCGACATCAATCATGGTTCCAACCAGCGTTCGCACCATTCCATGTAAAAACCGGTTAGCAGAAATGCGATAGATTAGAAAATCATTTTCAAGACGCCAGCTGGATTCATAAACGATACACTTTTTATGGGTGGTCTGTGATTCCAATCGACAAAAAGAGGCAAAATCATGTTCACCGATAACCATCTCTGCCAGTGGATGAAGCATTTCCACATTGACTTTAGAAAACAATTGCCAGCAAAAATTTCGATAAATGGCTGTTCGTTCAAAGCTGATGAAATATTGATACACTCTCCTTTTTGCATCAAAACGAGAATGAAATTCGGGAGAAACGAATTCCGCTTTTTTGACTACAATATCAGGTGGCAAATAGGCATTTAAACCCATATAAATGTTTTTTTGAGGTAAATTTTTCCCCAGATGGAAATTGACGACCTGTCCGCGGGCGTGAACCCCTCTATCCGTCCTTCCTGCGGCAATGATCCGCACCCGTTCCTGAGTAAGTTTAAAGATTGCCTCCTCCAGAATATCCTGAATCCCCCGGGCATTGGCCTGACTCTGCCAACCATGATAATTTGTTCCCTCATATTCCACTGTTAAGCGGATGTTCTGCATTTACCTCTCAGTATCCGTTTCATATTAACCGGTATTATAAAGTATGGATTGACTGATAATTGTTCTTTATCAGGATTCCATAAAATATATACACGTAAAATATAATAAAAATTTAAGTTAAATCAAATTACCTATCTTTCTTTATCCTCACCATGGATTGCCGAACTGTAACGGCTTACAACCGGAATCTGATAAATGATCGTATTCTACACTCAAAAATTGGAGCATAGCCGAAATTGTTTTACCGGAAAAAACTTTTTCCAGCAGGAGAATTCGGTATGAGAAGAGATAAGTTTTTTCTGAGATCAAACAACATGATTTTTTCCCAATTATCAACAGGATGAACCGATTCTAAAGAGAAGCGTGTTAAGTAATTTCTAAAGGAAAAAGGGATCACATTTTCTTTCGCATGAAAGGCATCAAAAGACGATCAATTTTCTCATTTTTCAGTAATGATTTTTCGATAATTTCTGGTATGTCACTTTCCGTTACTTTGCCATACCAGATGCCATCTGGATAAATCACCATAGAAATTCCCTGGTTACAGGTTCCCAAACAC
>CAYMXZ010000384.1:0-2411 GCA_964394475.1 uncultured Caldithrix sp. | reverse complement strand
GCCATGAAAAGGCTGAAAAACAGCCAAAAATCGAATTTAGATGCGATAGCCCTGGGTACGAGAATATCTTAGGTGACAAAAAACCTACCTCGCGAGCCTTAGCTTTTTCAAGATTTTCAGTGAAAGGGAGGCCAATTTCCGCGCCCTTTTTGAATACGGGATCTTCTGAACGAACAGCTTTGCCCGCACGGCCGGTGGACATTCCTCAAGCTTTGTATCCGCGTACCCCATCCTTTCAAGCATATCTCCCATCATACTATTCATGGCCCAGATCTGATCCCGATCCGCAGATCTTCGCCAAGCTTCGACGCGCCCAGGATCAAGCATTTCTGAAGCTTTGTTTTTCCATTTCTTTTCCCAGTCAGGGATTACACTGGACGTTTGTGCTGGTTCAAGTTGTGTTGGTTCAAACTCTTCTCCGATAAAAGCACATATCTTTTCGAGTTCAGCTTTCGGTCCCTTTAGGATGTCTTCAAACTTGACAGTCATGTAACGATCCAAGGGCAGTGTCTTTTCATAATTGATCATTGCCTCAACCCTATCGTTCCATCTCATACAAAACCGTCGAAATCGCCTGGGATTGCCTGGCGTAGCCCAGGGAACATCCAGCAATGAGCGAACCACATCCCGCCCATCCCGGATGACACAAATAACTTTCGAATTTGGGAACTGGTTGAGAATCATAGGGACATGCTCGAGGTGAAGCGGGGTTTTCTCTCCCGGATGTCGCTTGGCCTGCCGGATCGCATGAGTCTCGATGATCGCACGCAGCAGGTTCCCGAAGGATAATTCATAGTTCCGAAATTGTTGGAGCAATTGGTCGCGTTCCAGACCGAAATCTGCAATCCGCTCAAATTCAAGCGCAGAATCAACAAGCTGTTCATATGTCTCAGGTCTTTTATTGGCCCAAATCTGCGGAATGAACATCGTAAAGAATTGGGTTTCTGGACCAATGGCAATGTTAGAGTGTCTGTCTAATAGTACAGCCAGGAGAGTGGTACCCGAACGCGGTGCACCAACAATGAAAACTGGGGGGAGCATTTGTTCCTTTTGCGCGTCAAAATCGTATGCAGATGTGCTGATCATAAATAGGATAGACTTTCCTTTCAATAGGTGTAAAAGTTGAATGCCGCCGTAAACGACGAGGATATAATACCCACGGTTATAAATTGCGCATTCCTTCCTGTAAAAAAGCACAATTTGTGACCGTCCTGGGTATAAATCTAATACTGAACTATTTGCAAAGCGATACAAACCATTCCAGTATAATATAGAAATGACGTCTTGAAGAACATCAGCCCGAGGCAAGATCAATCTGAGACCACAAAGAGAACCCAAATAAATCCATAGTTCTTAATGTATTTACCGGATACGACTTGCTCACTGCTCACAGTGTCTACTCAAATAGAATTCAGTCAAATGAAGATATTTTTCCCTTTTTAGAGTTAATATTATGATGCAGCAAAAGAGAAAACTATTTCAATTTTTTTTGATCATTCTCACGATCTTCATAGCGGCAACTCTGATAGTCCCTTGGGAAAGAAAATCATTTTCAGAAAATGGTGCTGCCGAAGAACTCGCTACTAAAAACATACTTCCGGTATTCGATCCACTTGCTCCGCCCACCATCCCTATAGAACCATTTCAGGTTCAGCTAGCATGGTTTTACAAGCCGCCAAAAAACGATTCGCTAGTCACCCTTTCCAAAAATTTTGATTTTTTTATTCTTACACATAAAGATGAACAAGCCAAAGACCAATTAAGGAGTTTGGGAGTGAACAGTATCATCTCCCAATATCTTCTCTTGATTGAAATTCGAGATCCGGGAAATTGTACTGACCTTCCCCGTGGCAATCAGGTGGCATTTCATGTAGGAGATTTTTGCATGATCGATGCTGAACATCCTGATTGGTTTTTGTTAGATCGATTTGGTAAGCGAATCGGTGGTGATGAAGTATATTTTATGGATCCTGGGAATCCCGGTTTTCGTGCATTTTGGTTAAGCAGGGCCAAAGAATTGCAGGAGCAATATGGATGGAACAGCATCTTTATCGACAATACACATTCAAGTCTTGGTCATTTCAGAAGCATCGGGCAATTGCCTCAAAAATATAAAACCGATGAAGAGTATCGTACAGCAATTAAAGGTTTTCTCGAGTATCTGCGGAGTGAATACTTTGAACCATCAGGTCGAAAAATGTTTGCGAACATCACAGTTGTACGCGATTATCAAGTTTGGCGTGGCTATCTGAATTCACTAGACGGGGTATTGGTCGAGAATTTCGCTGCCGGCTGGCCTGGAAGAAACAAAACCTGGGTAGAATGGGAGGAACAGATGAACGCGCTTGAAGATGCCAACGAGATGGGTAAAATAACAATTCTCGTTTCACAAGGGGAACAAAACGATGTAA
>CAYMXZ010000383.1:0-2418 GCA_964394475.1 uncultured Caldithrix sp. | reverse complement strand
CGGTTGATAAATACGACTCTGAGAGAATTTTTCCCGCAGGGTATGAGCTAATATACCTTCATCAGTCGCCGCCCAGGTCACACCTTGTCGAGCCAGAATCTCTAAGGCTTCCATGCTCACACTGCCTTCTGAAGGCCACATTCCCATTGGTTTTCGGTTGAAGATTTTTTCGAAATAATCAAGTCCCTTTTTAACCTGCAATTCGGCATCCTCAGGATGAATGAATGGTCGGGAAGGTAAAACAATATTGGGATCAGATTCCTTACCGACGGCGGTGTTACACAACAAAGGCAGGATGGGATGATAAAAAGGCGAAGTGCTTAATTCAATTTGATCAGAATTCCACATGTCCCTGAAAGTTGGGATAATATTTCCCATAATCTTCCGGATTTCCTCCAATAAAGACTTTTTATCGTCTTCGGTAAACATGCGTCCTTTTTTGAAAAGTTTGGCGATTTCCGGTTTGCGGCGTGATTCGATACCAATCCAGGAAAGGTTATACCACACCTGTAAATCGCGATATTCTTCGACTGTAAAAGCCTGTAAATGTCGATCGAGGGATTCATCCTTCAGAAAATTTTTCAGCTTGAGATATAACTCATAATAGCGGGGATAAGGCTTAACCATATTATTAATATTGATGATGAAAAAATTTTCCAGAATCTTCTTCTTATCTTCAGGAGTCAGTTTATCGGCGCTGGTGGCAGTGAGATTCCAGATAACATCAGTCGCATTGTTTTCCACATAATCCTGAATTTGAAGTAAAAGAGAGGGGACCAGATTAAAATTTTGCTTCACTGCTGGAAATTCTTTCAGAACCAGCAGAAGATCCAGATAATCTTTGGTGCTATGGAACCGCACCCAGGGCATTTGATAAACGCCACTGCTACTTTTATAATAAGGCTGATGATGATGCCAGAGTATCGCTAATGCCAGTTTGTTTTGACTCATGGTGCTTTGTTGGTTCTCTTCAATTTTAAAAGTTTCTGCGGAATTACGGTTTTTTCAGCAGGGAGAAGCAATACCTGCCAGCTCAGAACCAAAAATAACAGAAATAGAATCCCGCGCAGTAAAAAACTTAAATCCAGCGCAAAATATACAAAATAAATTACAGCAATCAGAAAGAAAAGTATGGCGCCTCTTTTCACATCTATTGGCACAGGGTAAATTTTTTGTGCAACGATTCCAATTAAAAGCGCCATGACTAAATAGGCAAGAACGGTGGCGATTACCGCTCCCCAGATTCCAATCCGCGGAATTAACCAAATATTACATAAAATATTCAGCAAGGCCCCAACCCCCGTAAACAACATCATATACTGACTTTTTTTCTGGATGTAAAAAGCTGGAGTAAAAATGATATAAATTCCAAAGAATAAATAGGAGAGAATGATCCAGGGGATAAAATCAATCCCGGGCCAATAATCTTTTCCCAATACATAGAATGAATGAAAATATTTATAGGTTAATAAATCCCTAATAAACAAAGTAATAAAAACGATTATGGCGCCAGCGGCCAGAAGATAATAGCGCATAACCCGGCTATAAAGGTTACGCGCATCAGGCTGTTGAGATACTTTTAGAAAGAACGGTTGCCAGGCATTACGAAATCCGACAATGACCAGTAAAAGTACACTCGCAAATTTATAATTGGCATGATAAAATGCCATGACGTCCTTCCCTAAATATCTGGTTACTAAAAAACGATCAATCATTTCGATGGTCATATAGGCAATTCCATTAGGGAGAAAAGGCAATCCAAATTTTACCATTTCGACCAGCAAGTGGTGATCAATAGTAAGCGCTAAAAATTTCCGGGCAAACGGTAACATGATGAATAGGTTAATGGTTGCCGCAATTATATTGGCATATAAAATTCCCGGAACGCCCATTTTCATTTTTACCACAAACAGGATATTCAAAAGAACTTCGATCCCGAAGCGAAGCATGCGAAACACGGTAAACTTAACTGGTTTTTCTTCCACCCGTAGTAAAAGAAACGGTAGATTGCCTATAGAATCGAGAAATAAGATGGCAGCAGCTAAACGTATTAGATTCGATAAATCTTTATTAAATAATACTCCACGGGCAATCGAACCAGCAAAGAGGGAAATGAACAGACTGGTGATGCAACCTGAAATAAGCAAAACAAAAAATGTACTGGAAAAAACCGTTCTGCGATCGCTTTTCCCCAGATAATAATAGCGTAAAAAAGCTGAGTCCATCCCGTACATGTAAACAAAATTCATAAATGCGATGAAGGTATAGACCAGTCCATAATTGCTGTATTGGCTCATTTCTGGAAGATAGGTAAGATTGGTATAGATGGGGGTGAGGATCAGACCCTGGAGCCTTTGCACAGAAGTACTTATGGTGTATATCGCCGAATGTCTGAACAAACGAGGGATGCCCCCGCTT
>CAYMXZ010000382.1:0-2427 GCA_964394475.1 uncultured Caldithrix sp. | reverse complement strand
CATCATAGTAACGAGACATTTTAAGGCGAATTTCAGCTTCATGAAACTTTTGCCGGTTTTCGGTTGTGGGATGCTGGGCCATTTGTGTCTGGCATGCTTCATAATTTTTTCTGGCTGTTTCCCCGTCAATCACCCGGGCAGATCCATAGAATACAATAGTATCTTTTACATTCAATCGTCGGAAGCGCGATTCCGGCTCCAGGTATTCTGCCAGGATGCGGATAGTGCGGGCATCTCTGCTTCCTAAAAATTCTGAATTTTTATAAGCTTTGGGGGATTTTTTTCCCATTTTTATCCTGCCAATTTATTCACAATTGCTTCTCCCAGCTGCTTCACCTTACGGGGATGATTACTGGTAATAATATTATCGTCAACCACGACACTTTGATAAACGTGGTGAGCACCTTTTTCTGCCAATATGACCGCGGCGTTATAATCAGGATAAACTGTCGCTTTCCTTCCTTGCAAGATTCCCGCATTGGCCAGAGTGACAGCCGAAAGGCTGGCCGCCGCTATCAGTTTATTCAATTGATGTGCTTGTCGCAAGAGTTCATGCAGCTGTGCATCATCCCATAAGAAAGCATAGGCTCCATAACCACCAATCAAAATGATAGCATCGTAGTTTTGAGGCTTGGCATCTTTGATTAATAGATGAGGAACAATAAACCCTTCTAATCGTCCCATGATTTTACCTGTTTCCTGACTGGCCACTTCCACCATGGCCCCTTCTTCCTGAAAAAGCTGATAAAGATGTTCGAATTCCTGCTCATTATAGTTTCTCTTACCGACTACTATTAAGATTTTTTTACCATTTAGTTTTTCCATGTGCATCTCCTGCCGAAAACATTTTTATCATTTATTGATTGAGTTGCTCTTAAAAGCTTCTGGGTTGATGGTGAATTTGGGAAGACGACCCTCTAACGCATCAATTAAATTGATGGCAGCCATTCTGGCCATTTCCTGGCGGGTTTGAATGGTGGCACTGCCAATGTGGGGAGCAAGCACTACATTGGTCAGGCGCTCCAGGCCTGGTGTTACTTCGGGCTCATTTTCGAACACATCCAGACCCGCGCCAGCAATCCAGTGATTTTCTAAAGCCTTCACCAATGCTTTTTCATCAATTACCGCTCCACGCGCGGTGTTAATGAGTATGGCCGACTTTTTCATTTGCTGCAAGATTTGTTCATTAATCAAATGCTTTGTTTCAGCGGTTAACGGTAAATGAATGGAGATAAAATCAGACTGCTGAATAAGCTCAGTAAAACTGGCCCGGCGAGCCAATAACGTTTTTTCCAGGTATGGATTCTCAATCCGGTCGTAGTAAAGAATGGTCATCTTCCACCCCACACTGCGCTCCGCTACCGCCGTACCGATTCTCCCGGCCCCAAGAATCCCCAGAGTTTTTCCTTTAAGATCCTGACCCAACAGAAATAAGGGTGACCAGCCACGAAATTTCTTTTCACGCATAATGCGATCCCCTTCAACTATCCGCCTTGCGACAGCTATCAATAAGGCCCAGCTTAAATCGGCAGTGGCGTCGGTAAGCACGCCGGGAGTATTGGTCACGAGTATACCTCGACTGGTAGCATAGGGGACATCAATGTTATCGTAACCTACTGCATAATTACTTACTACTCGCAGTTTCGATGCCCGGGATAAGGCGTTTTTATCAATTTTATCAGAAAGTAATGTAATAATTCCTTCGATATCCTTTAATTTTTCAACTAAAAGTTGGTATGAAATACTATCTTCACCATCATACACTTCCACATCACAGGACTTGTGTAGTAGGTCTAATCCAACGTCCGGGATTCTTCGGGTAATGAAAACTTTAGGTTTTTTTGTGTTCATTGTCATCTGTAACTAATATAAACGAAGAGAAATAATAATGATTATTGATAAAAAAATCAATGCAAATATAGTTTCAGTTCCTGGAGGAAACCAGAAGAGCAAAAAGAAAAGTCAATTATGCCTCTATAGCTTATAATATTAGTCTCCTCGATATGGCGATTTCCTTTTCGCGTATGCCCCAGCTTTTTCCAAAAGAATCGTCCAATTGAAAAATTGTCGTGTGGAAAACTATGTAGTTGCCTGTTTTCAATCATTTTTGTAAATCATTCTGGTGAGAAAGGGTTTTCATCTCATTCAACAACTTGCTGAACAGGCGAAGTGTCGCTTCAATGGGTTCAGGAGAGGTCATATCAACTCCGGCATCTTTCAGAAGGTTGATGGAATAGTCAGAACTTCCTCGGCTGAGAAAATAAAGATACGCATCGCGGGCTTTTTTATCACCATTGAGAATTTTCTGAGCCAGAGTAGTCGCTGCCGCAATGCCTGTGGCGTATTGATACACATAAAAATTGTAGTAAAAATGTGGTATACGACACCAGTTAATGTCGTACAGTGGATTCATTGCGAAATCTGGCC
>CAYMXZ010000381.1:0-2439 GCA_964394475.1 uncultured Caldithrix sp. | reverse complement strand
GAACAATTAATGATAAAAAAGTATCAATCCAGGTAAATTTTACCATCAGGATATACTGGGGAATCAAGGTGATCTGGAACGGAAGAGTCATGGTAAAAATAATAATGTAAAAAATCAGCTGGCGTCCCCGAAATCTTAATCGTGATAGAGCATATCCAACCATAGAACTAAATATCAATACGCCGGCAGTAATAGACAATGATACGAACAGACTATTCAGAAAAGAGCGAATGATTGGAATTTTTTCCAGCACTTGTTTATAGCTCTGGAGAGTCAATACACTTGGTAAAAATGTCAAATGGCTTAATTCATTTTCCGGTGATAAAGAAGCACTTACCATCCAGAAGAACGGATAAACAAATATCACACTCCCTATGAATAAAAAACCATAAATGATGAACTTCTTTATCATCAGACACCTGTTTCCTTTTCAATAAAACGTTTTTGCAGCGTAACCACGGATAAGATGATCACGGCGAAGAAGAAACCCAGGGTAGCTGCATACCCCATGTGATAATAGAAAAATCCCTGTTTGTAGATGTAGAGGACAGCCGAAAGAGTGCTATTTAGTGGCCCACCACCCGTCATAATGTAAGGTTCAATGAAAAGCGAAAATCCGCCAATGGTCGATAAAATCACCACCATAAAAATAGTTGGGTTAATGCTGGGAAAAGTAATATGCCAGAATTTTTGCCAATGACTGGCACCTTCCAGATCGGCGGCTTCATAGTAATTAGAAGGGACACTTTGCAAGCCAACTAAAAAAAGAATAATATACAAACCGACATTCTTCCAGGTAGCCATAAGGGCAATAGACGGCATAGCGATTTGAGGAGAAACCAACCAACCAATTTTCTGCAGCCCGATGCTTACCAATAATCGATTGAGCAAACCGGTATCATAACCATACAGCTGTTCCCAGAGCATGGTAACCACAACCCCTGATACCACGACCGGAAGAAAAAAGGCGGCCCGGAAAAATCCTCGCAGGCGTATTTTTTGATTCAACAGTTCTGCAAAAAATAGAGCCACGATAATTTGAAGGGGAACATGAATCACCAGGAAAATAAGGGTATTAAATATGGAGCGCCAAAAATAGACATCATGGACCAGACGATAAAAATTATTCAGACCGATAAATTCCATGGGAGAAATAATATTCCAGCGATGGAACATCAACAGCAGGGAAAATGTCACTGGAAAAGCAATGAAAACTAAAAAGTGAATAAGATATGGAGAAATCATTAGATAACCAGTAACATTTTTCACACGAACTTTCATCAGCTTATCCAGATCAATTTGAACAGATTATTTTAAAAGCAATTGCGCAGAATTTGCCGCGTCCTGTATCGCCTGCTCGGGAGACTTGGTGTTGTAGATAACACACGCTTCATACTCTTGCGAAATAATATCGAAGATTTCTTTAAGCACTGGACAAACATCAGCTCCCCGCACAAATTGAGCCTGTCGGGCAAAGGGTATCATTTTGGGATTTTTATCAAAATAGTCTTTAAAAAATTCATCTTCAAACAAATTTTTCCGTCTCGGAATTTGATGGGTGATTTCCAGAAAACGTTTATCGTAGACTTTATTGAGCATGAACTTTAAGAACTCCCAGGCTTTTCGAGGATAAGTACAGGTATTAAACATCACAATATTTTTGGGATCGCCATAGGTATAAATTTCGCCCTGGTGATCATCAGGAACCGGCAAAGGAGAAAAATCATATTCAAATCCTTCCGGTTTAAATTTTTCCGCATGGGCAATTTCCCATGGCCCGGCAAAACGGGTAGCGATCACACTGGACAGGAAAGCATCACTGCGCGCTGATAATCTTTCCCTGGGTAAAAATTTCTTTGAGTAAAGTGTCTGGAGAAAACGGAAAACTTCTACAGCATAGGTATTATTAAAAACGATGCTATCATTTTTAACCAGAGGTGCGCCATGTGAGGCGGCTAAATAGAGGGGATAAAAATCGAAAAAACGCTGGTACCACACCACTAAGACTTCACAGTAACCAATCCAGCGATCAATGTACCCATCTTTATTTACATCATTATCCAGAAGGGAAGCGGCGCGGATAAAGTCAGAATAATTGGCAGGTGGAGGAAGAAATCCCAGCTGCCTGAAAATTTCCACATTATACAACATCATAATCGGATTGATCTTCCAGGGAATTTGGTAGATGTGGCCATCGCTGGAAGTGACCTCAGCCAGGGTCGCGCTATCACAGCGCTCTTGCATAAACTCCAGGAATCCTGGCAGTGTGTCCAATGGAATTAAAACGCCCGATCGGGCATAATATTCTACATCCCCCTGCCACATATTCGAATAAATATCGGGTGTCGTTTTACCGACCACGGCGGCCAAAATAATTTCTTCGCTGGAACGACCCTCAGGAACAGGCTGAAACTCAAGGCCAGTTTAACCCTGTAATGC
>CAYMXZ010000380.1:0-2462 GCA_964394475.1 uncultured Caldithrix sp. | reverse complement strand
TTGTGGTTAATTCAAATAACTCCTGCTGAATTTGCTTTTGATAACGAAAACTATCGGCTGGAATTTCTCGAAGCAGCTCAATCACTGAATGAATATTATTCTGCAGGCGTCTCAACAATTCACTAAGTTCATGTTGATAAGAATAAAGTTTCTCCTTCAAACCATCTCTCTTTTGATAGCGAATTTTAGAACTAAATTCTGTCAATTCGACATCGATGAAAAAGGAGCGTAAAACGGCAGTGAGTTCTTTAAAAAATCCCTGAGCAGCCATCCAGCTATTATTGACCAGGGGAATAAGACTTCCCAATTGAGTAAGCAGAAGCTCTTTTTTTGCAGATTCCAGTTCACTCAATTGCAATCGTTTCTTTAGCTGAATCAGTAGACCAGTTTCATTTCTATCTTTCTGATATAAGCGCTGCAAAACTTCCCGGAAATCCCACCAGGAGATTTGTATTCCCAGATAATCGGTAGCCACTTTTTCAATGTTATGGGCTTCATCAAAGATCACGTTCACATATTCCGTCAAGATACTGTTTTCGGCTGCCAGGTCTGAGAAAAGCAGTGAATGATTTACCAAAACCAGGTGAGCATCCCGCGCTTGATTTCTCACCCGCCATAAGAAGCATTGCTGATAGTACTTACAGGTACGGCCCGGACAATAATTATCTTCTGCAACAAATTTTGACCATAAACTGGCATTCCTCTCAACCGCAAAACCATTGTTCTCTGAAATATCACCCGTCTCAGTTTTTTTTACCCAGAGCACCAGCGGCAATATTCTTTGACGCTCATAAGGTGCCAGGCGATATTTCATATCGTGCAGAATGGTGTACCACTTGTCCAGACAGAGATAATTGGCCTTACCTTTTAGCAGAACTGCTTTAAATTTATCAGGAAGTATACTATGCAGAATGGGTAAATCTTTAAAAAAGAGCTGTTCCTGAAGGTTTTTGGTATTGGTGCTGATGATGATCCGCCCGAAAGGTCCATAGTTCTTTACGCTCCATTTAATGGCGGGCAAAAGATACGCCATCGATTTTCCTGTCCCGGTGCCTGCCTCCACTACCAGGAATTTAGACTCGTTAAAGGCTTTGGCTACCTGTTCCGCCATTTCCACCTGCACACGGCGATGTTCAAATCTCCCAAATGATTTTTCCAGCATTCCCCCTTCATCAAAAAATGATGCGATCTCTGTTTCATCAATCGGTTCGGTCTTTAACTGACCACTTTCGGGGGTATTCTCTTCGCCAATAATATTGTAGAATTGGGTAGAATAAATAAAGGTTTCCTTATCGAGTGCGGGTATTTTCTGATATTTGCCACTGGCTAAGAATTCGAATACACCTTGGAAAAAGGTTTTATTGGTATCTTCAATTGGTTCTATGATATCAACGATTCTTCGAATATCTTTGAAATCGGTGTTTAAAGAAATTTCAGTCAATTTTAGAAATAGTTCTCCGGTAGCCCGCGCATCTGGTAAGGCCCGGTGAGGATGGTCTATCTCGATATGAAAATATTGAGCTAATTTCCCCAGGGAAAATCCTGCTTGAAAGGGAAGAAAAATTCTGGCTAAGGTCAGGGTATCATACACTGTGTTTGGCAATAATGAAGAAGATTTTGACAGATGATTAAATTTTTCAAGAGCGCTTTTCTGCAGATGATATTCCAGAAAGGGAATATCAAAAGTCGCATTATGTACAACTAAAGGATCATTACGAATAAAATCCAGAAATAAACCAGCGATTTCTTGAAAAGCCGAACATTTTTCTACCATTTCATCGGTGATACCAGTTAAGCGACTGATATGAGAGGGTATTCTTTGGCTGGGGCGTAAAAGCATATGAAAATGCTTTTGTTCAAGACCATTTACAAAACGTACCGCTGCAATTTCAATAATCTCTTCCTTTAAATAATCTAAACCAGTGGTCTCAATATCGACCGTTACAAATCTATCTAAGTGAAGATGATGCAAAACCTGTTTATCTATCATTGGAATATGTACTTTATTGCCGGATAAAAATATAGTTATTTCTGAAAAGGAGTTCCATTGATAATTCGTTTTATTTTAAAATGTCTTTACCTTTCACAGCTGGATAAGACATTCTACTTAATAGAACAAGAAATATGAGTTACTCGAAGCCAGAGTAAGTCAAGAATAAAAAATTTATTTTAAGGCAAAATTTCACTATTTTCATATATTATGAAGTATATAATAATTTTACTTTTAAATTTTTTCTTTATGTTATAAATTATAAAAAGTTTTCCGATGATACAGAGTATTATTACATAAGGATTAAATTAACTTTTTTAGATTCTGTTGAAAGGTGACTTCATGAAAACTGTTACCCATATTTCCTCGATCATGGTGAGTATTTTCGTTTTTTCAATCCTTCTCTCCACAGGGTATTCTGCTACCGGACCAGCCTGGTACGAAGCATACAATAATGGCCTAAATGCCATGC
>CAYMXZ010000379.1:0-2475 GCA_964394475.1 uncultured Caldithrix sp. | reverse complement strand
CGATATTTCCTGAAATATAGATTCTAAATTATGATATCCATCGGGACGTTTGCCAACGACTCTCAAGCCCAGATTTATTTTGGCGTATGATTGATAGATTTTCAAATTTGTACTCACAAGTTTATAAAAGGCCAAATCGCCAATTATTCTTCAGCGAATGCTCCAGAAAACGAGGAAGCACCTGCAGTACCGTTTCACCCGCTTTCTGAGAATCATGAAAAACAATGATATCACCAGAAACGACATTTTTAATAAGATAATTAAAAACCCGCTCCGCAGGCCATTTAAAATCATTCGCCGGGAGCGACCATAAGAGCAGACGCTTCGAACAGGATTTTAAGATACGGTCCATGCCAGGTCGCCACATCCCATAGGGTGGCCTAAAATACAGAGAATGCTTATGAAAATATTTCAGAATTAACTCATCGGTGTTTTTTATTTCTGAGATTAATTGCGTTGATCCTTTAAAAAGAATGGGTTCATGATTAAAACCATGATTACCCAGCCGATGGGCATCATAAGAGAGAAATTGTATTTCTTTCTGATATTCCTGAATTTTATGTCCTAACAGAAAAAAAACTGCCGGAACTTTATACTGATCTAAAATTTCCAGGACCCTTCGAGTAATCGGCGGATAAGGCCCATCATCGAAGGTTAAAAAAAGTGTGTTCGTGCCGGAAGGACCCTTCCAGATTAAATCAGAAAACGTGGATAACACTAAATTATACATTCTTCTTCGCAGATCCACCAGAATGACCTTTCCAGGTATACTTATGAATGAATCCCAGAAATCCCACTATTACCACATACAAAATCTGGAAGATTTGAGCCAGACTAAAATATTTCATCAGGGGTCGTCTCTTCAAAACTTTCATGGCTTGGTTGACAATAAAAAACTCAGGCACCATTTTGAGACTCAGACCCAGCAGATAAATTTTCCAGGAAATAACCTGAAGTAAAGTCAGGGGAAAAAACACAACCAGCAGGAGATAATAGAAATAGATCATCAGCATCAGAAAAAAAAGCCAGCGCTGGGGGTAATACAGGGATTTTGAAGCCCAGCGTGCTCGTTGATTGATAAAATCCAATAAGGTATTTACTGGTCGTGTATAGTTAATTGTCTCAGGAAGTAACGAATATCTTATTTTCCAGGCGGTTTTTTTATGAACGTTTTGAATAAACAAATCATCATCTCCGGAGGGAACGAATTCATTTCCGTCATATCCTCCGGCTTCATGAAAAGTCTGTAAGCGATAGGACAGATTGCTTCCATTACAAATCAATGGATTATTTTGTCCGACCGCACCGACCCCACAAAAGACAATCCCGGCAAATTCCAGGGTTTGCAGACGGTGAAAAACTGATCGCTCATATTCTTGATGAAAAGTGACCAGACCGGCCACTACACCAGTATCATCATCATACTGGCCAACCATTCCTTTAATCCAATCAGGCTGTGCGATTGAATCAGCATCGATGGTCATCACAATCTGGCTGTGAACATTCTTTAAGGCATATAACAAAGCCTGTTTTTTAAAAGTAGGATATCGATTATGAGGTGGATGTCGAAGCAATTGAAAATTTGGTTTATTCTGAATCACTTGTTCCACCACCTCGGCTGTGCGGTCAGTCGACTGATCATCGATAATAATCACTCTATACCACTCCCTGGGGTAGGTTTGATTCCACAGGCTTTCTATACAACGGGAAATATTTTTTTCTTCATTGCGGGCCGGGATAAGCACGGTGACAGAGAAGAGACGCTGCTGAATTTCGTTTGCAATGCGGAATATTCCGATGAGAAAGTAAAAAAGCATTCCCATATATATAAGGCCTGTGAGGAGGAAAAAAACAATGACAGCCATCATCACCTTCAGGATAACTCTTTAGCAGTTTGACTTTTTGAATTCTCCCAGGTCAACGAAAAAACGAAATAACTACCAATTAGAGCAGGGATAAAAAAATTAATAACAAAAATCAGCAGAGCCGTATTAAAAGCAGCGGTGTGTGAAACGGCAAAAAGAGAATAATAATAGACGGTTGCTCCTTCTCGAATTCCTAAATCCCCGATCGAGACTGGTAAAACCACTTTGGTGAAAAGAGCGGCGCTTACCGCCAAAAAGGAATAGGAGAAATTTACTTTTTCAAAGGCTAAAATGATCACATGATACTGAATGATAATAACGATAAGCCATACCACAGAAAGAGTGAGAATGATCAGCGAATCTCGCCGCCTGAGGTGCTGAACTCCCAGGAATAGATTTTTGAGCCACTGAAATTTATCGGTTTTCCAATTTAACTTTTCAAATAGTTTGGGCAGCCATTGCGGATTTAATGCCAGCATCCACAATATCAACAAAACTAAAAAATTAAACATGGTAAGAGAAACTCCTACCCAACCTTCCCAGTGAAAATTGCTGATTAAAAGGTAGTTCAAAGAAAATAAGCCAACGGTAGTAAAAATCAGGATACCGC
>CAYMXZ010000378.1:0-2480 GCA_964394475.1 uncultured Caldithrix sp. | reverse complement strand
AGAATTATTATTATGGAAAAGTTCAAAATGGTTATCTTGTTGTTGATGGATTAAATTTTTCTTCTCCTTCAAGTGCAGCAAAACATATCACAAAAAATAGTGTGAATGGATGGATTTTTTGGGAATGCAAATTACCGGGACATGATGAGTTTCAAATATTGAGTAGTTTACGAAGACAAAATTAAAATATCTTAAATTAATGCAAGTATTTAAAAATAATTATAAAATATTAAATTAAAACCACTGTTATAGTCAGTTCTCGTTCTTTATGAACTATTTGCCAGTTTTGGTTGAAGAAGATATTTTCATTTAGATTTTTCATTACCATTTTCGCAAATTTATATTCATTATCTCATCCCATTCCGGATGGGATTGATCGTAGCTATCATTTTTAACAGGAGAAACAAATGAAATTGATGAGCACTTTCTGGAAGAGGATTCTTATCTCATATTTGAGTTTAACAGTTACATCTGCGGTTAACGCTCAAATCAAACCACCAGCCAAACTGGACAATTATGTGAGACAAGTGCAAGAAAAATTCGAAGTCCCGGGTCTGGCCATCGCTATTGTAAAAAATGGACAGGTGGTCTTAAGCAAAGGGTATGGAATAAAGAAGCTGGGGGAATCGGATCCGGTTGACGATCGCACCCTCTTCGCCATTGCCTCTAACACCAAAGCCTTTACCGCGACGGCGCTGGCGCTGTTGGTAGAGGAAGGCAAACTGGAATGGGACGCGCCGGTGATCCGCTATTTGCCCGAATTTCGACTATCCGATCCTTATGTCACCAGCGAAATTACCATCCGCGATCTGCTGGTGCATCGCAGTGGATTGGGATTGGGAGCCGGTGATCTGTTATGGTGGCCACCCTCCACCTATACCAGGAAAGAAATCATGCATCGCCTGCAATTCATTCCGTTGAGCACCAGCTTTCGCAGCATTTATGCCTATGATAATGTCCTTTATCTGGTAGCAGGAGAAGTGATTGAAACCATCAGCGGGATGAGCTGGGAAGATTTTGTGAGCGAACGAATTTTGAAAAAGATTGGGATGAATGACAGTAATGTTCGGCATTCCCAGGCCGGTCAGGGGAGCAATGCTGCCACCCCCCACGCCCGGATTGACGGGAAAGTCCAGGTGGTGTCCCCTTTTGCCAGCGACAATACCAATCCGGCCGGCGGAATTAATTCCAGCGCGCGGGATATGAGCAAATGGCTGATTGTGCAACTGGATTCAGGACGGATCGCTGCCGAAGAACGGTTATTCTCCGCGAAAACCACTAAAGAACTTTGGACCATGGTTACTCCAAGGAAAATAGCCGATCCGCCCGCCGAATTACCTGCGCTGCGCAAAGAATTTTCAGGATATGCATTGGGCTTTGGAGTAAGTGACTATCGAGGACATAAAATGCTCAGCCATACCGGTGGTTTACCGGGATATGTATCGCGAGTGGCAATGATCCCGGCCAAAAAGTTAGGAGTGGTGGTGCTAACCAACCAGGAATCCAGCGAGGCTTTCGACGCCATCACCTATTTCATCCTCGATCACTATCTAAAAGCGACCGGGACGGACTGGCTGGCGGGTTATGAAAAATTTGCCAAACGGATCGAGAACGAAAATATGAATAATGAGCAGGAATTGATGGAAAAAAGAAACAAAAATTCGCAACCCTCGCTTCCCTTAGCTGATTATTGCGGTGAATACGTGGATGCCTGGTATGGAAAAATGAGCATCGCTTTCGATGAGGGAAAGTTAAGCATGCGGTTTCTGGCCACCCCTTCATTGATCGGCTATCTGGAGCATTATCAGTACGATACTTTTATTTGCCGCTGGTTAGATCGGGAACTGCGTGCCGATGCGTTTGTGACCTTCACCCTCAATCCATTCGGCACGGTGGATCACATCAAAATGCAGGCAGTGTCCCCGGCTACCGATTTCAGTTTTGATTTTCAAGATTTACTGTTTAAACCAGTGGTGCAATAACAGACGGTTCTAAATAAATATAAAACGCGTTTTTACCTTTTTCTCTTTCAGAAGTCTTTTTGTGACAACCCGGGATGGTGCGAATTTTTTGAATCGCTTTCAGTATTTTTTCTACCTCCTGATTGTTCTCAAAGCCAACTCTATTATGAGTCTTCTTATTCTGATTGGTGACGATTAAATTTCTCCCAAGCGTTGACTCATAATTTTTGTTGCTGAAAATAGAGCGTTGCTTCATTAAAAGGTTGCCGAAAATCGAGAGGACACGCCATGGTTAGATCAATCAGAAAAAAATACTGAGAATGAATTTGTTGAAGCGATGAGACAACGACATTACCCCTAATACGTAATCTTGATGCACTAAAAAATTAACTGATTGATTACAGTGTTTTTTTCGTTGACAAATTTATCCGAATTAATTATGCTATCATTATAGAACAAAACTATTGCAAGGTCGCCCAATTCTTAACTCCCTCCCTCCCAACTTTATTGGGTGGCCTT
>CAYMXZ010000377.1:0-2487 GCA_964394475.1 uncultured Caldithrix sp. | reverse complement strand
GCTCCCAATCCGGTTCTCACAACCCTGAAGTATTTTAGAGATGAGTATGAGGCTCATATTTTCGAGAAAAAATGTCCAGCCAAAAGTTGCCGGGATTTGATAGCGTTTCGTGTCATTCCGGAAAATTGTACGGGTTGTACGCTATGCGCGAAAGTATGCCCCGTTAATGCCATCAGCGGCAGCAAGAAAGAAATTCATTATATTGATCCTAAAATTTGCACTCATTGTGGCGCCTGCTATGAGGCCTGCCGTTTTGATGCGATTGAAATTTTAACCGGAGTTACTGAACAGGTTACCTCTTAGAATCGAAAACAGTATTCACAAAGGCAAGAGAGAAACAAACATGTCCAAAGTTCAAATTTATATTGATGGAAAACCGGTTATTGCTGATTCTTCCCAAACCATTCTGCAGGTTTGTCGGGAACAGGGTATCGACATCCCAACTCTGTGTTACGATGAGCAACTGGAACCTTTTACCTCCTGCTTTCTGTGTGTGGTGCAGGTTCAAGGGGCTCGGACTCTGGTTCCCTCGTGCGGAACGAAAATTCACCAGGGAATGAGGATTACCACTGATAATGAGGTTATTCGGAAAGCTCGTAAGATGGCCTTAGAGCTTCTTTTAAGTAACCATTATGCTGACTGTCTCGGGCCCTGTCGTTTAACATGCCCGGCTGGCGTGGATGTACAGGGGTACCTGGCGCTGGCAGCAATGGGAAAATATCGTGAAGCTATCGCACTGATTAAGCGAAATAACCCTTTACCAACCGTGTGTGGCCGGGTGTGCACGCGACCATGCGAAATGAATTGTCGCCGGAATTTTGTTGATGAACCAGCGGCGATTGATCATGTGAAACGCTTTATTGCTGATATCGATCTGGATAGTCCCGACCGGTATTTCCCTGAGGTTAAGCCAGATTCTGGATTTCGGGTAGCTATTATCGGAGCAGGACCCGCTGGACTTTCCTGCGCCTATTATCTGCGTCAGGAAGGACATGCTGTCGATATTTTTGATGCCAAACCGAAAGCGGGAGGTATGCTGCGCTGGGGAATCCCCCAATATCGTTTACCGGAAGAGATTATCGATAAAGAAGTGGAAGGAATAACTAAACTGGGAGTCAATATTTATCTCAATCAGGCACTTGGAAAGGATTTTACCCTGGATGATTTGTTTGAACGGGGTTATCAGAGTGTCTTTTTAGGTCTTGGTGCACAAGCGAGCACCAGTATGAGAATTGAAAATGAAAATGCCGATGGAGTGCTCTCCGGGATTGATTTCTTAGAGGATATCAAATTAAAAAAAGTAACATCATTGCAAGGGAAAGTGGCCGTTATTGGTGGTGGAAACTCTGCCATGGATGCTGCCCGTTCGGCACTTCGGCTGGGTGCGGATGAAGTTTGTATTGTTTATCGTCGAACCATACAGGAAATGCCAGCCAATAAAATGGAAATTGAAGAAGCCCAGGAAGAAGGGGTCAAATTTATTTATTTAACAGCTCCCGTTCGAGTGGTGCTTGATGGAAAAGGAAAAGCCGTAGGCATTGAATGCCAGAAAATGGAATTGGGGCCACCAGATGAAAGCGGCCGCCGAAGGCCTATCCCTGTGGAGGGCTCAAATTTTATTATCGAGGTGGACTGGATAATTGCCGCCATTGGCCAGAAGCCGGATTTAGAATTTGCTACGAAAGATAGTAAATTGGTGCAAATTAAAAAAACAAAATGGGGAACCTTAGAAGTTCGTAAGGACTTAATGGAAACCAATATCCCTGGTGTCTTTGCAGGCGGTGAT
This sequence comes from uncultured Caldithrix sp., assembly GCA_964394475.1. Lineage (GTDB taxonomy): Bacteria > Calditrichota > Calditrichia > RBG-13-44-9 > RBG-13-44-9 > RQOF01. The sequence continues at coordinate 701 of CAYMXZ010000377.1, read as the reverse complement.
GTAGTTTTAGGGGCCGCTACGGCCATTGAGGCTATCGCCGATGGACGCAAAGCGGCAGAGGCCATTCATAAATACCTTACCGGTCAAAAACTTGATATTCCCAGGCATCCGTTCATCAGTCGCAAAGATAATTTTAAGAAACTCAGCACCAACGATTTTGTTGAAATTGCCAGAACTACCAGGGCTAAAATGCCGGTCCGTAGTCCTGAGGAACGAAAAAAGGATTGGAATGAAATTGAACTTGGATTTACACCAGAGCAAGTGTTTAACGAAGCTATTCGATGTCTGGAATGCGGCTGTCAGGCCTTCTATGAGTGCGATTTACAAAAACACTCTACCGAATACGAGGTGAATCAGAATAATTATCAAGGGGAATTCCACGATTTCAAGCCTGATACCAGCCATCCTTTTATCCAGATTGAATTAAATAAATGCATTTTATGTGGAAGATGCATTCGGGTGTGTGATGAAGTCATGGGTCTGGGTGTATTCGGATTTGTTAAAAGAGGATTTGAAACGAAAGTAAAGCCTTCCCTGGAAATGCCATTGGCTGAAACGGAGTGTATCTCCTGCGGGCAATGTGTAGAAAGCTGTCCCACCGGTGCCATTGTCGATAAAGTAGATGCCATCAAACCTGGTCCCTGGATCCTTAAAAAATATCCTATCATCTGTCAATACTGTTCAGTGGGCTGCAGTATGCT
>CAYMXZ010000376.1:0-2638 GCA_964394475.1 uncultured Caldithrix sp. | reverse complement strand
AGGGATAGAAATCCTCATTCTAAAAAAATCATTTACTCTTCAAAGCTTTTGTGTAAACTGCAATCGCTCGTTCACGTGCCATTTTATGGTCAATTATAGGTTTTGCATATGTTTTATCCTGGTATTCGGGAACCCATTTTTGGATATATTTATGATCAGGATCGAATCTTTTGGTTTGCAAGATAGGGTTAAATACCCGGAAATAGGGGGCAGCATCACACCCGCAACCAGCTGCCCATTGCCAATTTCCATCATTAGACGAAAGCTCGAAATCTAAAAGTTTTTCGGCAAAATATTGTTCTCCCCAACGCCAGTCAATTAATAAATGTTTGGCTAAAAAACTGGCGGTGATCATTCGCACTCGATTGTGCATAAAACCAGTGGAGTTCAATTCCCGCATTCCGGCATCCACCATGGGATAACCGGTTTTGCCGTCACACCATTTCTGAAAATCCTCCTGATGATTTATCCATCGAATCTTTTCGTAGGCGGGTTTAAAGGGTTGACCTATCACTCGGGGAAAATGATACAGGATCATCATAAAAAATTCCCGCCAGATAAGTTCATTTAAAAAAGTGGAATTTAATTGCCGGGCAATTTTCACCAGTTGACGAATGCTGATCGTGCCAAATCGTAAATGAACCCCTAACCGGGTCGTTCCATTTATCGCTGGAAAATCCCGGGTGCGGTGATAATTTTTTATTATTTCCATGTCAATCTTTTTTTCGGGAAATTCTACCTGACTGGTTTTAAATCCCATATCGATTAAAGATGGGAGGGGTAATTCTTCAATTTTTATAAAAGAGGATAAAAATTTTTCACTGGGAAATTCTGCTAACTCCGTGATTCGCAGGGAGTCCAGCCATCTGTTCTTATATGGAGTGAATACCGTATACGGTTTACCATCATCTTTTATGATTTCATTCTTCTCAAAAATTACCTGATCCTTAAAGGTATAGAAAGAAATCTGATGTGCTTTTAATAGTTGAGCTATTTTTTCATCCCGCTGGATAGCGTAGGGTTCGTAATCATGATTGGTGTAGACAGCTGAAATTTTCCATTTTTTCAGGAGTTCTCTGAAGATTTCTTCGGGATCTCCTTTCAGAACCAGAAGAGAGCTGCCAAGCCGTCGGAGAGTTTTCTGCATCTTTTGCAACTGGTGGTGAATAAATTGGATTCGAGTATCGGCTTTATTCTTTAATTCTTTCAGGATCAAAGTATCAAAAATGAATAAAGGCAGTACAGGAAAATTACTTTTCAGAGCATGATATAAACCCGTATTGTCCTCCAAGCGCAGGTCTCTTCTAAACCAAAATAAATTGATGTGTAACAGATGCGACATTATTCATCCATAATAATTTTAATAGCTTGACGCATCTAATTTTACCTTTCCCCTGAAAATCCAATAGATACTGATGGTGTATGAAACGACAAACGGTAAACCAATAATAGCAATAATCAACATGATCTTTAAAGTTTTTGCCGAGGAGGCCGCGTTGTAGATATTCAGGCTATACTCCGGGTGTGGATTGGAAATCACCAGATTTGGAAATATCCCGATAGCGAACAGCGCCATTAAGGCAGCGATGCTGGCAGAAGAGGAAAGGAATGCACGGAAATATCGTTGATGATGAATTTCTCGTGGGATGTTGGCAATAGCCAGCATATTCAAGATGGCGATGACGAAGGCCAGCGGGAATTCTTTGAAGTGAGTGGTCATATGCGGTTGATAGATGAGCGTTATCATGGTCAAACTCACATAGCAGATAACAAAGAAGATAATGGTATTGTTCACCCAGCCCTGTACTTTATTCTGAATCTCTCCTTCGGTTTTCATCACCAGATAAATGGAGCCGTGCATCATGAACAGCGCAACCGTGGTGATCCCAACCAGGATGGCGTAGGGATTCAAGAGGCTCCAGAAGGAACCATAAAATTCTTTTTCGGCGTCAATGGGAATACCGTTGATGATATTTCCCAGGGCAACTCCAGCCAGCAGGGCGATAAAAAAGCTGGAAATACTAAAGGCGATATCCCAGGACTGACGCCAGCGTTGGCTTTCGCGTTTACTCCGGAATTCGATGGAAACAGCCCGAAATATTAATACCACCAGCAGCAATATGAAGGCGGTGTAAAAGCCGGAAAATACCGTGGCGTAGACATGGGGGAAAGCAGCAAATAATGCTCCACCACCGGTAACCAGCCAGACTTCATTGCCATCCCATACCGGTCCAATGGAATTAAGAAAAATCCGACGCTCCAGATCGGTTTTAGAAAGCAGATGAAGTGCTCCCACTCCCAAATCAAAACCATCCAAAATGGCGTATCCAGCTAATAAGGTTCCAATAAGGATAAACCAGATGGTATTTAAATCAAAAGTAAAATCCATAATCTATTTCCCTTTCCTTATATTTCTTTTCCAATTACCATGAATAATTATTTGACCTATTGTTGGCAAATGACTGATTATTTTTTTCAACTGCTCAAGGCGTTGTTGCATGCTCTTCCGGACCATGTTTGATTTTTTGATCCAGTAAATAGATGAACAAGATGAAGAGCAATAGGTAAATGAGAGTAAATAATATGAGGGAAAACAGCGTTTGCTCAGCATTAACAGCTTTTGATAAGCCATCAGAGG
>CAYMXZ010000375.1:2265-2645 GCA_964394475.1 uncultured Caldithrix sp. | reverse complement strand
TACAAAATACAAAATACAAAATACAAAATACAAACTATACACTCTAAAATCTAAAATATTTTTTCGGCTTAGCTAATTTTGCGGGAGAAGATGGGAACAGGGTCATCAAGGGCGAGAATTTCCTTGATCCAGAAGGGCTCACCATATTTCACTCCCGCCATCCATCCATAATGCCGGGCGCGAAACTCCACAGATTCTAAAAACCATTGGGAGGAAATGAAAGTTTGCTCCTCCGGCCATTCCGGATTGTAAAATTGAGATTTGTAAGCTTTCAATGCTTTATATTTTACCGAAAATTCCTGACTGATATCAATCACAAAGTTTGGGGTGAATTCATACTTGGCCATGTAATAAATCACCCGAAACGGCCGATGAGCCGG
>CAYMXZ010000375.1:0-2255 GCA_964394475.1 uncultured Caldithrix sp. | reverse complement strand
GCCGGCAGCTCCGGTAGTATTTTTTTCACTCCTGCATAAAACCAGGATTCAGTTACCAGATGGCTGGTGTGGATATGATCGGGATGGCGATCATCAAAATAAGGGGCGAAGAGGAGAACGGGACGGGTCTGACGGATGAGCCGGATGAGTTTGTTTCTATTTTCGAGATTGACTTCAATATGGCCATCGGGTAAGTGAAGATTTGTGCGAAAATCAAGTTTTAATATACGACTGGCAGCAGCGGCTTCTCTGGCGCGTTGAGCTACCGTTCCGCGACTGCCCAATTCTCCTGCAGTAAGATCGATGATCCCGATGCGATATCCAAAATTTTTAAGCTTGAATAAAGTGCCACCACACCCCAGCTCTACATCATCAGGGTGAGGGCCAAAAGCCAGAATATCAAGTCTTGGAAGTTTGGTCATCATACGTTCTGATGTTTGATAGAATAATCAGGCTTAATTGGTATGGTGGTTCTTTGAGCTTCAGTTACTGTTAATGTTTTGCTTTCTTAATTCAATATCAAATGCCGCTAACCGAACTTCATCCGGTCGTGAGGCGATGATAAAATGATTCTCCGGCACCTCATTCCATGCCAGCTGAGACTTTATTTTTTCAGAAGAGATGACAAGAGCTTCTGGTAAACAGGTATAGAACAACGTCCGGTTACGCCGGAAGCCAATGATGAATTCACCATTGGTCAACACAAAATTCAATGCCAGCTGATCGAGATGCTGAGGTTCAGTCAAGGCAATTACTTCGTGAATGACACTGTATATAATATTCAAACTGCAGTGAATGTCACATTTTTGAGATCTTTTAAATAAATACATGAAATATTGAAAGAAAAATTCACTGTCGGTGGTTCCTTTGCTGTCGGCAGCGAGATGTTTTGCCAATTTCGTTCCCAATTGCTTTTTATAATGGGGCAGGTTGGGAATATTTCCATTATGCATAAAGATCCATTCATGGTGTACAAAAGGATGGGTGTTTTCCAGGCTGATATCTCCCTGCGATTTTCGTCGCACGTGGGCAAATAATAGATCGGTGACAATCTTTTCTGCCGTTTTTTGGTAGCGTGCGTCTTCAAACGCTGGTCTGGGTTGTTTAATGAGTTTGATAGTTGATCCATTCCGATAGGCAAATCCCCATCCATCTGGATTGGGTCGCTGCGAGATATCCTTTATGCTCTGTTGCAACAGACAGTTGTCGGCAGTGAGAATCCAATCCGATAAATTTACCGCTTTCTTACCCCAGTAAACCAAAAAGCGACACATGAGCACCCGATCGTTTATTTCATCCTATTATTTGTGCTAAAAGTTTAAATCGCATAAAAAGATGAAGCAAGTACAGAAAAAAATAACTGTCTCGCTAATTTTTTCTCCTGGTATGTATCAATGATTTTTTGAGAGGGGGAGTGGATTAGTATTTGTAAAGCTTCTGAAAAATATAACTGCCATCACCTATTTTTGTCTCTACCTCGTTCGAAAATTATTCAAAAATGAAAATTGATGAAATGTTCTTTCATCCAGAACCGCAGGTTTATTGATGACACCACCGAAATCAATTTTGTACTGGCTGATCTGGAAATATTTCTTTTATCAAATCCGGTACAGTGCTCAACATGTCTCTGCGAGGATAATTGATAACCAGTGAATAAAGGCCCACGATGAAATACACATGCATGTTCCAGGCATCTTTGGTTAACCAATAGTAAATTACTCCGACCAAAATCAGAAGTAGAGCCAGCAGCCAGACTTGTTTCATTTTACTGCCCATGTGAGCGGTAAATTTTCGGGTAAGTTCTGTCTCCCTCATCTGAGTATCCACCGAGAATAGTTTTTTCAGAATGGTCTCATAATACTGTGCTCGGAAATATTTTCGTTTCATCTGGAAAATATAAATGGCCAGTCCTAAAGCGATAATAAAACTAATCCAATTATAGATCCGCAAGGAAGGGGAGAATATGGGCACGGTCTGCATCTGCAAACGATAATAAAAGCTTATTCCATAAACAAACACAGCAGACAGAAAGACATTTTGCCAGAAATAACGAATGCGACGCAAAAAATTGTGAATGATTTGAAAAGAATCTTGGGCGAGCATATCAGTCCTCTTTTTTAAGCGAATAAAAATTTTTATCCATTAGAAGATACACTGCTTTCAGATGATAAAGGTGGACTACTGATAAAAAAAAGAATCCCTTCACTCGCTTCACCCACCAGAATCATTAATGCGGCTGGTTGAATGGGAAGAGC
>CAYMXZ010000374.1:0-2672 GCA_964394475.1 uncultured Caldithrix sp. | reverse complement strand
GGTTTAGCATTAGTGAATAATCAACCGATACTCATGTGGCAGGAATTTTCAGCTCCGTTCAATTTCCAATTCGAGATTCAGATATTTCGTATTATTGCTGGCATTCCTAATTTGATTTTTTACCAGAAAAACATTTCTTCTCGCCAGACCGAATATCAATATCCTGAAATTTTAACTGCTGGACAGTATTTCTGGGTTATCTGGGTAAGAGATGAAATCGGAAATCTAAGTCGTTCAAAAGAGGCCAGTTTCCAGGTACAATAAAATACATTTTAAATGAACATCAGGGAAAACAATGAATCAACCATACGTAAATGCCCTACTTGATATAAGCCAAAAAATTAACACGATCCGCGATCCAGATGATCTATTAAATAGTATCCTGGATATTGCCATCCAACAGCTTTCTGCAGAACGTGGATTTATTCTCCTTAAAGATGAAAAAAAAACAGATCAGTTTTATCCCAAAGCGGCTAGAAATATCGACCCAGCCCGGGTAAGTCACATTCAAGATATATCACAGAGCACCGTGAAAAAAGTACTGGAGAGTTGTAAACCGATTCTTACCTTCGATGCGTTATCTGATGAACGCTTCGATGATTCAAAAAGCATCATTATGCATAAAATTCGTTCCATCGCTTGTGTACCTTTGATGTATAAAGGAGAATTGTTGGGAGTAATTTATATTGATCGTCGGGGACATCAAGCTGCTCTGTCGAATGACAGCCTGGATTTTTTGCAAGCATTTGCTAACCAAGCCGCTATTGCGCTGGAGAATGTTCGCTTATTGAATCGACTTCAGGAAGAGAATACTCGGCTTAAAGAAGAATTTCATCGGATTTATGCATTTCAGGAGATTGTGGGGCATAGTCCAGCAATGGAAAGTGTCTTTCAAACCATGGGAAAGGTGTTGAACAACGATACCACAATTTTGCTCATGGGTGAGACGGGAACTGGAAAAGAACTTGTTGCGAGAGCAATTCATTATAATGGATGGAGAAAGGAGAAACCTTTTGTCCCCATAAATTGTGGAGCAATTCCAGAAAATCTGGTAGAAAGCGAATTATTCGGTCATAAGAAAGGCGCATTTACCGGAGCAATATCAGATAAAAAAGGGCTGGTTGAAGTAGCAAATGGTGGAACACTTTTCCTGGACGAAATAGCTGAATTACCCCCACCGATGCAAATAAAATTATTGAGATTTTTACAGGATAAAGTCTTTACACCCATCGGCGAAACTTCTACTCGACAGGCTGATGTGCGGATTATCGCTGCTACCAACAAGAATTTACTTGCACTTACTCGTTCTGGAAAATTTCGAGAAGATCTTTATTATCGCTTAAATGTTATCACGATAAACATTCCACCGCTTCGTGAACGTTTAAGTGACATTCCATTGCTGGTTAAATTTTTCATAGAAAAGTATAACTTAAAATTAAATAAAAAAATTGAAAGTATTACCAGTGGCGCCATGAAAAAACTGCTGGAGTATTCTTGGCCTGGCAATGTCAGAGAATTGGAAAACACCATAGAGAGAGCCATGGTTCTTACATCGGGAACAGCTATTAGTGAAGATAACCTGATTCTTTCGACTGGTGAGAAAGAAGAAGCTATTATTCGGGCAGGCCTAAAATTAAAAGACCTCTCAAAAATTCTACTTCAAAAATCTCTCGAGTCGGCTGCAGGAAATAAAACGAAAGCGGCTGAACTAATGGGAGTTTCATTACGTTGGGTCCATTACAAAATGAAAGAATGGAACTTGTCTTGAAAGAATTTCCACTACCATTTAATCGAATAAACGACTTTCAGCTACTCTCGGTTATTCAAGAAGGCGTATTCTCGATTTCCGTCATCGGTTATCAGGAAAGCCTTAAACGACCCGTATTTTTAAAAATATTAAAGCCAGCAATAAAGAATCAACCAGAGTGGCTGGAGCGTTTTACTCGAGAAGCACAAATTTGTGCTCAATTAAAAAATATACATATTGTAGATGTTTATTTAATTGGAGAATACCAAAGTTACACATTCATGGCGATGGAATATGTCCATGGTTTAAGCTTAAAAAATCTACTTTCGTTTGAGAAGCGGTTAAATCAAAATGTCGCATTTTCTATTTTCCGCCAGATTTTGACGGCGCTCGATTATGTGCATCAAAAGGGAATCATTCACAGAGATATTAAACCAGGAAATATCCTGGTGGATATCTATGGCCAGGTACGTTTAACTGATTTCGGTTTAGCTTATCTTGGACAGGACACCAGTATCACTCAAACCGGGACTATTTTAGGCACACCGGCCTATATGTCTCCCGAGCAAATTTTAGGCAAGAATATACTCCCCCAAAGTGACTTCTTTCCATTAGGTGCCACTCTTTATGAAATGCTAACAGGTATAAAAGCCTTTGCCGGTGAAAACTATTCAATCTGTATTCAAAAAATTTTAAATGAAAATCCTCCTATACCTTCCAGTTTATTAAAAACTCTCACTCCTGAAGTAGATGAATTTATTTTCTGGTTATTAGAAAAAAATCCAGCTTCACGGCCCGCTTCCGTTTCAGATATTTTTAAAAGATTTGATAAATTACCTATAAAAACTGACGACAAACTCAATCAATCCATTATTGGGAATCTCATCAAAAAATACTATCACCCACCTTCAGTGCTACCCGAGAG
>CAYMXZ010000373.1:0-2679 GCA_964394475.1 uncultured Caldithrix sp. | reverse complement strand
ACTAAAAAAGAAAATGAACGAAACGGGAGCAGTCATTGGCGGCGAAATGAGTGGTCATCTCTTTTTTGCCGATCGGTACTACGGCTACGACGATGCCATTTATGCGGCAGCACGGCTCATTGAATTACTATCCATAGAAGGGAAAAAGGCTTCGGAACTCCTGGCTGATATACACCAATACTTTACTACACCCGAAATCAGGTTAGAAGTGGATTCTGATGAGGAAAAATTCAAAATTTCTCGTAAAGCAGTTGAATATTTCAAGAAAAATTATGAAGTGATAGATGTTGATGGAGTTCGAATTCTTTTCGGTGATGGGTGGGGATTGGTAAGAGCCTCCAACACCCAACCGGTGTTAGTATTGAGATTCGAAGCAAGAACTCCCGAGAGATTAAAAGAAATTCAAGATCTGGTAATTCACAAATTGCGCGAATTTGGTAAAATTAAAATATAAGATCGACATCGATTAGCAGCAAACCATGGCATGACATCCGTGATGAAGGATTATACAGTAATTGCGATTGAAGCCGCCCAAGAAGCGGGAAAATATTTATTATCCCAGCGAGGAAAATTACAGCCGGAGCAAATTGACCAGAAATCCCTCAACGATTTTGTTACCCATGTGGATCATTATTCCGAAAAACTCATTGTGGATAAAATACATTCTCATTTTCCCGACCATAAGATACTGGCGGAAGAAGGGACAGAAAAAGTTCTGCCCAACGATTATCAATGGATTATCGATCCGTTAGATGGAACAAAAAATTTCATTCAGGATGTCCCTTTTTTCAGTGTGTCAATCGCTCTGGCTCACAAGGGTCGGATCATAATGGGAGTTGTCTCTGATCCGGTTCACCAGGAATTATTTGTGGCCGAGAAAGGTCAGGGAGCCTACTGCAACGATGTCCGCATGGAGGTGAGTTGTAAACCATTTTCAGAGAGTCTGATTGCCACCGGTTTTCCTTTCAAAGCAAAGCATTATCTGCCGCGATACTTGTTGTGTTTCGAAGAAATTTTCATTCAATGCAGCGGTATGCGTCGCTGTGGATCAGCAGCTATCGATCTTTGCTATATCGCCAGAGGACGCTTTGAGGGATTCTGGGAATTGGGGTTGAGCCGCTGGGACATGGCCGCTGGCAGTATAATTGTACAGGAAGCGAAAGGGATGGTGAGCGATTTTGGAGGTGGTGATCGCTATCTTGAATCTGGATTTATTATTGCGGGTAATCAAGAAGCCCACCGGGAAATATTAAAAATTGTAAAAAATCATTTTCCAGAAAAGATATAAAAGAGGTCATACTATGCAAATAAGTCCATTAGAAAGCAGGGGCGCTTTATCAATTGCCGCATGTAATTCAGGGATGGGATTTGCGAACCGTGTCATTCAGGAATTGCAACGAATTGCCGAGAAAGAAAATGATAAAACCATCTACCAATTGAAGAAAACCAAGGAAACGGTGTTTGCTAATCGTGAAGTAAAATTCGTTATTGAGGAATTTATCCGCGGCGATGATTTTTATATCATTCAATGCATCGATGACCCGCTCAGTGAACAATCGGTGAACGACAATCTCATGGTTCTGGTAACCGCTATTCATGCCGCCTATCAATCCGACCCTGATCACATTACGGCGGTCATACCGCAATTTCCCTATTCCCGTCAAGAGCGCCGAAAAACACGCGAAGCGATTAGTGCCAAAATTGTTGCCCAGCTTCTGGAAAATGTGGGTGCCCAGCGGGTACTGACCCTGGATATCCATTCTGAAGCCATTCAGGGATTTTTTAATTATACCAAATTGGAAAATTTACACGCTTCCGGGGAGATTATCGATTATCTGTTGAACCACTTAAAACTTGATACCGAAAATCTAGTGGTCACCGGTCCGGATGTGGGCAGTGCCGAGAAAGCGCGCCATTATTCAAAACGTTTGGGTACCAGTTTTGCCATCGTGGATAAAGCCAGAGATTACAGTAGACCAAGTACGATTGAAAAAATGCGATTAGTAGGTGAGGTGAAAGATCGAGACATATTAATTGTCGATGATATGATTGCTACCGGTAAAACGATGTTGGGGGCAGCAAGTTTATTGAAAGAAAACGGGGCCAGAGACATTTATGTATGTGTCAGTCTTCCGTTCTTCAATCTGGACGCTGTAGAAAATATAGAAAAAGCGTATCGCGAAGGTATTATTAAGTTAGTGGTGGGAACCGATGCGGTTTTCTGGGGTGAGGCTTTCGTTAAAAATACTGAATGGTATGAAGAAGTCAGCGTAGCTCCGCTGTTTGCCAGAGTCATCTACAACATTAACAAAAAGCGCTCGGTTAGCCAGCTATTACGTTAGCTCATTCGGGAGTTGGGCCAAGGGGGGACAATTTGGTTAAATGATATAATCCCTCAAAAAGCGGCACTATATATTTTTCCTCCGTATCCTGCAGTAAATTCTGAGAAAGTTTTTCCAGGATCAATCCCTTTCGCGATACCAGAATATAGGCGAAAGGATGAAGCATCTTTATCGCTTCTTCGATGTGCGGAAGGTCGATTCGATTGAGCAATTTCTTTTCAGTGACTTCGATGAGATACTCTTTGTTTGCTACCCATTGAATGAATCTGCCGGCAACAGCCTGCAGTTGAGTTTCTGTCAACCAATTTTTTGCCATAATGGTGAAATTCATCTTTCC
>CAYMXZ010000372.1:0-2680 GCA_964394475.1 uncultured Caldithrix sp. | reverse complement strand
ATTATTGCCGGGATAGTAAATGACCGATGGAGAAGGTTTGGCGAATTCCAGATAATTATTTTCCGCTTTATACTTTCGATCATACGTGATATCCACCCAGTTCAACATAATCCAATCGCTCTGTCCATCCGGGGCCAGGGTGGGAAGTTGAAGTTCCAGTGTATTTGTGCCGTGCGACAGATCGATGGTTCGAATAGTGGAATTATTTGCGTTATCTAAAAAATAGACAGTCTGCCCAATCCATTCTCCAGAAGTCTCCCCGATTAAGCGTTGATTTAACCAGGCCATCACAGTATGGCGAGTTTGGGATTTTCCGGCCATCGCAATTCTCATCCTCACCGGCGTATACGAAGATGAATCGGGATAAATTAATTTCACCGGATATGATTTCTTACTGATGGATTGAATTCCAAAATCAAAGAACCAGGCATCGCGCGTGTGGGTATAGCGACTGGTATTTCCGTATCCGAATCTTTCGAAATACTTATTCTCCTCAAAGTGAATAGTATAAGGATAAAATTGGGCTAAATTATACTGACCGGGAGTGGTGGTGACAATGGCACCGCTCTCTTCCACCATTCGAATGCCAGGGGTTCCGCCCCAACTCAGCAAGTACACATTTTCATCCGAGAAGGGATCCACGTACATATCAGGATATTGGTCGATAAACGTTTTTTGATTGGGTTCGCCTAAAAATTCAAAGTAATCGTCCGGATCAAAAACCAGGTCCTGCTCTCCAGAAACGTAGATCGCGATATCTTTCCCTTTATTGGTTAACCGAAACGTTTGCGGATTGATATTTTCTATTGCTATTCCAGCGGCAACCAGATCTGTTCCACTTACTTTATAAATTCCTTTTTTATCCACAACTAATCGGAGCCGCTGATCCGGTGCAACGCTCTGGATTTGTAGAAAAGAACTGGCAGGGGTTATTGATATGGCGGGTGAGATGTTAGAGCGCTGAGGATCATTGATCGCCAGATGCTGAAACAGCCGGGATTCATCTGCCGGAATCGAAGCAGCTGTCTGGTTGGAGGTTTCCGGAAATATGATTTTGATCTCTATGTTCTTATAGCAAAACAATCCCTGCGGCGTCAATTGAATGGGGTAAACGGTTAAGCCCATGATTCGATAATCGCGAAAGATTCCCGCTTCCTGCAACTGGACGATGTTTTGGGGATAGACCGGCGGCAGGGTTGAAGTCAGTAATTGCGTTTGTTGATCATCTGCCGGATAATAAATAATGGGATAAATATTATTCAGGGAATGCTCTTCAGTGGAGATTATCTTCCAGCTAATCGGTCCGGGTGGTACAACGATTGCCTTGCTAAAAATTGGCAGTAAAGGTTCCGCCTCGCGATAATTATAGGATAATCCGGGAATACTCAATACCGCCCGGGAGGAATGCTTATCCAGCAGCGAAATATCCGGTTCCGGAAATGTAAAATGGATGATAATTGATTGGTGATCTTGTTGTTTGACCTGATAAAATTCACTGGCTGACACGGAGAGAAAACTGCCAAAAACCAGCAGGAATATTATATAAATAGAAAATCTCATTCTGCTTTGAATTTAAAAGTAGTTGTCAGCAACCGGTGCTGGATAATATCAATTATTTTTAAGACAAAGGGGATAAATCGCTTATCCCCTTTTTTGAGACTTCGATTAAAAAATTTCTAAAAGACTTATTTCATGAACACCATTTTCCGGACCTGTCGGAAATTATGGTCTTTTGCGGTAAAGACCAGATAATAAATACCGTTGGCGATAGAGTTACCGGCATCGTCTTTGGCATCCCAGATGATATGGTCATATACGCCGGGTTCCAGACGCTCATTATCGAGCAGGGTGCGGATTTTTTGTCCCAGCATATTATACACTTCTATTGATATCCGTGATTCCTTAGCCACATCGAAGCTGAGTCGGGTAGTAGGATTAAACGGATTGGGATAGTTTTGAGCCATCCGGAATTCTCTGGGCAGTGCCAGTACGGTGGCCGTGGAAATTTTTTCATAGACATTCAGTGTGCCGTTAAAATCTCGCGAATACAATTTATAGTAATAAGTGGTCTGCTCTTCGACCTCGGTGTCCAGGTATTCATAATAATGAGAGGTGGTGCTGTTACCGTGACCCGGGATGAGTTGTTTGTTTACCAGCTCATAAATTCCATTTTCACTGGTTGCGCGGTAGATCTCAAAACCGCTGTTATTCACTTCCGAAGCCGTTTGCCAGGTCAGCAGTACTTTACCAGATTTACCGATGGCATGGAAGGCAACCAGATCGACAGGTAAAGAGTTATCCAGGGTAACAGTTCCCAGAGTAAAATACCCCAAAGCTGTTCCAGGTAGAGTACCAGTAATGGTTCCTGATCCAGCGCCAGTTCCAGTTCCACCAATATTTGTATATGGATTTGCATTAGTATTATCAATAGAATAAGCCATTCGTAAATCCGGACCATCCTGAACTCCATCGCCAGGTCCATATTCTAAAGTTACCTGGCCGCCAGAAATGGAACCCGAATTGAGTGTACCCAGCCAGTAACGAACCAGAGAGATTCTTACCAGGGGTTCGGAAAAACTTTGATTGGGTGGAGTGTCAAATATTTCGAACTGCACCACAGGAGATGTCCCATTCAAATTTGTTGTGACAGGTCGATAAACACTCTTGCCAATTGGAAAGT
>CAYMXZ010000371.1:0-2695 GCA_964394475.1 uncultured Caldithrix sp. | reverse complement strand
AAATTTATCTGTATTTTTTTAAAAGTATTTATGAAATAGTGTAAATATCAAAATTAATTTGCAAAGTATAGTAAAATTGGGGAATTTTTGGAAAGTACAGGAAGCCGAAAATACCTACACCAAGTGGAAATATATTTAGATATAAACTTAATTATTCATATTTTTGCTAAATAAATGATTAAGGGAAAAATATATGAAAGTAAAAGAAGCTTTTAAAATAACGGATAAGACCTTGGAACTGCTAGATACTAAGATAGTTTCAGATTATTGGCGTAATTCGAAAAAATTTCTGCTGGATGTAATGAACAGAGACTGCGACGAATTAAGCCAAAAACAAAGAAATTGGATTTTTAGTATTAAGAGAGCACTTGAGCCCGGAGATTTAGGTGAGGTGGAGAATAAAGAGCTTTCTTTAAAGTTGACAATTCAATTGAAGTTAGCCTGGTATATGGATGAATTACAAGCAGCAGGTTATTCTAAAGAAGAGGTACAAAAATATATTGATGATCAAAAGTATTGCAAAGATGAAGGAGACGAAATCCTCAAGTTTAAAATTAAAGAAATGATAGACGATATTATTAATACTATAATGAAAATGGGTGAGGTGGAACGTACCGAAGAAGAAGCTTGGGCTTATTTTAATAACAAGAGTTATTTTGATGGTGAAAGGGAAGAGCCTATAGCAGTAGGAGAATTGGGAATCAATAAGGAAGAAGCCCGAGAAATCGAAAAATCAAGAGAAATTGTATTTACCCTTAAAGGTAGGTCTATCAGAAAAGAAACGATTACACAGGAGAAAAAATCTGCATTTTTAAGTCCTGAAAGTCAGGAGGAATACCAACGAAAAAGAGAGGAAATCGGCAGATGGGGTGAGAAATTCGTTTACACTAAGCTCAAAGAAGAACTAAAAAAAAGATATAAATTATATCGATTTGAAGAAAATAAAGATGAAAATACATTAAAAATTTATAACAATTCAATTCTTATTACTGAACTAGAATGGCTCAATACGGACGAATTAGTACAGGAGGGTTATGATTTGACGCTAACAGAAAATGGAATTACGAGGTACATTGAAGTAAAATCAAATGCTACAGATCATGGAATTTTTGAAATATCCAGAAAACAATGGGAATTCATGAAAAATGTTGGGGATAATTATTTAATCTACAGAGTAAAGAATGCCAATTTTTCTGATGCACGTTATGAAATAATAGAAAATCCATTTAAGAAATTTCTTGAGGGTAAATTGCAGGTGGATAATATTGTTTTTTATTCATAAAGCAATAGAAATATAGAGACTGTAAAATATTTTGTGTAAAAGCGATTTCATAAATTAAGTTTCAATGGTGTAGTAAACCCCTCAAAACAAGACAAAATTACGCTGCATTTTTAATAACATATTCTTTCAAAAATTCATTCGGAATCATGCCATTTAATGACGAGTGGACATAGTCATTGTTATAAAATTCAATATACGCTCGGATATCTTTTTCCACCTGGTCAAAGCTTTCCCACTCGTGTAACCAGATACAATCTTCTTTAAAGGTTCGAAACCATCGTTCAGTATCGGCATTACCTTTCGGATTATTATACGACGTAAAGACCTGCTGAATATCCAAGAGCCCGGTCACTTTCCTAAATTTCTTAGAGGTCGGTTGGGATCCATTATCACTCATTAAAAACAGACTCTTGCCCCGGCTGCCATCGGGAAATTCCGACAGGACGGCCTGCTCCAGGGCCTTGATCCATAAGTCGCTCTGGCAGTCTCGACCTAGCGCATATCCCACCACCTTGCGGGAGTACCAATCCACCACCGATACGTGATAGATCCAGTCCAACTGATCGACCATAAATTTCGTCATGTCAATACCCCACCACTGCAACGGACGAGTCGCGTGGGGCTTGGAACGGGTACTGGCCTGGCTGGCCGGTTTCTTATAAGGCGCTACCGTGAGGTTGTGCATCCTCATCAGTCGCTGGGTCTTCTTTCGATTAATCATGATCTGCTCACGCTTGCGCAACCAGTTGGTCACCCGACGGCTTCCCCAAAAAGGATAGGTCACACAGATGTCTTTGATCTTTTCCATCAGGTATCTATCAGTCTCTTTATTCGTCAGAACAGTCTTTTCTTGTCCCTTTATGGTTTCATCGGCTCTCTGATGGCGATAATAGCGGGAACGATTGAATTCCAGTACCTGGCAAATCCGGGATACCGGAAATCCTTCCGCCACCAGCGACTCCACTATTTCGACCGTGGGCTCATGAGCTCTTGCGTTTTTTTTAAAATCAGGTTCTCGATCGTAAATTCTCCGATCAGCTGCTTTAATTGTCGATTCTCATCGCCATGGCGGTCTCCTAATCCATGAGACTGTGGGGAAAGAGCTTTCAGAGCTCCCTTCATAAATTTGTCTTTCCAGCGGTAAAATAAACTCAGGGACTCCCGACATACCTCACTCATGGAACGATCACCCCGGAGCACTTCTAACACAATATTCGCTTTCGCTTCTGCACTAAATCGTGGCTGTTTCATGGAACCATCCAATCCGTCAGTGGCCGGATCTAAAGATAATTTGAGATGAAATGTAGAAAAATTTTAGTCTCAAAAAAACGAGATTCCCTACGGAAATCTCACTCTTTCCTCCTACATCTTTTCTACTTTGGAACTGTCTCATTTTATTGGAGTCCAATATAA
>CAYMXZ010000370.1:0-2716 GCA_964394475.1 uncultured Caldithrix sp. | reverse complement strand
GTTTAAAATCAGCAATCAAGATTCCTTCAGCTTCAATTTTCGCAATTACTTCCATCAACCGGCCAAACTCCTGCAACAGATCCTCTTTATCAGAACCGGAAAAGTTTGGTGATTGGTCATTGAGGTCGTTGCCAGCCTCCATCAAATGCTGTGAAAGTTTCTGCATTTTTTCTATTAAAGCATGATACTGATACAGACTCTGGATAGCTTCAGCTACCGTAAAATGCTTTTTATGCCGGTAATTCATTTAAAATGTTCCTCTAACAGAGACATCAAAATTTCGATTTCAGCCGTTTTTTTCGGATCCTCTTTATAAGAAGCATAGACCAGATGAATATTTCGCATGATCCGCAAAACAACTTCATAATTGGAGCACCCTTCCAGAATTCGCTCCTTATCACTACTTTTGGTTTGATCCAGATAATTCAAGCATTCTGCTCGGGAATATATTTTCCCGGAAAAATAGGGATCGATATAAATTTCATCGTTATCGGCTTCATATTTTACAATAAAATGAGCAGGCATGGGAACACCACTTAACATAATCCCCAGCCGCTGCGCAATCAGAATGTATAATGCCGAAAGGGTAATCGGAATGCCTTGATTGCTTGCCAGAACTTTATCAAGAAAATTGTTATTGGGGTTATAATAATCTGCTGAATTTCCCTGAAAGCCATATTTATCGAATAAATAAAAATTAATATGATCAATGAAAGAAAGAGGATGTCCACTCCCGGGAAGATGGGCTTTAATTTCCTCAGAAATTCGATCAAGCTGAGATGAGACTTCCCGAATCTTCACCGTGGGATCAGCCCAATACGCCAGGATGAGCATGGATTTTTCCAGATCCACATCTTCTAACTGTGATTGCAGGAAGGTCTGGAAGGCCTGTTTTACCAGATCAAAATGGATCACCTGCAGGTGACGCTGTAGCAATTCGAGTTGTTGCTTTTCCAGCGGTAAATCGTAGATAAAACCGTTGAGAATAATCTCCAGGCTGTTATTCAGTAGAGTGGAGCGAATGATTCTCTGTATTTCGGGGCTCTCATCATCTAAAAGTTTCAGAAAATGATGATTTTGCCAATCAGTAGCTATCAATAAACCTCCAAAAAAATTTAGTTGATAAATTAATATATAAATCTTTGTTTAACAATATCTAATTATCCCTTCTGTGGAAGGCTAATAATTCCAATGATTAATCACCGCTTTCCGGATAGGTTTTTCAGAGAGAAAGAAGAAAAATATATATAGATATAAAACCGGCTGCTGGTACCGCTCAATCCAACAGCCGGTTCGGAGGAGGTCAATCTATCTGCTTTCTCAAAAAGGTGGGAATGTCAAAGTCCTCCAGCGGCAATTGTAAGTCGGCACTTTGCTGGCTGGAAGTGGTTTTGGGATTCACCAGGGGAACAGGTTTTGCGGCACTTTTTTTATTTTCCTTTTCCCTCAAGAAGGTTGGTAAATCCAGATATTTTTTATCTTTTTCCCCTTCGTTATTAGCCGTGGCCG
This sequence comes from uncultured Caldithrix sp., assembly GCA_964394475.1. GTDB lineage: Bacteria > Calditrichota > Calditrichia > RBG-13-44-9 > RBG-13-44-9 > RQOF01. The sequence goes on along the minus strand of CAYMXZ010000370.1, from coordinate 1,207 downwards.
GCAGTGGCACACTGGATTCCATTTCAAATCCCGTGGCAATAACTGTCACAAAGATTGAATCTTTAAGGTTTTCATCGATCACCGCCCCGAAAATAATATTGGCTTTATCTCCAGCCTCTTCATAGATAATACTGGTGGCTTCACTAATTTCATGCAAGGTCATTTGTGGTCCACCAGTGATGTTGACCAGTACTCCCTGAGCTCCCCGAATGGAGACACCTTCCAACAGGGGACTGCTGATGGCCTGTTGAGCGGCTTGAATAGCCTTTGTTTCGCCAGTGGCAAATCCAGTTCCCATTAGGGCATGACCCATTTCGGCCATCACTGTACGAACATCTGCAAAATCAAGATTAATTAAACCCGGAATGGTAATTAAATCCGAAATGCCCTTGGTGGCATGTAACAGGACTTCATCGGCAATTTTAAAAGCGGCTAATAAGGGGGTAGATTTATCTACCACTGCAAACAAACGCTGATTGGGAATCACAATCAGGGTGTCGACATTCCGTCGCAGATTTTCAATTCCCTGCTCAGCCCGCTGCATACGTTTGAGTCCTTCAAAATTGAATGGCTTAGTGACAATTCCCACCGTGAGGGCTCCCTGATCTTTTGCAATTTCCGCCACAATCGGAGCCGCTCCGGTACCGGTTCCTCCGCCCATGCCAGCGGTCACGAACACCATATCTGCGCCCTGCAGGGCTTCCATGACGCTCTCTTTGTCCTCTTCAATGGCACGTCGTCCAATTTCTGGATTCGCTCCTGCTCCCAATCCCTGAGTTAACTTCCGACCGATCTGTACTTTCACATTGGCCTTATTTTGTTCTAAAGCCTGCGCATCGGTATTCACCGCGATGAAATCCACACCTTTCAAACCCGCTTCCACCATGGTGTTCAGGGCATTTCCTCCAGCGCCACCGACACCGACTACCTTCATCTTTGCACTATTTTCTACCCGTTCATCCAGTAGAATATTCAAACTTCCAAATTCTGACATACTGACCTCCTCATTTAGTCAATTTATATGGTTATTTTTTAAAAGAATCTTTTAAAAAAGTTATGAATGCTCTCTCTCACATCTTCCCACAAATTATCCGTCCGTTTGCGATTGAAGGAATTCTCTTCACTATAGCGCTGACCATAAAGCGTAAGACCTACCGCAGTAGCATACATGGGATTGCGCACCGACTCAGTAAGACCTCCCATATAT
>CAYMXZ010000369.1:0-2718 GCA_964394475.1 uncultured Caldithrix sp. | reverse complement strand
AAATCTAAAATCTAAAATATAAATTGCCTTTCATATTGCTTCTTTCTGTGATTATCAATAAAATTGTAGCCGTTATATTTCGGATTTTCCATGCTGTCCTTGCGAAAAATTCTGGTTTTCTGGCTGCCACTCTCCGCGACCTGGATTATGATGTCAATCGAAGGACCGTTTCTGGCAGCTATCATTGCCCGACTTCCGGAGCCCAAATATAATCTGGCGGCCTATGGTGTGGCTTATGCCATTGCGCTGATTGTGGAAGCTCCCATTATCATGATTATGAGTGCCACAACTGCCCTGGTCCATAATCGTGAAACCTTCCTGAAAGTCCGAAAATTTATTTATACCCTGAATTTTATTGTTACTTCTTTGATGGTGTTTCTATTAGTGCCCGATATTTTTTATTTCTTCACACAAAAACTGATCGGCCTCCCATACGATGTTTCCCATCTAACCTATAAAGCAGTTTTTATTCTCTTACCCTGGCCCGGAGCGATCGGCTACCGCCGGTTTTATCAGGGCGTGTTGATTCGCTGCAATCTAACCAGTCGGGTAGCCTATGGAACGGTGGTCCGTTTACTGGCCATGTCTTCCATGGCATTAATCTTATATAAAATATTTCGAGTGGATGGCGCCCTGGTGGGAGCAGCTTCTCTCTCCAGTGCAGTGGTCTTTGAAGCCATCGCCAGTCGCTTCATGGCCAGCAAAGCCGTTCAAATGTTATTAGCAAAAACTGAACCGGTCGATGCGATTGAACAAAAATTGACATCACTCTCCATTACTCGCTTTTATTATCCCCTGGCCCTTACCTCCATGCTGGGTTTGGGAGTTCAGCCCCTGGTAACATTTTTTCTTGGTCATAGCCGAATGGCCCTGGAATCTCTGGCTGTTTTTCCGGTGGTGAATTCTCTGGTTTTCATCTTTCGGGGAGTTGCTTTATCGTATCAGGAAGTGGGAGTAGCTTTGCTGGGAAGGCATAACGAAAATTACCTACCGCTGCGAAATTTTGCGCTTATCCTGGGTCTAACCATCGTGTTATTGCTGTCCCTGATCGCTTTTACACCACTGTCATCAATTTGGTACCTCAAGGTTTCTGGTCTTTCTGAAGAAATGACCCATTTGGCCATCCTTCCAACTCAAATTCTGGCCCTGTTACCTGGATTGACTGTACTTCTGGTCTTTCAGCGTTCCCTGCTGGTTAACAATAAAAAAACCGGTCATATTACAGTAGCGACGGCGATAGAAGTAGGTACCATTATATTGATTCTTTTCTTTGCTACCCGTCAATTTAATATCATTGGTATTATAGCAGCTGCTACGGCCTTACTCACCGGAAGATTATTGGCCAACAGCTATCTGTTTATTCCCTATGTGGCGATTCTGAAAAAACAAAAAAGAATAACGAATTTCTAATTCACGGGTTATTTTTAAGAAAATTATCAGCAAACTGATTTATGTGGAAAAATGGAGAAAAACCTTTAGTCTATTTGGCAGGTGCTATTGAAAATGCGCCTGATAACGGGCAACGCTGGCGAGAAGAAATCACTCCCTTCCTTGAAAAGGAACTTGGACACCAGGTATTCAACCCCTGTTTACATGAAAATCATTTGCTCACTCCTGAGGAATTTCAGGAATTTCGCCAATGGAAAACCAGCGACCTGCCGCGTTTTCGAGAAGTGATGTGGCGGATTATCAGCACCGATATCAATATTTTGCGCACCCGTGTCGATTATATGATTTGTCTGTGGGATGAATATGTTCTCAATGGAGGAGGAACTCAGGGCGAATTAACCATCGCCCGTCTGCAACAAATGCCGGTGTATATGGTTACCCAGATCCCACTCTCACAAATTAGCAGTTGGATCATTGGTTGTACGACGGAGATTTTTCCAGATTTTGAAAGATTAATAATTTTTTTAAAATCTCACTTCTCAGAGCATAAGGAGAAGATATAGTCATTCATCTCAGGGGATTTAATATGACGATAAAATCTATCATTCTTTTACTATTTATTGGAGTAGCGATTATGGGGTGTGAGAAAAAAGAATCGGTAATTAAGGATTATGCATCCATTGAGCATGTCAGGGCGCAAATTGAAAAATTAGTACCGGTGGAAATCGGATATGATAAAAATCTGCTGAATCCAAATGAGCAACAAGCCCTTTATCTGTTGGTAAAAGCGGCGCAGTTGATGGATTCTATTTTTTTGCAGCAGGTCTATCATAAAAATGAGTTGTTATTAAAGGATTTGAAAACAGGTGAAAATCCGGATTATTCTGTATTGTTGGATTATTTTACGATCTGTTTTGGGCCTTTCGACCGCCTTGAGCAAAATCGGCCTTTCATCAATCTCAAAGAGAAAAAACCGGCAGGTGCGAATTTTTATCCCCCGGATATGAGTAAAGAAGAGTTTCAAAACTGGATAAAGGATCATCCCGAAGATGAGGCGGCCTTTACCAGCAATTTCACCCTGATCCGCCGTGAAAATCAGAAACTGGTGGCTGTTCCCTATTCGCAAGCCTATCTGGAGAAATTGCAGAAAGCGGCTGATTATCTTCGCCAGGCAGCAGCTTTTATCGAAAATCCGTCTTTAAAAAAGTATGTGCTCAGCCGCGCCGAAGCTTTTTTAAGTAACGATTATTTTCAGAGTGATATGGATTGGATTGATATAGCGGATCACTCCATCGAAGTGGTCATCGGTCCTTATGAAGTCTATGAAGA
>CAYMXZ010000368.1:0-2731 GCA_964394475.1 uncultured Caldithrix sp. | reverse complement strand
CCTCTGGCGAATGAAACGGCAGGTTCAATTCCTGCGCTAATCTGGCCATCAAGCGCAGCGGCTTTTCCATCTGGGTGGTCGCCAAACCGTCCACTTTATGCTGCAAGGCAATTTGTTTGGTGGTTTCGTAATCACTGCCGGCAACCACATAAAAATAATCCGCCAAGGCTTTCCCCGGAACCTCGGCATTGATGTCCAACACCACCGAGGTGACTCCCAAATAGCGGGCGGCTTTGATGAGCAGATATTGGTTCAGCCCAGCACCGAATATGAGGATGGTTTTGTTCATGGGTTTATTTTAAGAGACCGAGGACGAGTGAGCTGGGACCGGCTTGAAATACGACCGGGAACGGGGGACCGGGGACCGGTCTCCCGTCTTCGGTCTCCGGTCTATTTTCCGTCTTCCGTCTGCTTTTACCTTCATCCGTCACCCGTCTCCCGTCATCTGTCTCCGGTCATTTTTTTCAACATCTTTTCGGTTACTGCCCGCCAGCTAAAATTTTCTTCTACAAAGCGTCGCCCCTCGTTCCCCATTTGAAATCTCATTTGTTGATCACTCATTAAAACAAGAATTTTTTCCGCATACCTTTCTGCATCAGGAGAAGGAACGATAAAACCGGTCTCCCCATCAATGACCTGCTCCGGTATTCCGCAAACGTTGCTGGCAACCACCGGCGTTTTAAAATAATTGGCTTCCAGCGTTATATTAGGCATGGGATCAAATACGGATGGTAAAACAAATACCGCTGCTTTTTTGTATAATAAAATCAATTTTTCCAATTCATCGGGTATATTTTTTCTTAGAAACCCATGATAATGGATATTCTGATTTTTAATTTTGGACAAGACCGCTTCTGGTATTCGTCCCACAATGTGTAATTGAGTTTCTGGCAGCCGTTTTTTTATGATTTGAAACACATCTAATACAATATCCCCTCCTTTTTTCTCCCAGTTGGTGACCACGAAAAGGATAATCGGTTCTTCATATTCTCTCTTATCAAAATCATCATATTCCGGCAAACAATACCCATGCCCAACCACAAATACCTTCTTCTCATCGATACCATAGTCATTGACAATGGATTCTTTCATCCATTGGCTGAAGCAAAATATCCCGGCGCAGCGCTCGGATTGTTGCTTTTCAAAATCGATAATTCGCTGCAATACCCGCTTTGATATGGAGGCTTGCACCTCCGGATTACCCTGATAGAGTTGATAAAAATTCTGATCGCCATATAAATACACCGGGCAGGGAATATCATTGAACCCAACAAAGGAACTGGTGCTAAGTACTACCCGATTATTTCCTGCCTTATGGTATGAATTGTTTTTTAAAACAGTGAGAAATCTACGGTTCATGATTTGGCTGATAAAAAAACGGGGAGCTAAATGACCGATTTCTCTTTTATTCAAGGTCTGAAAACGAATAGCTGATCCAAGGCGAGCCACATAATTTTCTAAATGGGGTGGATTTTCACCCCAGGCAAATTCCAGATAACCCTGTTTTTTTAAATTACTGAACAGATAATATGGATTATTCGACCAGGTCGCCGGTTGCCAGGGATCGCCGTAAGATATTCCGATAATGGAAAGATGATCTCTTTTTGTCATTTTGCTAATTGTTTTTCGAAAATATGTAGTGCTCTGGCCACTACCTGATCCATGTTGTAATATTGATAATCCGCCAGGCGTCCACAAAAAATGACATTTTTGAGCTTTTGAGCTTCGATTTTATACCGCTGATAGAGTTCCCGGTTGACTTGATTGGGAATGGGGTAGTATTTCTCATTATTATTTTCCGCTGGATCACAGGGATATTCTCGGGTAATAGCCGTTTTGGGATGCTTCTGTCCACTTGCATGTTTTACTTCAATAATACGGGAATAATCAAATGTATTGGGATAGTTAATCTGTTGGTACGATTGAAAATATTCCTGGTCTATTGTTAAGTGTTCAAAGCGAATTGACCGATAAGGCAGTATACCAAAAAAAGAATCAAAAAATTCATCAATTGGTCCTGTATAGATCATCTTATTGAATTTTATATCGCCGATAATCTGTCGATAATTTGTATTCAGCAACAGAGTAATCTTCTTACTCTTTGTCATATTCTCGAACAATTTTGAATAACCATATTTTGGTAATCCCTGATAAATATCATTGAAATATCGATCATCTCGGTTAAAACGGACCGGAATTCTGGCAGTTACACTGGCCGCTAAGTTCTTGGGATGAATCCCCCAGTGTTTAATGGTATATCCTTTAAAAAACTTTTCATACAAATCTTTTCCTACCTGACTCAAAACCCATTCCTCGGCATTGGCAGGTTTATCAATGGGTATTCGCACAGAATTTAAATAGGCCTGCACCTCTTCTGGTTTGGTTAGTTTCAATCCATAAAGTTGGTTTATGGTATCCATATTTATGGGAATGGGATAGAGTTGTCCGTCGACACAACTTCTTACCCGATGTTCATGCATGTGCCAGAAAGTAAATTGTGATAGATAATCAAAAACATATTTGCTGTTGGTATGAAACCAATGAGGCCCATATTTATGAATTAATAATCCTTCCTCGTTATAAAAATCATACGCATTGCCACCAATATGATGACGTTTTTCGACGATGAGTATTTTTTTATCTAGTTGCGAAGCAATCCGCTCTGCCAGAACACATCCGGCAAAACCCGCGCCAACGATTAAGTAGTCATATTTCATAATTCAAAAAAATT
>CAYMXZ010000367.1:0-2742 GCA_964394475.1 uncultured Caldithrix sp. | reverse complement strand
CAATAGGACACAATGATGATTAAATCTCCCACCGCCCCCAGCCTGGCCGCTGCTCCATTCAAACCGATTTCTTTACTTCCACGAGGAGCTTTTATGGCATAGGTGTCAAATCGGTGACCGGTGTGGATGTTGTAAATATAGATGCGTTCATTCACAAGGATTCCCGCTTTCTCCATAATTTCTTCATCAATGGAGAGCGAACCATTGTAGTGCAAATTCACTTTGGTCACCGTAGCGCGATGTATTTTCGATTTTAGAAATTCTCTGATCATGTTCACCTGATAGGTTTGGTTATTTCATAATACGAGAAATTTTAACATTATTTCTGGCCGGATTCTTTCTGAGATGGCGGTCATAAAAATAAATAACCACATAGGAAGAAACAAATGCGACGATTGCTCCAATCATACCGCGATAATCTGGACGGATGGCCAGAAAAGTAAAATAATTCTGGAAAAGAAAATAACCGATAATCAGCATACACAGCGGTAAGAAAAAAAGCAGCAACGCCGAAGTAATAGCGAAAGACGGCTTGATCTCTATCTCCACTTTATCTCCAGGAACAGCAGGAGATTCCTGGTGAAGATACAAGATATGCCCTTTTTCCTGATCGAGTTGACAGAGATGACATCCTCCACAGGCAAAATCATTCTGCATCTTAACCATGATTCCCTGTGAATCTTTATTTATGACAATACCATATTCCCGCATGTGATACACTTTTCCATATTTAGTCTGTAAATTAGCGGTAGAATTTAAACCATTTCAGTTAGATATGCAAGTCAGTTCAATTTGAACCAGGTGAAAAAGATTATTCCCGCCCGCTCCTTCAACAGAATCTATCCCATTCCATCCTTCACTACCTTCATTAAATTGAGTTACAATTATCATCGTGTTTTTGGACTACTCGTTTGCATTAGAAAAAATGGTAGGCCATTTGCAAAATAAACCACATCGAAAAGGTAAATCAGCAGATGTATCCTTAAAAATATGTGGACAAGAATCCAAAATAAGGTAAAGCTTGATTTAATTTTCCTTCAGCCATATATTTGCCGCGAGGAATTTATGCGATTTATTTCAATCTTTATTTTATTATTTTTTCTCTCTGCCACTTTCGCTCAAGTTGACGCTCCAATTTCTGAAACGATGCCCAGGATGAAGGGAGGGACACCTTTCTCTGGAATTCCAGGAGTGCGAGTCAGACCTTATCCTTATGCCTTTGTGAATAACCAGTTTAAAGTCTATGTGCTGGTAGAAATAATGCATGATGTTTTACAATTCACTTTCAAAAATCAAGAGTATCAGGCTAATTTCAATAATCAAATCATTTTTCGGGAGGAAAAAAGTAAAGAATCGTATGCAAAAATCTGGTCATCATCTTTCTCGGTAAAGGATTTTGAGTCAACCAACCGTCGCGATAAGTTTTTTCTAAGCTGGGATTCACTCACCATTCCTCCCGGAAAATATCAGGTCACATTTTCATACCAGGATTTGCAGGGAAAGCAGAAATTCCAGACCACTATGAATGTCAATTTGCCAACCGTCAAAAATTTTTTTGCACCTACTCCTCTTTTTATGGTTGATGATGAAGCAGAGGAACTGAGATTATCCGCTTTTCCTGCTCGACCAATAGCCAGTTGGGGGCAGTTACCATTCAATAAAAATATTAAAATGCTTCTGAATGTGTATGCCATTCATGATAGCCTTCTGCATATTTCTATTACCATTCACGAAAAAAACAAGCCAACCTTGCTCTTTCAGGTGGATTCCCTTGTTCATATCATAGATCAGCGGGGAAATCTGGTCATCGATATTCCGGCTTATCAATGGTCAGAAGGTCACTATGAACTAAAAATTAATTATCAGGGTGATTTTGTGCAAACTGTACCTATTGAGATAATCTGGATGAATAAACCTCGCAGTTTACAAATGCTGGAGTCGGCTTTACTGCCTTTACAGATTATTTTGCCCGAAGAGGAGTACAAACAAATAAATAGCGGGAACAAGGAAGAGCGTCGCCGGAAGTTTGAGAATTTTTGGCAAAAAAAAGATCCAACACCACAAACCGCCTTTAATGAAATTTTAGTTGAATTTTATAGCCGGGTTGACAGTGTAAATAAACAATGGGGTGATCGGCGCACTCCGGGCTGGAAAACAGATCCCGGGAAGATTATTTTATTATATGGCCATCCGAACCAGGTGGAAGATCGGAGTCTGGATCCGGTGAAACCGCTGATGCGCTGGACCTATGTGTATGACGATCGGGTAGTAACGTTTATTTTTGATGCCATAAGAGGCAGAAAAGCCTATCGATTAGTCGAAAAACAAGAGAGGCCTATTCAATGAAGCAGGATAAAGTACGGGTTGGTGTCGTCGGTGTCGGTCATTTAGGTCGCTGGCATGTCCAGCAATTTAAAAATATTCCCCAGGCGCAGTTGGTTGGATTTTATGACAGCGATCCACAACGGGTTCAGACTATCCAGGAAGAATTTCATATCCCGGCCTTCAAGGATTTCGGTCACTTGCTGAAGGAATGTCAGGCTCTCAGTATTGTTACACCAACCACCACACATTTCCAATATGCTGAACGTGCGCTGCTGGAGAAAAAACATGTATTCATTGAGAAACCCATTACGGAAACCGTGGAACAAGGTGAAAAACTGGTGGAGTTGGCTAACCAGAATCAACTAAAATTGCAAGTCGGACACATTGAAAGATTCAATCCTGCTCTTATTGCTTTAG
>CAYMXZ010000366.1:0-2745 GCA_964394475.1 uncultured Caldithrix sp. | reverse complement strand
CAAAATAAAAAATAAAAAATACAAAATAACATAAAAGGTTAAACCAACTGAAATCTTATACCGTCTCAAGATACACCCTATTCTCAATTTTAAACTATACACTATTAACTATCAGGTACCCTATCACCTTGCTCCCCTTCCCCTGCCGCAGGGGAAGGGGTCAGGGGGTTAGGGTTTGTTTTACCTGCCTCAGGATGCACAACATCCCTTCACATTTTCCCTGCGGGAAAATATATCGAGCTAAAGCTCGATAGCTACAAGTTCTTCAACTATCAACTAAAAATTATTCTTACATATCCAATTGGATTCATAATCATCTCATCCTATATTTTTAGGCCAAATACTTGTAATCTTCATGATTCACCAGTATAAAAATCACATTAAGCGAACCATCTCGCTGGCCTATCCGGTGACCATCGGGCAATTGGGTCACGTGATGCTGGGAGTGGTGGACAGTATGATGGTTGGTCGAGTGGGTGCGGTTCCCCTGGCCGCCGCTTCCCTGGTAAATGGCCTGGTGTTTCTGGTCATGGTCTTCGGCCTGGGAATGTCCTTAGCCATTACTCCCCTGGTGGCCATCGCTAAAGGACAGGAAAATCAACAAGAATGCGGAGCAGTTTTGCAAAATGCTCTTCTCATCAATTCCCTGCTGGCAGTCGGATTAACGATCGCGGTGTATTTTTTATCCAATCTCATCTTTCATCTCAACCAGTCGCCAGAAGTGGCCACTCAAGCAGCATCCTACGCCAGAATTATTGGCCTGTCCATTTTGCCATTCATGATCTTTCAGAGTTATCGCCAATTCATCGAAGGAATGTTTTATACCCGACCAGCCATGTATATTTCCATTGGCGCCAACTTGGTGAACGCCTTCGGCAACTGGGTTTTGATTTACGGGAATTTAGGCTTTCCAGCCTATGGTCTGGACGGCGCTGGCTATGCCACCCTGATTACCCGAATCTTTATGGCGCTTACCATCATGATATATGTGACATCTTCTTCGCGCTTTAAGGAGTTTAATCCTGCCCCGCGTCTCAGGCCAATCGATCGCACCCTTATTAAAAAAATACTGAATATTGGTATCCCCACCGGCTTTCAGCACTTCTTTGAGGTCGGAGCATTTGCCTTCTCGGCAGTAATGATTGGCTGGTTAGGCAGTAAGCCCCTGGCCGCCCATCAGATTGCTCTGAATATGGCATCTATTACTTTCATGATCATCCTGGGGATTTCCGCCGCCGGAACCATTCGGGTGGGAAACGCACTGGATCGCAAAAATATAATGGAAGTGAGAGAAGCTGCCTTTACCGCCATTTTGATGGCCGCCAGCATCATGGCCTGTTTTGGCGTCACTTTTATCATATTCCGCACTACCCTGCCCACTCTTTATATCCATGATCCGGAGGTGATCTCCATTGCGGCCTCATTGTTGATCATTGCCGCTCTCTTTCAGGTATCAGATGGGGTACAGGCCGTAGGCCTGGGCGTCTTGCGCGGCATCACCGATGTTAAAATACCGATGATCATCAGCCTGGTCGCCTACTGGATCATTGCCTTCCCGGTGGGATATTGCCTTGGATTTATCCTGAACTGGGGTGTACAGGGTATCTGGATAGGACTTTTACTGGGATTAACTATTGCCGCCATTTTTTTCAGTTTGCGTTTCAATTACAAAACGAAAAAAATGTTGAAGCAGCACTAATTCAATCTCAAATTTAAAAAACAGGTAGAGAGATTTGAATGGAAGCCGCTATCAAACTCAGGAAATTAGGCGCTTCAGACTTATTTCTTTCTCCCATTGGATTAGGGTGCTGGCAATTCAGTCGCGGAAAAGGATTCATGGGAAACTACTGGTCGTTTGTGGATGAATCAGAAATCAGACAAATCATTCAGCAGAGTCTGGCTGGCGGAATCAACTGGTTCGATACGGCCGAAAGCTATGGATGGGGAGAATCGGAACGGATGCTCTCGAAGGCCTTGCAATCCCTTAATATTCCACCGGAATCGATTCATATCGCCGATAAGTGGTCACCAACTTTCCGATTCGCCACCTCCATCGGGCGCACCATCGATGAGCGGTTGCGATCCCTGGCCCCCTACCCGATCTCTCTTTATCAGATCCACCATCCGTTCTCTTTTTCATCTATTCCGGCCCAAATCACAGCCATGATCAGACTTCTGGAGCAAGGGAAGATTCGCTATGTGGGAGTGAGCAATTTTTCCGCCAGGCAAATGAGAAAAGCCCACCAGGAATTAAAGAAATACGGCTATGCGCTGGTCTCCAATCAGGTGCATTACAGTCTAATCCATCGACGAATCGAAACCAATGGCATTCTAAATACTGCCCGCGAGCTGGGAGTAGCGATCATCTCCTATTCACCGCTGGAGCAGGGAATTCTCACCGGAAAATTCCACCGCGATCCCCAACTTTTGAAGAAAGACACCGGTTATCGCAAGTATCGCCCTGCATTTCAAAAGAAAAGTTTAGCAAAATGTGAACCCGTGATTCGTCTGCTGGAGCAATTTGCCCGGAGCTATCAGGTTACTCCGGCTCAGGTGGCGTTGAACTGGTTGATCCATTCTGAGGGTGAGCTGATTTTTGCCATCCCCGGTGCCACCCGGGTCAATCAGGTAAAAGATCTGGTAGGGTCGATGCGTTTTACCCTCTCCATTGAAGATAGGCAAAAACTGGACGATATCTCCCGTCCCTTCAGATAAAAGGAAGAGAAATGTTTTTCAAAAACAAAT
>CAYMXZ010000365.1:0-2749 GCA_964394475.1 uncultured Caldithrix sp. | reverse complement strand
GCTTTCACTACCACCATATTGACAATCCAGAACGGTTCATAATAAGGTAAATCGTCTTTCGACTGCGAGGCTAAAAAGTTCAGTAAAGAAGGTTGGGTTTTATTGGCCACTTCTTGTAAAGAAGTAATCACGGTATAGGCTCGTTGTTGCGCAGAGGCTTTCTCCTGGTACAGACGGGCATCCAGGGCCGGAATGTCTACCTGCTCTTTTAATACAATCATGGCTGGCACCGGCTGATTAGACGCTAACGCTTCCAGCATTTTCTGCTGCAGAAAAGGAGAAATCTCTGCATCAGCATATACATTAGCCAGGGCGATGAATAAAAAAATTATAACTGGTATACGTATCATGGTCGATCTCCGGGATTAAAAATAAAAAATGACTGAATAAAATAGACGGAAGATAAATCGGAATAAATAGATAATATGAATTGACTGGTGCACGAAAAAAAAGTCATACATATTTGATATTTTTTGATATGATTTAATTAACAACCATCAACTAAAGAAATAAGAATTTCAAAGGGGCTTTATCCTTGACTGACCAAATTCATTTCATCATCATACGAGATTAACGTAAGTATAACTCAAAACCAAATCAAGAATTTTTTATAGAGGTAAGAAAAAAGTTTTCCATAGATGGATCAGGATGGATGATTGGTAAAAGTAGGTTTTCACCTCTCTCCAATATTTCCAGAATTATCAAAGTAATTCATCTGGTGTTTTTTCAGGCAAAGAAAAGGCTTTTTACTTTTTCACAAAATTGGAAAGTAAAAAGCCTTTTAACCTAATTCGCATTTAATGTAATTCTACTGCGAATTTTTGCGCGTTGATATTTTAAATGGGACATATAACGGACACCACCCAATAAGGGCAGTTAGCAAGGGAATTAAACCCAGGGCTCCCCACCAGCTTTTGAAATATAATCCGAGAAGAATAATAACAATCCCCGCAATATAACGCACCACTTTATCGGTTCCACCGATGTTGGCATTCATATCTTCTCCTTTCTTTTTTTCTTTTAGAGTTTCAATAATCTGCTAAGTTACAAAAAGATTACTCTTTTAATGATCACGGTTCATTTTATTTCATCTGTTAATATAGAATTTTTCTTTATCTTCATGTCTTTTTGTTTTTCAACAGGACTGTCCTCTTCACTTTTCATGAATGTGAAAATAAGGGTGTCATTACTCTATTGAATGAGTGTATTCTCCTGCAGATTTAATCTTCTCTCAAACCCAATCTGGACATCTACTTATTCTTGATCTTCTAAATTATCTTTTCGGGCTGAATTTCAACAGCCTGGTGATCATGAAGCCCATTCGCCAGTCATTGTTTTCCACCGGAATATCAGTCCCGGCCAGATATTGTGAGGTATTCAGGTATTGATTGTTGGTCAGAAATAGCTTAAAGAAATGGCCACCGGTTTCCAATTCGATTCCAAAACTCAGAGGATTGTTTTCCTGGGCTGGTAGACGCTTATATCCAGCGAGATAGGGACTCCATTCAACGAGCACACTCCATAAAGGCGACACATAGAATTGAACCAGAGTTCCCAAACGGAAAATATCTTTAGTCTCGGTATTATCCGTCTCAGGTCCCCAGCGTATATCGGCATTATACAGATAAGAGGGAACCAGACCGATAACCAGCTTTTTCCCAAAACTGCTGTTGAGAATAAGCTGACCAAAAGCCTGAAAATTATGAAGGTCGGTCCTTGAGCGGTCAGTAATTTCCCGATAGTGGGGATCAGAATTCCAGGCGCCTCCCAGGCGAACCGCCACCAGAGTCGGAACCTGTTCATGACGAAGCTGCAGAAGTCTGTATTTTACTCCTAAATCCAGATTGTCGTTATAGTTGGTGCGTCCTACAGTGATCACTAACTGATTGCTCAGTGCCAGGCCCAATGCCAGACGCATATTCACCGGTCCATCCAATCCATAAAATCCATCAATTCCCGCACTGGTTGTGGGAATAAAGCGGTGTGAGATTTCAAATTCCATATCCCATTTTTGTAAGGTGGTGGCAGTAGGAAGGTCAATCCCATGCGGGGAATGAAAAAGCTGCAGATCAGGTTGGGTAGCTGGAGTGTGGCGCTGCCACCTGACCCGGGACTCCTGCCCCCAGCTCAAGTGAGTGATAAGCGAGACAATAAACATAAAAAATATACAATAGGATTTCACATTCATGACTTCTCATCTCCTCATTTATTGCTTTTCCACTTTTTTTACATAAAAATCGACTTCTACCCGGATGTTCTCATCTATCTTAAAGAACATAATTTTGGGAATTTTAATTTTATATTCACTCAAGGGAGTAATAAAGTTCGCCTGAATGCGAAAACCATCATCCACTTGCATCAAAACACCATCAATAATCATCTCTTTTTCTACTCCGTGGATAAACATCTTACCCTGCGCCTTCGCCTGATAGCTGTTTTCAGAAGTTTTGTCGGCCTGAATCAATTTTCCAGAGAAGTGGGTAAAAGGGAATTTGCTGGTTTCCAGATAATTCTCCCGCATATGGGTGTTGCGCAGACCAATTCCCGTGTCCAGCGAATTTAGATCTACCTCAAAGTAGAGCTCACTGTTCTGCAGAAGATTATCTCCTTCAAAAAAGAGATACCCATCAATTTTATCAGTCACTCCTTCAAAATTCTCCAGAGGAGCATCAGAAATAAATTTGACCAGGTTTTTCTGAGACGTATCAACCTGATATTCTGCTGTTAAACTCGCATGAATTAAAAATAA
>CAYMXZ010000364.1:0-2750 GCA_964394475.1 uncultured Caldithrix sp. | reverse complement strand
CATGAAAATGGCCTCACACATTAACCTGCTCTTAGATTTACTCAAACCCTACCTGGAAAAATCTAAAGGTCGATGACGCAAAATACTGCCAAAAAATATCAGAAGATCAAGCTGTATCTCTCGTTGCTGGGATTACTCATTGATGGGCTTTTCTGGATCATTTTGATCGCCAGTGGCTGGGCTTCCAGTCTGGCAGCTGGCGCCAGTCGATTTTCCTCCCATTTTTTAGTTCAATTTTATTTCTTTGTGATAAGTGTAGGAGCTATCAACCTGTTCATTCATCTCCCACTTTCTTTTTATTCCGGCTACCTGGTGGAGCATCGCTTCGCCCTGTCAAATCAAACTGTCAGGCGCTGGGTGATTGAACAGCTGAAAGGCTTGTTGCTCGGTGTGATCATGGGAGGGATCACCTTGACCATCTTTTATCTCATCCTCTGGCGCTATCCCCATTCCTGGTGGTTGTTGGTCTGGGCTTTTATGTTATTCTTCAGCGTGGTGCTGGGACAGCTGGCACCGCTGCTGATTTTTCCACTGTTTTATAAATTTAAGCCATTAGAAAATGAGGACTTAAAACAGCGCATTCAGAAATTGGCTGAAAATTGGAAAATTAAAATTAGCGGGGTGTTTCAATTTGATCTCAGCAAAAATACTAGGAAAGCCAACGCGGCTTTAACGGGTTTGGGCAAAACCCGACGGGTCATTCTGGGTGATACGCTGTTGACGCTGTGTTCTCCCTCTGAAATCGAAACGGTGTTTGCCCACGAAATCGGCCACCATGTTCAGCGGCATATGCTGAAAGGTATTCTATTCAGCAGTCTGATTTCATTGATCGGATTGTGGTTCACCTTCCAGATCTATCAGATCATTCTCGTTCGGCAGGGGTACGCGGCTCATCAGCTGGAAGCCCTGCCTTACCTTGGTTTGATTTTCGTTGCGTATGGTCTGTTCACTACTCCGCTTACCAATTATATCAGTCGCCATTTTGAATATCAGGCCGATCGTTTCGCGGTTCAGTTGACGCATCGGGATGATTTTATCAATGCCTTATTGAAACTGGCCGAATCAAACCTGGCTGATAAAAACCCTCACCCCATAGTAGAGTTTTTGTTCTATAGCCATCCCTCCATTAATCATCGCCTTGAAAAAATTAAAGGAATTAAAATATGAAGCACGTTTTATTTTCGTTATTCTATATTATTCTCCTGATCCTTAGCTCCACCGCCACTTCACAATCTATTCAGTATACCCTGCCCACCTATCATTATTACCAATTCCCCAATGGATTCGAGGTGATTCTGGTGGAAAACCATACCAATCCCCTCATTGCCACCGTGGTGGTGACCCGCACCGGCTTACGGAATGAAACTCCTCAGAATAACGGCGTGTCCCACATGCTGGAACATCTGATCTTTAACGGAACCTCTCGCCGCACTCAGAAAGAGCTGTATGATGAACTCGATTACTACGGGATTTATCTCAATGCCCAGACCTCAGAGGATTATACCAGCTACATGGCATTGCATCATAAGGATTATCTTCCCCAGGCAATGGATATCATGGCCGATATGTTATTCAATTCTACTTTTCCTGAAGAAAAATTCGAGAAAGAAAAGGGTATTATTGTGGAAGAAATTCGCCGGGATGGTGAAAATCCGGATTATCAAAAGGAACAGGCTTTGCGAGAGGATTTTTTTAAACATCCCCCCTACTCGATGCCAGTGATCGGAACAATCGAAAGCGTTAAAAATATGACGCGCCAGCAGGTGGTGGATTACTATCAGACCTATTATAGTCCAAACAATATGATCGCGCTGGTAGTGGGTGATTTCAAGGAAACTGAATTGAATTCGTACCAGCAAAAATATTTCGGAGGGATCCCCGCTAAAAAAATACCGAAAAACATGGTCAGGTTTGACCAGAGTTTTCCCTACTTTTATTTACAGAAAGGGGATGACTTTCATACGCTGTATCTGAAAGTACCGGCACCGACTTTCGCGGCACGAGATTTTATTCCTTTCTATTTTTTTCGCTTCATCGCGCTGGATGAAAAAAGTGGCCGGATCATCCAGGGATTGAAAAACAATGAAGAGTTAAAAATTAATGAGATTCAAAGCAGTTATGAATTTCATCCCGAATTTGGTTGCCTGACCTTGAAAATAGATTTTGAAAAGGATATTGATGCAGAGGCGGTAAAAAAGGCCGTGTTGCAGGAATTTGATCGGCTGGGGAATGTAGTCATCAGCAGGCAAGAATTAACAGCCATCAAACAGTCACAGGCAATTTCAGAGATATTGGCAACGGATAAAATCTTGTATTACGGCTTTCTCAAGGCCCAGGAGTTGAGCATTGGCGGCAGAGATGCTTTTGAAAAGATAATCCCGGCCGTGCTTGAGATAAAAGAAAAACAAATTGGGCAATTGATGAAGTCTTATTCTGCCAGTTGGGCACAGCCTGAACGTTTGTTCGCTACCTCCGATTGGCCACGAAAAGTAAAAATAGATATGTATCAAAAGAAAGCCGTCTCGACTGAGAAAAGAACCAGCCATATCTACCGGCATACTTTGAAAAATGGTTTACGTGTACTGCAATTGCATAATTCAGATAATGAGGTGCTGGCTCTGCATTTCCTGTTTAAAAACCGGGCGGCCTGGGAACCACCCGAAAAAATCGGCATTGCGGATTTTCTCCACCATAGCCTGTTTTTATCGTCCGCTCATTTTCCAGCTGAACTTTTACAGATGGAACTAAAA
>CAYMXZ010000363.1:0-2759 GCA_964394475.1 uncultured Caldithrix sp. | reverse complement strand
GAACACCTTTTCTTTTATTGATCACCTGCTCCAGCAGAATAGTTTTCAGGCCATGATGCAAACCAAAAACCTGTTTCAGAAATTACTCGATCTTCCCTTAAAGGAAGGACTGAAATATTCCAGCCAACTCAATGCCCACAGCCGACAGAGCGCCGATTGTCAGAAAGGACTCTCTGGATTTCTGAACAAAACCAGAATAAATTGGCGAACAATTTGAGCTGCCGATGTATCTTTTCGGTGTGAGAAAATGACTCGACCAGCTAAGCGAATTGTAAATTGAGCTTTCTAAATCTTATTGAGTAAGAACGAAAAACAAGAAAAAAATAGTGAGAAGTTTTCATGTCCGATGTCATCATGATTAGTGGCGCTACCGGATTTATTGGACGCCGTCTGACAGCCCGGTTTGTTGAAGAAGGACAGCAGATTATTGCCCTTTCGCGCTGACCGGAAAAATATCAACCATATTTTCCTGAGAAAGTGGAATTTCTTCACTGGAATAAACTGCATTCCAGCTCCTGGTCACCCCCCACAAATATAACCACCATTATAAATCTGGCCGGAGAAAACATTGCCGGAGGAATATGGACCCGCAAGAGAAAGCAGAAATTAGTAGATAGCCGCCTGCAACCGACCAGGGCGCTGGTGAATGCGGTGCACCATATGCCTGTAAAACCTGAAATTTTTATTCAGATGTCAGCCATTGGCTATTATGGATGGGGCGGGGACACCCTGTTGGATGAGAACAGTCCGGCCGGCAAAGGCTTTTTAGCCGAACTCACTCAACAATGGGAAGCGGCCGCCTCAGAAATTAATAAAGTGGGAGTAAAGCTGATGATTGCCCGTACCGGACTGGTGGTGGGCAAAGGAGGTGGATTGCTGAGCAAAATCACCCCTCCATTCCGCTTTTATCTGGGAGGACATTTTGGAAAAGGAGACCAGTGGATGTCGTGGATCCATCTGGACGATGTGGTGAACGCTTTCAAGTTTCTTTTGAAAAATAAACCTTCCGATACAGTCTATAATCTCACTTCACCACAAGCAGAAAAAGCCAGGGACTTTTTTCGAGCACTCGGCAGTGAACTTCATCGACCGTCCTGGCTCCACCTGCCAGAATTCCTTTTAAAAGTCGCCCTGGGTGAAATGGCAAAGGAGACCATCCTGATCAGTCAAAAAGTATATCCGGCTCACTTATTAAAAGCAGGTTTCGAATTTCGCTATCCTGAACTGACTCAGGCTCTGGCCACAATTGTGAATCGTCAGAATGGCGCAAAGACATTGATGGAATGAAAGACGAAAACCTTCATGCGAACTACAGGCGAATAGCCATAGAGGCTTGCAGATATCTTTTTTTGAGATAATAATAGTTATATCCGCAGTGGTCAAAAATATTATATCCGGCAAATTGCCAATCTAATTCCATTTTAAAAATGCGAATCTTCATACCTACCGTGAGATCCATATCGTAAAATGAATTCAACTTTTCGGTTTGGATTTCTTCATTCATATCGAGGTACCAGGCGATGCTCGTTCCTTCGTAAAATAAGGTACTGTTGAAATAAATTCCGATCGAAGAGGTATAATTGAGATTCACACTCATACTTTTTTCTGGTTTGAAGGAATAAAAAAGAGGATCGGAAATGTCTAAATCCATTATTGAGAGAGTGAGAAAAAATCTTTTCCATAATTCATTCAGTTTGAGCGAGCTCTCAAATCCTTTGGTCACATTTCGTCCGATGTAAAGAAAAGCCAGATCGTGTTCAATCGAACGATTGAATAATTTATTGTAAACCGAGTGATGAAAAATTTCGAGTAAAAAGGTGATTTGATCCAAAAATCTTGAGCCTAAATTATAACTCACCTGCCATCCCACTTCTGCTGAATTGCTGTATTCGGGTTTCAGACGATTTTGATTGGTATCGATGCTGGAAATGATATATATATCCCGAAGATAGGCATTCTGAATAAGCGTGGGATATTTGACATTTTTCCCAAAATTAAGGTAGGAGGAAATTTCCCATTCCGGACGACGATACTCAATTTTCGCACCTACCGTTGGGGATATGTCTTTATGACCAGAAGCAACGGCATCACCTCTTAACCCAATGTAAGTTTTCCAGGATAAGTCAGGCAATCTGGCCAGATGGTCGCTGAAGGCAAAAACGGCGCTGAGTGCTGCTTTATTATCATAAAAAAATTCTTCATTTAACTGGCTCATGAAATTACTGCCATTGATACGAGCTTCATTTTTCAGATCATCATGGAGATACTCACCATATAATTGGATTTCTGTCTGGCGATAGGAAAATTTTTTAGCCGCATTAAAATTCAAACGGTTTGTGAAATATTGGTTGTGATATTCAAGGTCAGTATCAGGTTGTCGCCTAATTTGATTGTGAGTATAAAAATGATTCACATTGATGCTGAAATCTCTAACTCCTAAGATCTCCCCGGTATAACTGAGAACGCTCAGAAGATTCAGATCATCATTTTTCCAGAAGGGCTTGCGATACAAGGTAAAATAGGTGAGAATCCGTGCCAGATATTGACCATGAGTTGTAAAATAATTCAAGGTAAGAAGATGATTTTGCCTGTGAGTCGTGATCTGTTTATTCGGAGTTTTGTCGCTGTATTTTTTATTGGTAAAGTATTCAATTTCCGGAGAAAATGAATGGTATTGTCCGAAATAACTGAGTCCTATTTTCTTACCAAACATCAGGGACGCATTTCCTAAAAGGTACGCGCTCTCAAAACTACCTATC
>CAYMXZ010000362.1:0-2768 GCA_964394475.1 uncultured Caldithrix sp. | reverse complement strand
GCAGAAATCAGTAGACGTATCGAAAATGATATAGCTATCATCAGGAGACCATCGGGGATGATAAATCTGGCGTCCATCGGTGAAATGCGTGAGCTGGGAAATATTCTGTCCCCAAATTTCCACCCGGCGATAATATAGAGGCCAATCCTTTTTCCGCTCGGGCGGAACATCGGCCACTAATTCATGATGTTCAAAATCATAATAATAGGTATGCCATAAATTCTTCTTTTTAATCCAGATAAATTCATCCAGAGTCAATGAAAATAAATTGGTAAGCCCATCCGCATGAACGACGAAGACCAATTTTTGCCCATCATGCGACCAATCCGGATGAATCGCTCGCAATCCTCTGGTAAGCCGAAAGGATTTATTTCGCTTCACATCATATACATAAATATCCCAATAGCTGCTGCCATTGGTTTGCGGATCGGTTTGCTGCGAAAAAGTGAGATAACGACCATCTGGCGACCAACTCACGGAAGAAGCAATTGGACCGGTTAAGACCTTTTTTTGGCCTGTTTCAATATCAAGAATGGTAAGCGCATTGGCCGAGAGATAATCAGAAATGCTCTGAACAAAAGCTATTTTTTTCCCATCGGGTGAAAACGTTGGATGAATATTACCGATTCCCTGGTCTATTAATGAAGTCCCTTCCTGCAGGTGCTGACGGATCAAGCTGGTTCGCTGCTGATACGTCTCCGTCAAATAATTTTTCCATAATTGATAACTGCTGTCCGCAGATATACCCGTTACTTTTTTCATGGCCTGATTAAAATTGATTACCTGTATGTCTGAGGCCTGCCGAAACAGATCCCGGATGATGCTGTCCCCAAAGGTACGGGTCAGAAAATTTACAAAGGAAAAACCCTGGTTATAAGCTGACTCATTCCCGATGCTATTTTTTCCAAAAACTCCCATTTCGTTCAGATCCAGCAGTCTGTGGTTCAACACCCGGTCGCGCAAAACCATCTCACGATGAGAATCCCGGTAATCGAATCGCCTGGAAGGGGATTGGAACTGGGAAGCTCCCTCTGCCACCCAGGTGGGAATCACCACCCCCGAAATCGGATAAGAGACTAACACATCCGGAAATCCCCGCACCACATCCGGACGTCTTTCCGATTCATATCCGAAAATCTGTATCCACCCTGCCGGAACATTGTGACCAAACTTAAAAGCTTTTTGCATTGAAACAATATGAGTGAATTCATGGGTGACCACATCGCGCAGCCAGTGGTGAGTACCTCGCAAAATATAGTCCATACTCTGCGCCCAGATTTCAATTTTATTCTCAAAAAAATAGGCACCACCATTGGAATAATCATCCGTATCTCTGATAATGAATTCGGTTTTGCGATCTGGCCATTGCTGATACAATCCTGTTATGTGAGGATAAATCTCTTCCGCAATGCGGGCAACCAGATTAGCCGTACGAACTGTTCCCTGATGATAATGAACGATAAAGTGTTCTGTCTCAATACTCTTCCACTCCAGTTCGGGATGATTAAACTGTTCCGGCTGGGCCGGTAATAATATAAACCAGAGACATACCACAAATATTATTCGGGGGAAAAGGAGAGAGTGGATATTCAACAGGTTTTTCAATTTTGACAATTCGTATCGCATTACTTTTTTAAAATAAAGAGAATCCTTTGATCTCGCTAAAATTATTCTGCCCGCATCCGTGAATGGAAAGGAATAATTTGGTATTTATTTTACTACCGCTATCTTAATGATGCGAACTTCCTGATTTTGTGAATTCTTCGCTTCAATTCGCGCTAGATAAATTCCGCTTTGCACCGATTGCAGGTCCCAGCGAATTTCATTGGCCGTTTGCGGATACCCGGTACCATCCATCTCTGTGACCAGATCTCCTGCCAGATCGTAAATTTTAATTTTCACCTGGGCAGCTTCGCTCAGATAATAGCGGATAAAAGTATAATTATCAATGTTAGGATTGGGCCAGTTATAGACCAGTTTTTCCGGTAACAACTGATCAAAAACTTTATTTCCATCCGGATAGGGATTAATCGACAGAGGATTATTATTGCGATTGCTGTTCAATTCATCGTAATACAATTGGTTCCATCCATAGCGGTCGAAGGCAGAGCCTAAATCCCATAAATAAAGGTAACCATTTTTTGTAACCGCTGCTATTTCCTGATCGCCATCTCCATCGATATCGGTAAGCACCGGCGCCACCAGCAGTGAATCGCCAACGGCGAGCGGAAAATCGGCCAGACGTTTTCCAGTTTGATCAAATCCATCAATCACTCCAGACGGATCGCTCACAATGACCCCGATTACCTGCCGGGCAGATTGATCAAAAAACAGGTTGAGCAATGGCGACAACGGCAACATCAGCGGACGATCAGGCTCATAGACCTGTTGAGGAAAATTATCAGTTTGAGTAAAATTGTAATTAAATGAAAACAGCCGGTTATTTCCGGTCACAAAATAGATATCATGATCCCCTTCACCTTTCTGAAAGGGATGAGTGATCAGAGGAGAATCAAAGCGGAATAAATTTTCTTCAGCAATCGTTTCGTCTGAATCTTCCAATCGCAAAAACTTACCATCCCGCGTAATCGCCACCGCCTCATCTCCTGCAGGTGAAGAATACGGGAGGTTGATGGATCGGATGAATGTCCCATCTCGAAAAACCTGTCCTGTTTGACTGATGCTGAACAGTTGATGCTGAGCATTCAGGTGAATAAAACGGATCGCCTCGCTCACAATTGGTATTGAATCCAAGGTGACTCCGGTCG
>CAYMXZ010000361.1:0-2850 GCA_964394475.1 uncultured Caldithrix sp. | reverse complement strand
TTCCAGGGGATTTGAAAAAAATCGAGATATAAAATTGCCGGGAATGGCTGTCACTCTTTTTCTCAGTCGAAAAGGAAACGGTGATCGGGAAATCATGAAAGGTACCGGCATATTTAGGCCGACTGGCAAATCCGAACCGCACAATTTTGCCCCCAAAGCGATCCACCAGGCTTAAAAAATTGCGATGAATGCCATCGTATTGGACTTTGCGCAGCCAAATCAAAACTGCCAGCGAAGTCAGTATAAAAAAAATACCAATCAAGACATATATCATAGACGAAAAATTCCTGTAGATCCTCAGATTACCTTATTGAATATAGAGGGGAAGCGGTGGAAAACAAAGGATAAACAGGAAAAGACAAAACCAGCCCACCAAGGTTCGGCCGATGCCAATCTCCACATTATCATTCAAGGTTGGAGGATGGCGGAAACCAATGATGATGAATACCAGGATAACCCATGCGACCCAGACAAAAGAAAAGTATCTGAGAATAAGAATAACATTCAGTACCAACAGCAAGCCGAAGGCAGCGATTCCTACCCATCGCGCATTTCGACCTACCAGCGCATACAGAATATGTCCACCATCTAACTGACCAATGGGCATGAGATTGATCGCTGTAACCAGCAATCCAATCCAGCCGGCAAACAGATACGGAAAATGATAAATTTCATTCATGGGCAAACGGCCATCGGATAAAATATCATTAAAAAAAGCGAACAGGAGCGATTTGCCAAGTACGATATTAATTCCACCCTCTTTCATCTCCCAGGGATGCATGGTTTCCACATAGGCGATTATTCCCTGCAGATCGGGTAATTGATGATAACCGATGGCGAGGAAAAAAAGGCTGAGAATAAAACCGGAAATTGGTCCTGCCGCCCCAACATCCAATAAGCCTTGTCGGTCTTGAATAGGCGAGCGCATGCGGATGAAAGCGCCCAGAGTGCCAAAATGAAAACCGGGTAGCGGGAGAGGAATGTAATAAGGTAAGGTAGCAATTACCCGATGAAACCGGGCAGCAAAATAATGACCAAATTCATGAGCGGTTAAAATGCATAGTAAGGCCATTGAATATTTCCAGCCATAGAAAATATTCCGAAAATCGCTGAAATAATCTTTTTGTAATAAAGTCGCTCCAGCCATCATCGTTGAAAAAATCGTTAAAACAAATAGTCCAAGGTGAAGCCAAATTTTAGACTTAATCCGATAGGCAGGCATTAGAGAAACACTCAGAATATATTCAGGATCAGCCCGATATATTTTGGGGATGAATCCTCTTTTTATCAGTTCATGGAGAACTACCCGAAGCTCCTCTTCCGTCAGTTGTTCCATAGGGGTTCGGAAAAACAGCGTCTTCCGCTTTCGAGACCGATCGTCCAATGCGAAGGCCGGTCCTATGATTGATTGAATTTCGTGAATTCGTTCTTCTTGCATATTCTCCGACAGATTATTTCATTATGGTTCATTTGATGACAGTAAGACCATTGATTTGAAAATACCTCACATTCTTTTCGTGCATTTGCTCAGATTTCAGGGCTCGCCTTGTAGGGGTACAAAACGAACGGGCAGTTTCCTCGTTTTCTTGATGTTTCCTTTTTCTTTACGAATTAAATAGAGCTCCTGAAAAAAATCCCCTACCGGAACAATCATGCGTCCGCCTTCTTTCAGTTGTTCGACCAGGGGTTCAGGAATCTCCTGCGGAGCAGCTGTCACGATGATGGCATCAAATTGCGCTTTTTCCGGCCAACCATAATACCCATTTCCGACTTTAAATTCAATGTTGCTATAGCCCAGATTTTTGAGAACCTGCTGGGCCTGAAGAGAAAGTTCAGGGATAATTTCAATAGTAAAGACAGAATCGGCTAATTCAGCCAGGATGGCAGCCTGATAGCCGCTTCCTGTGCCGATTTCCAGCACTCGTTCTGCTCCCTGTAATTGAACTTGCTCGGTCATATATGCCACAATATACGGTTGGGAGATAGTTTGGCCTGCTCCAATTGGAAGAGGTTCATCGTTATACGCCTGATCGCTCAAGTATTCAGGAACAAACAAATGTCGCGGAACCTTCTTCATTGCTTCCAGCACCCGCTCATCCTTCACACCCCGGGATTTAATCTGGTACTCCACCATTTTCAAGCGCATTGTCTGAAACTGATCCGAAGATTGATTTTTCTGGCGGTGGTTATTTCCCTGACAATTCAGAGTAAAAAAACTCATAAAAAGACAGATGATAGCCAAGTAGACTCCGCTTTTAATGTTTATCAAAGATGTCTTCATTTTGTGATTATAAAAATAGTACTGATTATTCCAAATATAACATGATAAAACAAATAAATATTCACGATAAGTAAATTTTAGCATTCCTGTTGTGCCTGGCTAAGCCGTTGATGAACATTGTCCACCACAAGCCGATGGGAATCTTTTTTTTTCTGTGCGATGTGCTTACAAAGCTATTTATCGTCATTGACAAATGTTGCTTCATAAGCTGTTCGACGTAATACCGCACCATAAAGCCCGATATCTTCGCTTTCATGCCGATTCATATCCGTTTAAATCAGACACGGATCTTCCTAATGCTTATTCCTTTCTCTTTCTGTTAAAAGTGTGGCATTCGCTTCTCAAAATTCTCTGTCATAGCCGTCCTTCTCACCCTCTCGAGAGGTTGAGACGATCACTGACTTTGTGAGTGATGATGAAGCGGGGTATCGTCATGTCGTTACTCTTCTTTTTTCAACTCCGGTAGTTTAATAAAAAACGTTGTGCCCTGCCCTTTCGCCGTCGACAACTGGATGTGACCATGATGTTCCTCGACAATTTTTTTCACGATGGCCAAACCCAAACCGGTG
>CAYMXZ010000360.1:0-2897 GCA_964394475.1 uncultured Caldithrix sp. | reverse complement strand
CCCCGATCCCGCTCCTGACCGGTATAATCATATCTGGTGTCTTCCGGTGAACCAGGCTGACTGGCAATTTCTCCAAATGGATAGTAGTTGGCGCTCCAGCCGGAACTGGTCATGGCTCGGGCCGAACCCAAATGGTCGTTCAGATAATAATCAATGGTTTTGTCGGAAGTGATCCTGGCAATACGCTGATTGTTTTCATAAACATACTCAGCCACCAGATTTCCCAATCCATCATATTCGGTTATCACATTAACTTCCAAATCTATAAAATAATAAATCCCAATTTAAAGAGAATGGATATAATATACCTGTACACACGAAAAAGATTAAATGAGTACTGACCCTAACTGTCTGTAAAATCCCTTAAACTGATTTATGAAAGAAAGTGGAACCCATCACTCTATATAGTTCCTGATAAAATGTTAAAATACTGATATATATAGGTCAAGTAAAATTAAATTTTCTGAAGTCTTTTAATTATTAAATTTAAATCTACTTTTCCATCAACATCAATGGCCCTGGATTGAAATAATTTCGTACTACCGGTTTGAGGTTGAACTTTATAAATTGTGATTAATCATCAGCCATCACTCATTAAATGAAGTAAAAGTATCAGTATAGTTGAGATAAAAAGAGGTTTCACTGACGACTCTCATGATAAAATTTTTTTAAAAAATATTTCTATTTAATTTAGCTTCAAATTAGATGCCAAGAATTGTTGTTTTGTTTTTATTGAACTTATGGTAAACTTTAAATTAGGAGTTGCAAAAAAATTTTGCTGTTATAACATGATGATGAGCAATAATTAAAAGTGAAAACTGGACATCATGTGATTTATTTTCACTATGATATCAAGAATTTTGAAATTAAACATGTAAATCTGGAGCAGGAAAGAGTAATTGGATGTCTTTTATTCTAAAAAAAACTCTGAGAGCATCCTACAGCAACCTTTTTCCGTTATGTTACCACGAACGTTCCAGAGTCCACCGGCCAGATTAATGACTGACATTTGTAACTAAGAAACCGCTGTGTAGCAAGAAAGCAGGATACGTCCTGTCGTTTTTATATGATTGTTCCCGTTTAGTTTACATTATGACGCTTTATGCCTAAACAGGGACGCTTGGATAACGACACAATATATAAAAGCGGGGTGCTTAACTGTAAGCCGTTTTCGAATCACTTTTTCTTTTTATAAAAAAATAAAATAATTATGAATTCCCCGCACTTATTAACACGGGATAGTCAAATTTTTTATATCTAAATTTTAATGCCAAGGTATTGGATGATGAAAAAAAATAGTTAGTTTTTATTCTTATGGCTCTCAATATCTCTGATTAGTCGAATACACTGCTTGTCAAAATCTGATAACATTTTATCAGAATAATTGGAATTCAATCTATACCATGTTTCTTTTTTAAAATACTCATTTAAGTCTTCACTATTAAATGAACGACCATATTGTGCAAATATCATATTTCTCAAAATACGCAATGATGCCTTTGATTTTCCCTCATAATAATTACTTAGTAGGTACAGATAATCGTATTTTAGAAAATATAGTCCTTTTACTGTTTTAACCATAAGAAATAATTCTTTGTTATCATTGAATGTGCAAATAATGAAATTTTCCCCACCAACCTCAGAATCAAGAAAAGTATTTCCGTTCATAAATGACAAATTCATCACTTGCTTTTTTAAATCTATCGAATTTATTAAATCCAAATCAGGAGAAAAAATATATAATGGATATTCTGAGTCGCCGGACCCACTAATAATAAAAATATTATGCCATTTATCAGTTCCAATTATTTTAGGATTGAAAAGATATTTGGGAAATGTAAATTCAGCGATCTCATTATCGTTCAATATGTCCCATAAGAATAATTTAAAATAACTTCTGTCTGATTTTTGATTATACAATGAAACAACACTATATAAATTATGCCCTAAAACATGAATATCTTCGAGTATACCGAATTCTTTGCTGATTAATCTTCTATAATTATCAAGGATTACCCTTTTTATATTTCTATCCCTTAAATCGTATCTGAAAAACTCCAGGTTTCTAAACCTATAACCGGAACGCCAAAAGTAATAGATGGTTGAATCATAAATTGCAAATCTGATATGATCATTGGGATCACTTGAAAGATAAATTGAATCTCCAAGTGCAGAAAATTTAGACATGCTATTTAAATTTATTATATTCAGCCCATTATTAATCAGATTATTATTAAACTTTTTTATACTATTTCCTATGAAATCCTTGATTTGCTGGGGATTAGATTTTGAAAAGGGCAGATTATATTTCCACATGTAGGTATTATGATCTTCAAATAGTTTTTGGTTTGACAGGTAAATGGTTGTCGAATCTATCGCGAATGAAGCAGGAGCTACATTATCACTTCTTAAGTATTCTAAATATTTTCTCTCAGTTGAATCAATTTTACCAATTAAATCGAACTCCTGGCCTATACTAATCTTAAATAAAAGAAACACCATTAACAAATATAGCTTTATCATTATTTTTATCCTCTTTTTATTATGCAAAAAAATTATCAAGTTAACAAATATTTTTATCGAGGGGATCCCCCATGCTCAGCTGCCCAGCCTTTTGATGGTTCAAATATATCCTTTATTGTATGAACAACATCTCGTATAAGCGCTCTCCAACTATCATTCCCTATATCATGAAATCCATAATATTCTGTTCCTATTGCAAAACTCTGAAAGCTTCTGTTATCTGTACCTACTGATGTCCCTGTTTTCCACGCTTCTGCTATCACAAGTTCTCCGGAATTCGGATCCCTGACAACTAACGCCACGTGACCCCCTTCCTTTTGAACAATGAAATCCCCTTCGCTGAGTTGATTGCGATCTGTTATTTTCTTATATTT
>CAYMXZ010000359.1:0-2939 GCA_964394475.1 uncultured Caldithrix sp. | reverse complement strand
CTTTTTCAAATGACTCTTCTGGTCGAGCATGGTGGTGAGCAGGATTATAGCATGGTGGGGCGGCATTTAAATGTTGCCCATCGATTTTTAGACCATCCCATCCCCAGGTTTCCATAAAAGTCTTTACCAAATTTTTCGTGTATTCCTGCACAGGCGGATAGGCTGGACATAAATAATAGGAGTCCCACCAGCTTATTTTCTGATAGGAACCATCCTCATTCATTAATAAATACTCAGGATGTTTTTTGATTAAATCGGTACCCGGATCTACCGCTAATGGAGCCCACCACAGCTGAGCTCCTAAGCCGTAGGAATGAATTTTATCCACCAGGGCTTTCATATCGGCATCTCCCTGCGGGAATTTGCTCTTTACTAAATACCAGTCCCCTTCCGAGGTCTGCCAGCCATCATCCAAGACCGCCCATTTGTATCCCATCTCTTTCACCTTGGGGAGCGCATCATAAATCTGCTTCATGGTGAAATCCCTTTCAAATCCCCACGCACACCAGATAGGTTCGTAACTGGTTTCAGGAGCTTTATCGAATTTCATTCCCTGCTTGATCATAAAACGTCGGTATTCGGTAAGAGTGGTAAAGTAATCACCTTGGTGAACCTGAACAAAGGTCTTATAGGTGGTTAGCGTTTGATTGGGTAAAAGAACTTCTCTTACACGGCATTCGATGCCCAGTGTGGCGGTCTGTTCATCAGGCATGACAACAGGCAAAGAGACTAATTTAGGAACCATTTCCAGATGACCTACACCCAGACCAACATCTGGACGCCAGATATCCACTACTGGTGTACCTCCTCCATAATCAGAGTCATTCATTCCCATATAATTTTCCTGGGAAAAACCAGTTTTTAATGGAAGTACCCAATCTGGACGGCTTTCATAAGAGCCGCTTTGAAATGACCAAAACGGTACTCCACTCTGGTTTTTAGAAAGAGTTTTCATTTTGTAGTGGTTATTCGTCCAGCTTTCGATTTCAATACTCTTTGGGGATTGATTGGTATAGCTAACCTTGAAAACCGCCATACCCGGAAAATCATCATAGACAGTCACTTCAACTGTTTTTTGCAGAGACCCTCCGTCGCCTTTGATAACAGTGACTATCCCTTTCCCCAGATTATCCTGAATATCAGTTTTTTGGGAACTGGTAAATGTGAAATCAGTAAATACCGATTCAGGAGTTTTGACAAATTCCGAAGGAGCATACTCACCAAGGGCAATTACTTTTTTATCAAAGCACGCCTGAATCTGACTATGCAATTGATCATTGAAATAAATGGTAAAATATTTACCAGAAATTTTAACGGCATGAGGTGGTTCCGTTGTACAATTTAAAAGGATAAACAAAGAGACAATCATACTAAGTATAGTTATTCTTTTCCTCATCGATGAATCCTCCATAAAGGTTTAAACATTTTCTACTCTTTTCTCCAAGCGGTCGGAAAAGTTTTTCGTGCATTTTTATAATAAATCTTATCAATAACTTTGGCCGGTAAAGCTAATCCAGTAAAAGAATTATCGAGTTCTGGAACTTTGAGGGTATCGTTGGTAACTAAATATTTCCAATCCAGCAACCAGCGATCGTGCAATTCTGTTCGGAAGGTATCTGGATGGGCGGTCGGTTCGAAGGTGATATCGGTAGCATATAATACTCGATCCTGATATTTTATAAAAAATTGCCGAACTTTTTCCCGATCCTGACTGGACTGATATTGAACCTGTCCCATGCGAGCGGCCATGTCGACTACCGCATTGGGAAATCGATCTAAAAATCTGGCGAGTTCATCTACACTCCATTCTAAACTGGCCAAATGTGCTCCCATAAAAACCAATTCTTTATTCTTTTCCAGCATTCGATCGCGAGCCGCCATCTGTTCTTCATAGGAAGGCATTTCCGGATGCAAATACATATGATATTGAGGATGATTTTTAAAGTAGTGCTGGTCATTTTTCACGGTCATCTCTTCGATTGGCAACCAACAGTTTTTGGGTTCACCCTGATGACCAACTACTGGAATTTTTTTACCTGCTAAATACGCAAAAATTGGATCGAATTTTGGATGATCAATCATGACCAGATCGCCATTCTTATCCCGAAAATCCATTCCAATATTTTTCCATACCTTTACTCCAACGGCTCCCTGCTTAGCAGCCTGGTCGATCTGAGCGATAGTGTTTTCTACCCAGGACGGATCATCCCAGCCGGTCATAGAAAAGGTGGAAACAAAGGCCACCACCTGTGGATATTTCTGGGAGAGCGTTACCGCAATCTTTTGTTGCTCGGCTATCGGTTGAAAATCCGGATAATCCACATTTATGGTAAGCAGGCGGAAATTATCCTGCTGAGCCTGCTCTATAAAAGCAGGATGTTCATTGTTGTTGTGAACATGGGCATCGATTTTAGCCACCTTTAGAAAATCATCTATTCCATATTGTTGTACTGGTCGCCGGCAATTGAATACGATAATAAGGGTGATGGCTACCAGTGTGATTAAGAAATACCTGAAGGTCTGTTTATTCATTTTTTACTCTCCTCTGTGATAGATTATATATAAGAAAATTTGTTCGATCTGGGTTATTTGAATTGGTATATCAAAATTCTCGATTCTATAAATGTTTCTTCTCTCCTCACTTTTTTGGAAAAAAAATGGACAATTGATATTTTCATTTTAGTTTTAGAGTCCCTAAAAGTTTTTTTCATCGAATGAAGAAATAGATTTTTCATATCGACTATAATAACCACCTGGCACCTTATAAAAAATTCTACTTCCCTTTACTTCGCCTGAATAGATTGAGCCGCCTGTTGAGCTAATTCTTTGGCTTTTACGGCAGCGGTGGCCACGAAGATTTTCCGAGATGAATGAGGGACAAATCCGCGACCATCACTATTTTCTGCCAGTCGTAACTGATAACGAGCCTGCGCTAAAAG
>CAYMXZ010000358.1:0-2940 GCA_964394475.1 uncultured Caldithrix sp. | reverse complement strand
GGTCGGCGGTCGCGGGAAAGAAACGCTCTACATCGTCGACGGATTTCCTTATAATGACGTCATTTATGGCAATGCCATCGGAACGATTCCAGATGCCGCGGTGGAACAAATTTCTTCGCAAATTGGTGGATTCAGTGCCAAATACGGAAGTGCTCAATCTGGTATCGTTAATATTGTGACCAAATCGGGTAATCCAAAGTATTTTGGAAGTGTGGAAGGAATTTCTTCCAGTTTAACTGACATCTATGGCTATAATTCAGTCAATGGGGCTTTTGGTGGCCCTATTATTCCTCGTAATAAACGTTATACCTTCTTTTTATCAGGAGAATATATTAATGCCGGCACGGATGAACCGCGAGCCGTAGGAACCTATATCCCCGCTACAGTGGGGCGCAATGGTACAGTATTTCCCGAGGTGAAATATGATAAACTTCCGAATACTGGCAGTGAATCTTATCGCTATGTGGGGAAAGTTGATTTCTCTTTAGACCGTTTAAAAACCAGTTTAAGTGTCAATGGTTCGAATCGAGATGCCCGGAATTACGTTCATTCTTATGTGAAGCATAACCCGGAACACAATCCGCGTGAAGTGGAAAATGTGATTGGCACCTCATTAAAGCTTACTGGAATATTCAACGAGCGGACTTTTATGGATGTAATCCTTCGCTATAAGTTTTCTCATTATCGTCTCGGTGATGGTTTCTGGTGGGATAATCTGGAGTCTTATGGCGATACCCTGGCCAATAAGGCAGTGGGTATTACTCTGCGAACCCAGGCCGATCGCGTCCTGCGAGATGAAAACGGTGTATTCTATTTAAAAGGCCGAGCGTATAACAGTTGGAGAGAATACGAGATTCAGACCATGGGTGGAGATTTACTATTCACCCATCAATTCCGTGATCATCTATTGGAAATTGGTGGTACTGTTCAGGTGGATCAAAGTCGATTCATCCAATTGTCTCCTCTGGATCTGGCAACTGGTCTGCGCACTCCGGGTGTTCCGGCTGAACAGCGTTATTATGGCGCGGCCGTTTCTTTCTGGGGCTATGATATCACCGGAAATAAGATAAGCAGTACCCGTTTCCGCAATGTGGTGACTGATGCCGCCAATGGACAAACGGATTATATTGAAGAATCCGGACCAAAAGAACCCCTGACCATGGCCTTCTTTATCCAGGATAAAATCGAGTTTGCAGATTTTATTTTTAACCTGGGTTTACGCTGGGATTATTTTGATCCCAAATCGAATCGCTTGCGGAATGTATTTTATCCGTTAGCTTACAGTCGTGATCCGAATACCGGTCAGGTGGTCTTCAATCCTGATACAGATGCGAAACTGGATCCGGAAGATTTTGAGCCCATGCCAGCCGAAAGCTATATTAGTCCTCGTATCGGTTTTGGTTATCCGGTTACTCAACGAGTAGTCTTTCATGCCGAATATGGGATCTTCCGACAATTCCCTCGACACATTGATTTGTATGATTCCTGGATAAGTGTCACTCAACTGGAGCGTGATGCTCAATTTGGAGTAAATACCGGCCATTTAAAGGCTGAATCCACTACTCAATATGAATTCGGATTTAAAAATCAGATTGGAAACATTGCCAGTCTGGATATAACTGCTTTCTATAAGAATATTAAGGGATTAACCAACATTATTTCCCAGAGATTCCGGCGAGGTCAGTTAGACCTGGTTTATCTATCCTCCACGAATTCAGACTTTGGGACGGTCAAAGGTTTTGCTTTTCAGTTGAATTTGCGTCGAGTCGGTCCTTTATCAACTCGAATTGATTATACCTATTCATTGGCAGAGGGAACCGGATCCAGCGAGACCAGTTCCTATGTGGCGGCTTTCCGCAATCCGCGCGGAGAAGTACCTACTGCCATTGCTCCTCTGGATTTCGATCAGCGACACACCCTCACCGCCAATGTCGATATCCGGGCCGGTAAAGATCAGGGACCTCGTCTGCTGGGTGTAAAATTGTTGCAGGAGACCGGGCTTAACATATTGTTCAACTACAACAGTGGTCGACCCTATACTCCAGTGGAATATCTGAACGCACTGGATGATGTCAGCAATTATGGTTCCTTGACTCAGTATGTGAATTCAGCCTACGCAGGTGATTTTTTCCGAATCGATCTGAAACTGGATAAAACATTTTCAATTGGACGCCTATCATTAGTCCCCTATCTGTGGATTCAGAATTTGTTAGATCGTGACAATTATATTGACGTCTGGCGTTCCACTGGGCAACCAGATAATACCGCTTACCTGGAAACTCCACAGGGACAACAAACTATTAAAAGCGCTGGAGAGGGATATGCCTCCGATTACAAAGCTTATGAGAGATACCCGGACAATTATGGAATCCCGCGCTTGATTCGTTTAGGTCTCCGAATTAATTATTAACATTGAAGGAGTAAAACTATGCTCAAAAAATTCGCATTGACCTTTATCATCATATTATTTGTCGTTTTTTCAGTCGGGGCTGAAGAAACTCAGAAGGTTTCCTTTAAAAAACCGACCGTTATTGGCCAGGTTACCCGCATGAATATCAACCGCATTGATATGGCTTTAGAGAATAATGGGAATGTGGGACTGGATGCCGATACCTATTATCCTTCCGGAACACGAACGTCATTTTTATTTGCCGCCGGATTGGCCTGCTCGGGCTATGTGAATGGCGATTTGCGGACTGCCTGGATGGCATCTGCTTCCCGTATCCGAGAGACTCAACCCGGTAAATGGGGAATGGATCCGGCCGATCCCAGAGCGAAATTCTATATTGTGGATAATAATGACGGTCCCGGCAGTGCAGCCTACATTGATTGGGCGGATGCCGTAGCGCTGGGCGCCGATTTTGTCGATCTGGATGGAGATGGCGTCTATGACCCGTATGTCGACCGGCCTGACTTAATTGGCGATAAGACCATTTGGTG
>CAYMXZ010000357.1:0-2968 GCA_964394475.1 uncultured Caldithrix sp. | reverse complement strand
CACCATGTACTGGATGAGGTTGTTCCCCCAGATCGCTGCCTGTAGCAGCAGACTGAGAATGATTAATTTGCCAAGCAGAATTTTTACCCGTTCCGGGAAAAGGAGAAACAGAGATCCGATATAGAGAGAAAAAACCAGCAATACCAGGCTGTTGATTTTCTTTAATAATACCGCAATCAGATCATCGATATCCGTTTTAGTTTTCCTGGCAATTTTCAGAACACGATGGTGAAGAAGACGGAAAAAAATGCGAAGAATAGTAAAAGAAAGAACAACCGCTACCAGCGCATAAATCCAATTTCTAAAAGAATTATTTAAAAAAATATAATCCAACAAGCTGTCAATCACCTCCGTCTTATTTTGTACACTTCCTCTTACATTTGTTGTAATTGAAATGGTCTTTGTGTATGGTATATTTTCTGACTAAAATAACACGAAATTAATTTTTAAGATAACAATAAAACGGGAATTCAGCAAGTAGTGAAAAGATTCTTACCGATAAAAACTAAACGCCGATCTCTTACCGATTTGGTTCGACCTACCCTGCTAATTCAGGAAAAAAGGGCACGTTTGAATATTCAACACATGAATAGAAAAGCGCAACGGAGTGGAGTCACTTTCCGACCACATTTCAAGACCCATCAGTCGGCACAAATTGGGGAATGGTTTCGCGAGGTTGGTGTTGAAAAAATAACGGTGTCATCACTTACCATGGCTGAATACTTTGCACGGCATGGCTGGAAAGACATCACTGTGGCGTTTCCAGTGAATATCCGGGAGCATCAGCTGATCCAGAAACTGGCCCGGCAGATTCGGCTGAATGTACTGGTGGAATCCGAAGAGACAATTAATTTTCTAAAAACAAATATCAAGAGCGAGCTGGAAATCTGGATGAAAGTAGATGTGGGTTATCACCGCACAGGTATCAGCTGGGATGATGGGAATACTTTAATAAAGTTGGCAGAGCGAATTCGAAAAACTCATCATCGCCTGGGCGGTTTGTTGACTCATGCCGGACATTCTTATCATGCCCGGGGTAATTTACAATTGATAGAAATTTATAACGATTCTGTTAAAAAACTCAGTCATGCCAGGGATGTGCTGGCTTCGGCTGGAATTTCTCCCCTGAAAATTTCCTACGGTGATACTCCAACCTGCAGTGTGGTTGACCAATTTGTGGGAGTTGATGAGATCAGGCCAGGAAATTTTGTTTTTTATGATGTCATGCAGTTACAGATCGGATCCTGCTCAGAAAATGACATCGCCTGTGCGGTGGTTTGTCCGATCGCCGCCAAACATCCAGAACGGAAGGAACTGTTGATCTATGGCGGAGCGATTCATCTTTCCAAGGAGTTCATACTGGACGAAAAAGGACGGAAAATATTTGGCTATCTGGCACCATGGGATGGTACATCCTGGGGTCCAATAATTCCCAGCTGTTGGGTATCGGCTCTTTCCCAGGAGCATGGGATCATCCATGCCCGCTCTGATTTAATTCAAAATATAAAAGTAGGTGATCTCCTGGCAATTCTCCCAGTGCATTCCTGTTTAGCCATGGATCTAATGGGTGATTTTATCATTATTTGATCATATCTCTTCGCCTTTACCCTTAACCTTTCACCATTCTCCCTTATCCCTAAAAAAACAGCTCCTTCTCGTCCATTTGCCTTTCTGCTGAAAACCTTATTTGTAAGGGGTTGATGAATCAAACCCCTACAGTAAAAATATTCACTTCATTAGTACCATTTTCTTTGTCTCAACATAGCCATCTACCTCAAGACGATAGAAATAGATACCACTAGCCACATTCGCCCCATTCCACTCGTAACTATAGCTACCGGCAGGTAATTGATGAGAGACCAGGGTAGCTACTTTTTCTCCAACTACGTTGTATATTTTCAAGATTACCTGGCTGGTTCCTGGTATCTCAAATTGAATCGTGGTTACGGGATTGAAGGGATTAGGATAATTCTGTAATAGCTGAATCGTTTTGGGAATTTCCCGTTCATTGTTTTTATTATTCAGTCCGGTAACAATTCCAAAGTGGTATTCTACCGGAACAAAGAATTCCAGCAACAGAACCGATTGGTTGGCATTATAGGGAGGTAACTCTCCTGCGCCAATCGTTCCGCTTTTCATTCACCATTAATTTTTGATGATCTGCAGGAAAATAGAAAGATATAAATTGATTTAACAATCTTTTTGAGTGTCAGAAAATCAAGAGCCGACTGTCTTTCATCAGCCGGCTCTTGAACAGTTAATAGTTTAAGAAGAGTTTACTACAACGGAAAAGATGGATTATTCCAGGAATAATTATTTCTCTGCTGCTGATCCTTTAATCGATTTCACCAGATCAATCATGATAATCAGAAGTGCCAGGGAACCTAAAATGGCGGGAAAGATGTAGACTCCCTGATATTGGAATCCTGGAAACCAGTGACCAAAAACCGGAGAACCTAACCAGGCACCGATCCATCCAAAAATGGTTTTGGAAATGAATGAATTCAGCCCTGGTCTGACATAATACTTAAATCCATAATGCAAGACGGCCGATACAACCAGACTGATCACTAACAGGATAAGGAAACTGAGAAAATTCATTCCGATCATGATGACACCCCCATTTTTTAGTTAAAGGTTTACGTTTATTAAATAACCTTCCCTGAAGGCTCATCAATGATAGAGAAAAATATTTCAACCAGAACCCATCGCTTGTTCCATTAATTATTTCTCAACTATCCTTTTCATCGCTTTAAACATTCACAATCAATCCGCTGAATATCATCCGACACAGGATCTATAGACATTAGAATTTTGCACTATAATTTAAAAGACGGATTTTGCTTTTGCAATATCTCTAATGATGAAAAATGAATTTTTCATACAAATATACAGGTGTCTTTTACATTTTAGAGTCAAGTCCAAATTTTTGTGTAAATTCATGATTAACTCTCAACATGGCTGTAGC
>CAYMXZ010000356.1:0-2974 GCA_964394475.1 uncultured Caldithrix sp. | reverse complement strand
CTTCCCACCGGATGGACACTGATCTCTTCACCGTATTTTTCAAGAGCATTTTTAGAAATAATTTTAAGTCCGATGGGCGCAGTTAAGGTATACAGGAACTGAGCATAGGGGTGCTTCAGATGAATTTCCAGCGTTTGATTATCCAGCGCTTGAATTTCATCTATCACCATAAACAACGGCGATTCAGGATTCAAAGCTAGCTGCCGCTGAAAGGAATGGATCACCGCTTCCGCATTAAGCGGTGACCCATCCTGAAATCTGATTCCAGGTTTCAGTCGGAAACGATAACTCTTTAAATCTTTTGAAACGGTCCAGTCTTCCACTAAACGAGATTGCAGGGTAATATAATCCAATTCCAATTCAAACAAAGATTCATATATAGAAGATATTATCCGAGGTTCACTCACTT
This sequence comes from uncultured Caldithrix sp., assembly GCA_964394475.1. GTDB lineage: Bacteria > Calditrichota > Calditrichia > RBG-13-44-9 > RBG-13-44-9 > RQOF01. The sequence continues at coordinate 2,565 of CAYMXZ010000356.1, read as the reverse complement.
CACTAGCTTTTGCAGGATCCAGCGTCTCAATAAGATCATCCGTTCCTTCCAAGATGATTATTTTCTTTTCACAAACATCGCAACCGCAAAAAGAAAAAATAATAAAAAGATAAAATAGAAATCGGATCATTTACCCTGCAATTAAACAAGTATGACTATTTTCAATCGATCGCCATATCTCCAATATTTCGCAATATGGAGAGTGAACCACCCAGAAACGTAACCAGCATCAAGCTTGTCCAGTGTAATTTTTTTACCCATCGACGAATAACACGATACATATTGGCCTCCTTAATTTGTTTTGGTTTTTATGTGAATCCAATTAAAAAACTAAGAACCCGGGTTCTTAGCGTTCATATTCAAGATAACGAGCCAGTTGTCCAGTCCACCAGCGCATAGCACGTAACAGATTCCGAAGACTGATAAGCGGCTTGCGAATAAATCGACTCAGTGAGGCTTCCAGGTCAAACAGTTTTAACCGAAGATAGGTACCCAATTTGAGATGATAGTCATACCCATCCATATAATGGTCGCGGCTTAACAGTCCCTGCTGTTTATATTGCTGGTAAATCAGACTTCCGCGATAGATTTCTATTTTTTGATTAATGGAAATTTGACATCTCCGGCTGTTGAAATAGCGACGCCGCAACTGGACTAATATGAAAAACTGATCGATCACGTCCCGCAGGGAGGTGAAGGCATCGGCCAGTATCACTGAGGCGATCACATCTATTTCAAGGCGATAAAGGGTAATTACCGCTTTGAGATTCTGGCGAGTGGAAATTCGCTTTTGAAACCGTTGGAGTTGCTGGGGATTGAATGATTCTAAACCCAGGAACACCCGCTGTAAACCAGCCGATTTCAGGCGCTTCATGGTGGTGGAACTTACCGTATCCGCCCGACTCATTAATTCAAATTGAATTTTTAAATTTCGTTTCTCTAATTCTGCCGCCAGGGTTTCGGCTCGTTCTTCTCCCTTTTTGCCGGGTAAAAGAAATTGATCATCATTAAAGGCGAAGTACTCCGTTTGAAACCGCTGAACTAATTGTTCGATTTCATCCACCACATTTTTAATTGAGCGGCTGCGCCAGATTTTACCGGGACTCTGTCGATACATACCAATAATATCACAGAAGGTACACTGCCCCCAGCAACCGCGAGAAGCCGCAATTCGAAGGTGAAATCCTCTTTCTAACACCACATGCGCATACTTGCGATCGACAGGAGGAAGAAGATCTAAATCAGTGATAAGGGGTCGAGCGGTATTATGAACAATTTGATTCTTTCCACGGAAGGAGAGTCCCTGGATTTCGTGAAAGGCGAGAGGCGATTGGCGGATTATTTTTTCCAGAAGCTCCGCCAGCGTCAACTCTCCCTCACCCCGCACCACAAAATCGATTTCCCGGAAATCACGTAATAATTCCTCAGCCGCAAAGCTCGCAAAATATCCCCCCACAACGATAGCACCTCGATAGCCGGCTCGCCGTATTCCTTGAATTATACCTAATCCCTTAAACCTTGAATCATCTAATAAAGAAAATCCCACCACCTGAGGGTTTATCTCAAAAATTCTATCAATACCATCTGCTACCGATAGACTTTCGATAGCCATATCGATAGCATCAACCTCAAATCCCTGTTGTTGGGTATACGCTTTTAAGCTGGCGATTCCTAAGTGCTCACTCACATAGTCATGGCGCACTTTACCAGGATTAATAAGTAATAAATCCATCATGCCTGCCTCCAATAACTATTCTATAGTTTGCTAATTTTGTGCCGAAAGTTACCAGCTAAGTTATCTTTTTAAATATTATATAGTTAACGGAAAGGGATTCCCTTGCGGTAAGTCCCCTTCATGTGAACGATCGTTCACATTTTGTGAACAATCGTTCACATTCCCGACCGGCTTTCGAGGTTTACAGGCCATCTGAGCTATTGTTACCACTCAAACTAGAGAAGTATTCAACCTATACTGGAGTAATCCACATTCATCTTCAGTACGTACAAAGAACCAAAGAACCGCTTTCTTCCCTTATCATGAAATTTATAAGAAAAAACTATGGGAGTGGCGACCCATCTTTTATATTTTACGACCAGAGCAATAGTAGGCTGTGTAATGAGAAGGAAAAAATATCAGCATGAAATGGATGTCAATCGACATTATCATCAGAATGATGAATATTTAGTAAATGCTGATTTCATCAGAAAAAAAAATTGAAAATGAAACCAAAGGCAAAAACAAATTTAATCAAAGATCTGAAGGAGAATCTAAACGAATTCTTCGATACTGATCACTTCACTTTAGAACCGATAGAAGGTGGGGCATCAGTTCGTAAATATTTTATTTTACATTTCAAACAGAACAGCCGATTTCCATCACCTACCGTCATTTTGATGTTTGTCCCGCAGGACCATTTAGATATAGCTGATAATTATTATAATATCAGTCGCTATTTCGACCGGATGAATATCTCTCATCCACAACTTTATGAAATTCATCGGGAGCGAGGATGGGTGTTCGTTCAGTATGCCATTGGGCACCGTCTGGATTTGTATTTACAAAAA
>CAYMXZ010000355.1:0-2996 GCA_964394475.1 uncultured Caldithrix sp. | reverse complement strand
TGGTGAATCATGGTTATATTCCGTCCTTGCGGGTTTGATGAATCAAACCCCTACGCATATTTTTATTATAAAAATTTTTTCACCATCCCCAGCCCTGAATATCCAGATTAGTCAAACCAAGCTCTCTGGCTGATTTTACTACCTCCAGATATTCATCACGTGTGATTCTTCGGTTGATTTCAGGATATTCCGACGCTTTGTACATCGGGCGGTATTGAGACATGATGTTGAGGTAGGTATCTTTGGGTAAATTTTCGGCAATCCATTTTATGATCTCTCGGCTGCCACTGACATTGTTGGGCATCACTAAATGACGGATCATTAGACCGTGGTACATCAAACCATCCTCGGCTGGTTTGGCCACTCCTACCTGTCGGTGCATTTCGAGGATGGCCCGGGCGGTAATCTCTGGATACGATATGGCCCCTGAGGAATATTTATCAGCCATATTCCCATCGAAATATTTAAAATCAGGAAGATAAATATCGACAATCCCATCTAGAATTTTTAATATTTCCAATTTCTCCCAACCGCAGGTATTATAAACCAGCGGTATATTCAATCCTTTACTCGCCGCTCGGTCTAACGCTAATACAATGTGGGCCGAAAAATGAGTGGGAGTCACTACGTTAATATTATGGCAACCAATACGCTGCAGGTAAAGCATCATCTCGGCCAGTTCATCGATGGTTCGTTCCTGACCTTCTCCTTCCTGACTGATCTGGTAATTAATGCAGAATACACAGCGCAAACCGCAATGAGTAAAGAAAATGGTGCCTGATCCTCCACTGCCAACCAGCGGTCGTTCCTCACCAAAATGAGGATGATGGCTGGCAATTTCCAGGGTAGCTGAGGCCTGGCAAAATCCCTTTTCGCCTTTCAGGCGATTGACACCGCACTGGCGAGGACAGAGCCGACATTCGCTCATCAGATCCCATAACTGACGGCCCCTTTTCACAAGTTCACCTTGCCGGTGAAGCCTTCTATACCCTGCTTCGAAATCCGCCTTTTCTTTTATTTTATTTCCCCAGATAGCGGCACTACCATTCTTTTGAATATTTAAAAATAAGGAGGTTCCATACCATCCCACAGAGATTCCGCTCACCCAGCGGAAACAGCACCTGAAAAACTGCCGTCTGGAATGGCTTTGCATGTGATAACCTATTAAAAAATAAATCATGACGGTCAGTCGAAAATGTGTCCGACTGACTGTCGACAAAGGTTACTACCACACAACTTCAATAGTCATGAATAATTTCCCTGCTCTTCAGCAGTCAATTTATCGTGACAATTTATCTTTAACGCTCAAAAGTTCTTTGGTGAAAATTGTGAGATAGCAATCCTTTCTTGAAAATCATATGAGTGAGCAAAAAACTTCCAGCTGGAATCAGCTTTTCTTTGATGTAATGACCGATATACTTTTAAAAAGTTGTTTTACATTACTACTTTTACATTTTGGACATTTTGGACGCGGATGCTTGGTATGCTCACCTATCGAGACGTAAATTGAGAAATCTTTTTTGCATTTTTGGCATTGGTAATTGTAAGTGGGCATATCTTCACTCCAAAATTATTTTTATATCTTTATTTTTAATCGAATTTTTTTTTTCTCCTAATACTAATTTTTATATTTTTTCTACCCGACCTTAAGCATTGTAATGTCTTTCGCAAATATAATCATTTTATATTTTATATACAATTTTTTACCAAAAAGTTTTACACGGTTGAAAGAAATATTTTATGATGAACTCAAGCTATTTCTCGCCTGCAGGAGCAATAATAATTGACTTCTGGACCAAAATTCTTTCATTGAGAAAATGAGGATCAGTAATGGCCAATCGCTGCAAAATAGGAACTGGTGCCAGTCGATAGACTAACTTGACTTCCGTTTCGAATATTTCTTTGCCGGGTATTTGATATCGAATGGTATATTGTTTGCCGGGCATTAATCTCCGATCATAAAGAATTTTAGTGGCTTTCCAGTGTACCACTGGCCCATTACCCTGTTCATCACCCAGAATTCGCATAAACAAACCCGACTGATCTTCTTTGATTGGATTCTCTTTCCAGTTTTGCCATACCACATTTTTACTGCTATCATAGGCGGTGATCTGCAGATAAACCATACGCAAAGGAGTTCCAGTTGGTATGGCGTGTCCCGCTCCGTTATTGATGAGCGAAACCACCAGCTCTTGCTGTTGTGAATAATAGTTTAGTTCTAAATCCACGGGTGAAGTGGGAAAATCAATGGTATGAGTTCCCGGAAAACGATGAGAAACCTTACCGTCACCGGTAAGCAAATGACAGTCCTGACAGGTTTTTTTATTCTGTTTCTGGAAATCCCGCCATTCGTTACCGGTTGAGCATATTTCAATATCTGTGGGATTCTTCATCTCGGCATGACAGGGAAGGCAAAACTCGCTTTTATAAAAATAATCCCGATGAGCCACCGGATGAACCGTCTTCTCCGGGTCTGGTTGATCGCTATATTTCGTCGTCAAATCAATCTTCATATCCCGGGCGGAATGATAGGCCACAATTTCGCTGGTTCCATGGCAGAATTGGCAGGTAACCCCATCCTGGTTAAAGGTGCTCTCGCGATTATAGTCTTGAAACACCGTTGCCATGGGGGAATGACAGATGATGCATTTCTCGGTGAGCTTTCCCGCAGTTTCTTCGATGGCTAAATCATACATGGCACGGAATAATGGATCTTTTTGTGCGGTGGAATTGGCATGAAATGAGGATAACCATTGTTGATGAATTTCATCATGGCAATTGCCACAGGAGGCGGCAGGTTGAAATTCATCCTGTGGTCTGGCCGTAAGAGTTAAGCATAAGAGCAATAGAAAAAATTTGAACATGATTTACCCCTCCTTTTCATCTTCGCGAGAAATTTATATCATTTCTGTCCGAATCACAATCCTCAACAGTAAAAATAAAATTGATACAGATCACATATTTTTGTCTTGATTTTTTCTCTCTTTTTGTTTATA
>CAYMXZ010000354.1:0-2998 GCA_964394475.1 uncultured Caldithrix sp. | reverse complement strand
TGGGGGATTTATTTTAATTTTTCATCGGTTAGTAGGGGTTTGATTTATCAAACCCGTGTTCACCAGACCCGCATTTAACAACACGAATTCATTAACCCTGTATTTGCATCTATGATAGTCCAGATCAATAAAAGAAAAATATGTCGTCAATTTGTGCCAGTTGTTTCCAACGATTTTACCGAATAGATTCACGAATGGGGGATTTATTTTGATTTGTCATATTTTTTTGCGGGTTTGATGAATCAAACCCCTACGGAAATTTCGATACACAAATTTTATTCCCCGATAAATTTGAATATTTGTTATGGCACGGGTTTGATTCAAACCCCTACGCATATTTCAATATTTAATTTTGATTCGCCGATTGTTTTTAAATTTCCCCTGTGACGGGTTTAATGAATCAAACCCCTATATATATTCCTATTTTGCTGAAATCTCAGATGTAATCATTTCCACAATGCTTATTTATGATACTAATCTGTATATAGCCCCTTAACCCGGATCAGAGCAACATCCACCTGATCTTATCACTCTGTCTTTACAGTGAAAGGTCTTTTAACCTTTTCGATCCCCTGTTATTTACCTGCACTCCAGGGAGGTACAATCTTGTTCATTCGAGCATAGGCAATTTCCTGGCCCAGATGTTCATGCTGATGTGTGGCCGCCAGAAAAATCATATCCAGAACCGTCATATTGGTGCCAAAATAATCAACCTGACGATTGTAATCTTTCAAAGGTAAATTGGTGAGAAAATTATTCACTACCTCGAATGATTTCTTCAGTTCTTCCTGAATTTTAATTTTATCGGTCGTCGAAGTTTCGAGGGTCATCGGATCCGTCCCGGCCGGGATTGTACCACCGATGGTAGTAACTATCAGATAATTTACAGCAGCGATATGCAGAAATGCTTCAGCAACTGAGCGGACACCTTCCATTGGTCGCCAATCATAGAGTTCCTGCGGAATGGCTTCTGCCAGGGACACGATTTGCTGTTCCACATATTTTGCCTGGTTAAGATAGGCCGTCGAAACTGTCACAGATCCTTCGATTGGTTCTTCTATTTTCTGCTGGACACAGGCAGTAAGTAGGAAGGTAAGAATGGTAATAGTAAGAACGGTTTTCATGATCTTCTCCTTATTTTTGGGTTCCAGTTATTTAGGTTTTCTTTCAGGGAAATTCATTTTTTGTATGAAAGACTGAAAACGAGGATCATCACGTAGGTAATCGAATATTGGGTCGATGCTGATATAAGACATATTTGGATCTCGGTAGTGGAATGCTTTTTCCAGCCAGTCGAGTGCTTCTTTCTTTTTTCCGGCCCGGGTATAGAGAGTGGCAATTTGCCATGGGGTAACAGGTACGGTATCAGATCGAGCGATCAGTAGTTCGGCCACCCGAGTCAGAGCTGCCCTATAGTCCGATTCTGTAGAACCTTCTCCAATAACTGCCTCGGCTTGAAAATCCCCTTTGGCGGCGAAGGAACGTTTCCATATCTCCAGCGCCTCCTTATACTTGCCTTTCATGTGATAGGCGGATCGCAGGGTCGATAGCGCAATCGGGTCTTTTGGGGAGGTCTCCAGAATATTGTTCAACAATACGATTGCATCGTCATAGCGATGCTGATGCATCAAATTCATCCCATAAAGGGATTTATATAAAGTACTGAAAGGGTCAAGCTGTTGTGCCAGCTCACCGTGTCGCTTCGCTTTTTCACCCTCACCCAGAATATGTAAAAGATGAGAATAATAGGCATGAGTTTGCGCATCCTGGGGATTTAACGCGAGTGCTCGCCGGAAAGAGATATCGGCTCCATACCAGTCCCAATCCACCCATGCTTTGATATTCCCCAGAATGCAATGAATATCAGCCAGAGCACTGTCCAATTCCAGAGCTCTTTTGGTCGCTGCTTTGATCCTGGGTATGGCCTCGGATGGGGGGACAAAACCATGTTGCTGTCGGCCTAGCCATACGTAGGCAATTCCGGCATAGGCCAGGGCAAAATTGGGATCGATGGTTCGGGCAAGTTCAAAATAATGCAGGGCAATGTCAAAATCCTGGGCGGTCATCCCTAGCCATTGAAATTTCCCTCGCATTACCGCTTCATAAGCGTCGGGATTCACTTCCCGAACAGTGGCCAGGCGGGTTTGCTCTTGTGGAGTGAGCTGAAGATCAATCTGATGGGCAATGGCAGTGACAATTTCATTCCGAAGGGTCAGAACATCGCGTATCTGATTTTCATAGCGATTCGCCCATAACTGTTTTTCACTGGTAGATTCAATTAATTGCACCGTTACATGGATTCGATCGGCCATTTTAACCACCGAGCCGGTTACCAACGCACCTACATTCAGTTCTTTGGCTATCTCGGACAACGTTTTATCTGTTTGCCGGTACCGCATTACTGAAGCCCTCGCGATCACCCGCTTGAAACCACTTAATTTGGATAGATCAACAATGAGTTCCTCATGCAGACCAGCGGCGAGATACTCCTGGTCTGGATTACCTGAGAGATTCTCCAGCGGTAGAACGGCAATAGAGTCAATCGTCGTTGGTTTCTGAATTCCAATGCTCATAAAAATTATTATGATGATAAGCAGAAGAAAAGCAATCCCTATCGTTAGAACATTGCGGCGGTTTCTAGAAAGGAATTTTCTGATGAGATATGAAATCGGAAAACCTTTCAGTGGTTCCTGCAAATTCTGAAGATCCCAAATCACTTCATCCAGGTTCTGATATCGTTCGTTGGGATTTTTTGCCAGCATTTTATTTAGTATTGTTTCTAATTCCGGCGGGATATCGCTGCGAAAATTGGAGAGCGGCTTTGGGTCTTCGTTTAAAATCGAATATACCAGAGCAGCTGAATATTCACTGGTGAATGGTAATTTTCCAGCAAGCAATTCATATAGTACAACTCCCAGCGACCAGATATCGGTTCGGTGATCGACCTCTTCACCACGGGCCTGTTCCGGCGACATATAAGCGGCCGTTCCCAGGGTAG
>CAYMXZ010000353.1:0-3000 GCA_964394475.1 uncultured Caldithrix sp. | reverse complement strand
ACCGTGAGCAGTTGTTTGATATGATTTAAGGCGCTTCTTTCCGATTCTTTTCTTTTTCGGGCAATAAAGGGATAAAATGCCTGAATAATCGGGTTGAATACTGCTTGCAAGGCCACAATAATTTTTTCCCCGGCACTATAGAAACCCACTGCTTCTTTTGTTGCCACTAATCCCAGAATAAAAACATTAGATTTTCGATAAAGATTGATAGCGAAAGTCGAAATAAAAATAGACCATCCATCCCGAAAATATTCAATGATCTCTCGATAACTGTGTTTCATCCATTTGAATTGAAACCGAGCGGATAGTAAAAACAGACTGAATACCCCACCAACCATCAAAGATGATCCGTAAAACAAAGGAACGAAATAATACTGATCAGCTCTTTTCAAGAACAAAAATATGAGTATTAAATATAAAACTCGCGATACCAGGTTGGGGAAGTTCAAATAATGCATTTTTTCCATTCCAAGATAGAACCAATAGGATAATAGGATATTTGCCGGTACCATAAGAAAATATAAATAATAGATTCTGGCATCCATTCCTAATCCCCACAGCATATCAAACAAAAAGAGAGCGGATAAACAGAAAAGGAAAAGGTAAAATTTTACCGATAGTACGATGGAATAAATTCGGTTCCGAGCATCTCGACTTTCGCGTTCGATTGATATTTTTTGCGTTCCGGTAATATTGAATCCATAGTCAGTAATTAAAACAAAATAATAATTGACCGCCTCCGCAAAGCTTAAAATCCCAAACTTTTCCGGTCCGATTACTCGAACAATGTAGGGAATGGTAATTAGCGGCAGGAGATAATTTGTCCCCTGAAATAGAAAAAGGTTTAATATATTTTGAGAAAGAGTTTTATATTCACGGTTGACTAATAATTTTTTTATTATCCGCATTATAATTCTTTCTCGCATCCGTTGATATAGAACTCGAAAATTTTTGTCGAATATAATAAATGCCATTCACACCGATCTGTACAAAACCCAGTAAGATCATCAAAGTGATCACGACAAAGATCCTTTTCGGTCGGCTCTTGCGATAAGGAGGATAGGCCTTATCCAAAATTTTCAATGGACTCAAGTTGACAAAATTCTGGATGTTCAATAATTCCAGTTGCTTGGTCAATTCAATAAATACGGCCGATTGTACTTCAATTTTTCGTCGGAGGCGCAATTGCTCTATCTGGAATCGGGGTACGGTAGGATCTGGATTTTTCTCTAAAAATTTTTTTAATTCTTCCTCCGTAATTTTCAAACTATCATTGATGAAGGCTAATCTATTCTTTAAATAGTCATCCTGTTCCTTGAATTCCAATTGCAGATTATTTAAAACAATGTCTTCCAAAATATCGGTCATGGTATTCGCCACTTCGGCGGCCAGTACCGGATGCTTCATGGTGACCGAGAGATATAACATACCGTTATCTTCGTCGATATTCGTAACAACTACATAATCCCGCATGATTTTTAACGCTTTTTGAATTTTCTCTTCTTCCGATTTTCCAGTGAGTTTATAAAATTCAATCAAATTCCCCCTGAAGTCACCCTTATTGGTCGGAAAGTTATAATTTTTCAAAATGACTGGTTCCAGCAAACGCCGTGAGAATAAAATACCCTGATACATCTCGGGACTGCGGGAAGTGGAAAATCCAAAATTTACGCCTGCCAAATTGGCCAGAGATCCCAATTTCCCACCCAGATTCTGTGTTCCCGAAGAAGCACTGGGTAAGATGGAAACATCAGCGGTATACTGTTTTGTCATAATAAAAAAAGCATAGACCACCGTCAGCACAAATAACAGCGAATAAGACCAGATGTTTAATTTTTTGTGCTTCAGGATAAACAGGAATAAACTATACCATTCAGATCGTTCAGGTGAAGTCATGTGTGCAGATCGCCTTCTATAAATTTGAAATGATTAATATTTTTTCTTCGAAAATATCTCTCCGGATATCGAAAATTCGGGTTAACGACGGTTAATGCTAAAAATCACCGCCACGATGGTGGCAAATTGGGTTAGTACCGTTAAACCTTCTTTCATGTAATCCCAATTTGTTTTTTCGAATTTTATAGGAACAAAAATTTTATCCCCTTCCCCGGGAATATAATCTTCATTGACATCCAGCCAGTTGCCGGTTTTTTCTTTCACAACTCTCATCTCCCCTTTTCGAGCACGGCGGGCAAATCCATTGGCCGCTTTAATATAATCGGCTACCGACCAGCCGGGTGTGTAAGCATAAGTGCCCGGTGTAACCACGGCACCGGAAAGGTAAACCAGTTTGGATTCCCGCGGAACAATAATAATGTCAAGATCTCGTAATAATATGTCGTCCTTTTCTGAATCCGAGTTAAAAATCTGCAAGAAATCCGCATTTACCACATAGAGATCCTCTTTACTTCCTGACTGATAATAACTCCATTCAATGGTGGTCATTTGAGTCGGTTGCACAGTCACTAAACGTCTGAGTTCAAAATCTTCTTTATAATATTTTCTTCTCACTATTTTCGCCAGAGCTAAGGAAGCTTCACTGCTAAACCCACCGGCTTTCCTGATAATTTCCTTCAGAGTGGTAGAACCTTCTATTATAGGGTATTTACCCGGGAATCTCACTTCACCCATAACTTCAACGGAAAATTTCGGTCGATAGAGAGCTTTATTTCTTACCGAAATCCGATCATCAGGCATCAATTTAAAATCGGCTTCTTTCCGATAATCCAAAATAATTTTCTCCAGTGACAATTGATCACTTCGAAATCGAAACAGGTCGATTCGCGCTGAATCCGCATATGGCAATAGTCCCCCGGCAAAAGAAATAGCCTGTTTGAGATCATCGCCTTCGCGAAATTCAAAACGGGTTGGATTCCCAACCAATCCTGATACTTCGATAACATTTTGATTGGCATCAATATAGGGAACCTTGATCAGATCACCATTCATTAGGTAAGGATTTTGACTCATATCACCCAAAAGCCGGAAACGCAATAAATC
>CAYMXZ010000352.1:0-3028 GCA_964394475.1 uncultured Caldithrix sp. | reverse complement strand
CAAATCTTCATTGGTGTTCATTTGTGTAATTCATGGACAATATTTCGGTCTATATAAATAAAGAAGAACCTCCGAGAAAATCGGAGGTTCTTTCAGGAGGTAACGCAGGTCAACAGTTTTTATCTTTTACCACCATTTTGATTCATATTACCTCTGGGACTTCCATTTGTTCCCGTGCCTCCGGATGAACCCGCCCCATAACCAGTGCCACTCTGAGGACCGACTCCCGCATTTCCCGTTCCTGCTCCCGGACCAAATCCTCCAAATTGACCTCCTTGTTTACTTCCCGGACCATAGCCACTGCCATTTTGGGGACCAACACCCGAGTTACCAGTGCCATCTCCAGGACCATAACTGTTTTTCTTTTGATACATCATCTGATATTCCATTCCGTCATCAATTCCATTACCATTCAGATCACGAAATTGGAAGCGATGCTGGTAAAGGCCGGGATCGCCCTCCTGGGTTTGAGTTTGCGCTTGAGTGGCGATCTGATTTTGACTCTGGGTCCTGGCCTGAACCTGAGTTTGATTCTGCACTTTTACCTGACTTTGCGTCTGAAGCTTATTCTGTTCTTTAATCTGGCTTTGAGTTTGAACTTGAGTCCTGGTTTGCTGCGGTTCCTGCGCAGACAATAAACCAACTATTAATCCAATCGCTATCAGAGTGAGTGTGAATCGTTTCATTTTACATCCTCCTTTTATTAAAGTTTTTAGTCGTTAGAATTTTATTCAATCCTTATGCCAGAATTTTTTAACATTTTGTTATCACTTGATTTTATTAAATTTATGAAATGATAAATTTCAGACCTGCCATATTTTAGATCGACTGGTCGGTCGAATCGTTCGACCTGAATACCGAAAAAGTTATACTCGGTAAGATGGTATGATCAGGTTTGTCCGTATGAATAGTAACAGCTAAAACATGATCAGAAGAAAATCGAGAGGGCTTTACCTTTTCTATAAATCATAACGTATCAATTAAACCAGCATTTAAAATTTACAGAATTCATAGTAAAATCTTCCAGAACGCACATTAATTTATAATCGACTTTTAAAGGGAAAATCAGGCTGGTTTATTACGGTGGTGGATAAAACCTACCTCTCAATCGAGAACACTAATGGCAGGTGATCATTGTTAGGTGAAGAAAAAAATCCAGAACTTCCTTAGAAATATTTTTCTGAAAAATAATACTCTCTGGTGAAAAGAATTCATCAAAAAAATAAGAAAAAACTGAAAATCGTAAATATAATCGATATCATTTAAATAAAATGCATCATTTATGAATGCTCAGACTATTCTAATTCTCGGCGGCTACGGAGAAGCGGGTCGACGCATTGCTTACAATTTATTAAAGGAAAGCGACGTTCAAATCATTTTATCCGGGCGTAACCGCACCAAAGCGCAAAAAGTTGCTGCAGAGCTCAACACCCATTTTGGTAGAAATAGAGTAACGATATGTCAACTGGATGCCGCTGATCAGACAGGTCTGGAAAAAGCTTTTAAGAAAACACAAATGATAGTCGTGGCCTCCAGCACTTCAAGGTTTACCCTTCAGATTGTACAAACCGCTCTGCAATCGGGCATAGACTACATGGATATCCAATATTCCACTTCCAAATTAAAAATTCTCACAACCTTTGCGGAGGAAATTCGCCAGCGAGGACTCTGCTTTATTACGGAAGGCGGATTCCATCCTGGACTTCCGGCTGCTATGGTTCGCTATCTGACTTCCGAATTCGATTACATAGAAACAGCTCATATCGGAAGTGTGATTAAAATAAACTGGAAGACTTTACAACTATCTCCTGTGACGGTTGAGGAATTTGTTCTGGAAATGCTCGATTTTCAACCTGTCTTTTTTTCCAATGGTAAATGGCAGCGAAATTGGAACCATCGTCGCACTTTCGATTTTGGTAAAACATTCGGAAAACAAAAATGCACTGCCCTGCTTTTAGAGGAATTAAAAACCTTACCTATACAATATTCTTCTCTTAAAGAAATCGGTTTTTATGTGGGTGGTTTTAACTGGTTTGTGGATAATATCTTATTACTACCCAGCATGATAGTCCTCAAACTCGGGCCAACGATTGTTATTAAACCTATTTCACGCCTGATGTATTGGGGATTAAAAAAATTCAGCCGACCGCCTTTTGGCACTCAGCTTTTATTAGAAGCACGCGGGTATAAAAAAGATAAACTGATTACTCAACATTTTATAATTGAACACGAAGATGGTTACCTGTTAACTGCTCTACCGGCGGTCGCCTGTCTTTTGCAATATCTGGACGGTTCGATCCGCCAACCCGGCCTATGGCTGCAAGGTAATGTAGTAGAACCGCGGCGTTTTTTTGCCGATCTGAAACGAATGGGAACTACCATCACAATTAAATAAATGAATCCAATATTAGAATCGTGAATAAAAAATATTTTAGAGATCTGGTTATAACACTCTTGAATTCCTGATGGTAAGGTAAAAAAGGCCATCCAGGAATTAGGAACCAAATCGACGGCCAGGAAAGGTGCATGCATCTATTTTTTTCGCGAAGTGCTTAATAAAATAAAGACAGTTATAAAATAAAAATGCCCAACCCTGAATAATTGCAACTCTTTGAGATAAGCACGACTTTCCGGTGCTGGATAAAACCTTACTCTCATAAAAGAGTCCTCAGCTCAGATAATGAGATAGACAATTTTAAAGAGAGAAGAAGATTTTACTGGAGGTTACCCCAAGGGTAACCTGGCGAACCGTGAGTAGTCGCTTGGCGTGGCGCAGATCTAGGTAAGAGTGATAGCTCGACGGGATTTCGCCTCCTTTTCAGATTAAGAGTGAATTGATGTATAGCCGTTTAGCGAAGAACACGCTTAAGTTCCAGGTTCATTTAAAATGTGTATTCAGGTGCAATTCAAATGCAGCATCGAAGTAAACAACAGAACACCCTTACCGCGTCACATTCTTTGCAACAAGAAAATCAATGGTTGACAATTTCATATTTCTATTGTATCATTATTTAAAAATATCAACCTG
>CAYMXZ010000351.1:0-3054 GCA_964394475.1 uncultured Caldithrix sp. | reverse complement strand
GTTTTAATAAAACTCCTTCAGAATAGGATTCTATTAGTATGATTGGGATAGATTATTTACTTCTTATCGGATCGATATTAATCTTATTAAGCACAGCGATTACACGCCTATCTGACAATCTGGGAGTGCCTACTCTGCTTTTATTCCTGGCCATCGGCATGTTCGCCGGATCAGAGGGTCCATTGGAAATCAATTTTGATAACCCAGCTCTGGCTCAATCCATCGGCATTTTTGCCCTGATTATTATCCTGTTCGCGGGTGGTATGGATACCGATTGGCAGCAGGTTCGCCCTGTTCTCCCTCATGCACTTCGACTTTCCACCTTAGGGGTTTTTCTGACAGCTTTTTGCCTGGGAATATTTTCGCATTATGTTCTGAAATTATCATTTATTTCAGGAATGCTAATGGGAGCGGTTATCTCTTCAACCGATGCGGCAGCGGTCTTCTCGGTCTTGCGTTCTAAACAGGTCAGTCTGAGAGGACAGCTGAAACCTTTATTAGAATTAGAATCAGGAAGCAATGATCCAATGGCGGTTTTTCTTACCATTGGGTTAATTCAGTTAATCATCACCCCCCATACCACCATATTTTCTATTCTTGTCTTCTTTTTCTTTCAGATGGGAATCGGTGCCATCTTCGGTCTGGTTCTTGGAAAAGCTCTGGTCTTTGTTCTGAATCGCTTAAAATTGTCCTATGAAGGAATTTATCCTGTTTTTACTCTGGCGTTTGTTGCATTAATTTATGGGCTAAGTGCTGTCTTAAAAGGCAGCGGATTTTTAGCAGTTTACATCGCTGGACTAATCGCCGGTAATAGCGAGTTCGTTCATAAAAAAAGCTTATTACGCTTCTTCGATGGCATGGCCTGGCTCAGTCAGATCAGCATGTTCCTTACCCTGGGATTACTGGTTATTCCGTCACAATTACTCTCCATCGTGGGAAGCGGTTTATTGGTTTCCGCGTTCCTGATGTTGGTCGCCCGACCAGTTAGTGTTTTCATTTCACTGGCATTTTCCAAATTGCGTTGGTTAGAAAAAGTGTTTATCTCCTGGGTGGGGCTTCGTGGG
Organism: uncultured Caldithrix sp.; assembly: GCA_964394475.1. Classification (GTDB taxonomy): domain Bacteria; phylum Calditrichota; class Calditrichia; order RBG-13-44-9; family RBG-13-44-9; genus RQOF01. Next base: position 1,990 of record CAYMXZ010000351.1, on the reverse strand, counting down.
GCAGTACCTATTATTCTCGCCACCTTTCCTTTAATCAATGCTCTCCCCGATTCTAAATTAATTTTCAATATTGTATTTTTCGTGGTGTTTACCTCAGCCCTTATTCAGGGCTGGTCCATTCCCTTCATTGCCCGCTTACTGGGAGTAGATGCACCGTTCGAGAAAAAAAGACGAACTCCTCTGGAATTTTCTTCACCACAAGATTCCGATACTGAATTAATTGACCTCATCGTGCCATACCAATCCGCCATAGCCGGCAAATCAATTGTCGAATTGGGAATGCCAAAGGATAGTCTGATTGTGTTGATCAGCCGCAATGACAAATATATAGTCCCCAGTGGAGGTACTATCCTACAGGAAGCCGACACAGTGCTGGTATTAGTCAATCAAAATAATTTATCGAAGGTGCGAGAAATTTTTAGTGAGCAGAAAAAACCTGCTGAAACCTGATGCACCATACATCTATAGTCTACCTTCACGGACTATTTGCAATTTGGTGGCTCAACGTTTTCACTTACCTGATTCTCTTAAAAAATAATTCGCATTAATATAGTTCTTCAGATTATCTTATGAGGCATTTTAAACAATATGGTTAGTCCGACTACCCTAAAAAGGAGGATATGATCATGAGCAAAGCGATTGATAATCTGATGCAAGAGCATCAGGCAATTCTCTCCATTCTCAGAATCATGCAAAAAATAATGATCATGCTCAAAAAGAATTCGGAAGTCAGTATTAGCGACCTGAACTCGATCATCACTTTTTTAAAAGAATTCGCCGATAAATGTCATCATGGAAAGGAAGAGGGAATTCTGTTTCCGGCCTTCGAAGCGGCTGGAATCCCTAAAGAAAATGGTCCGATCGGTGTCATGCTTAATGAACATGAACTTGGTCGCTCATATATCAAACAAATGGCCGAATCTCTATCCAAAGGAAAAGCTGATCAACAATTTTTGGAGGGAGCCGAAAAGTACATCGCTTTGCTGCGCAGTCATATCGAAAAAGAAAACAACATCCTTTTTCCCATGGGTGCCTCACGCCTTAGTGATGAACAGTTGGAAGAAATTTTTAATAAATTTGAAAAATTTGAAGAAGAGACCATCGGAAAAGGACGGCATCAGGAATTGCACAAGATATTAACCGATCTTGAGAATACGTTTTTTTGATTACGAACTGATGATCACGGAATATCTATTCGATCAAACACTGAATTGAATAATCGAAAAATTTTAAAATTAAAAGAATATAAAACACACCGGGACAGTGTTCACCTAAAATAACCGGGTAAATAATATGCCAATAATTGACCTAACCACAACTCATGAAAATTTATACCATCTTTGTCTGGAAGATTGGTCCGATGAAATCAGGGAAGCAGGGGATCACAAAGCCCGTTGGCATCAGATGATGAAAGGAAAAGGCCTGCGGGTGAAATTAGCATTGGACGATGCCGGTAATGTGGGTGGAATGATCCAATATCTTCCTATTGAACACTCCTTTGTAGAAGGGAAAGATCTTTATTTTATATTGTGCATTTGGGTCCATGGTCATAAGAAAGGTCGCGGCAATTTCCAGAAAAGAGGAATGGGAAAAGCTCTCCTGCAGGCCGCTGAGGAGGATGTAAAAGCGCTTGGTGCCAAAGGTCTGGCAGCCTGGGGAATTTCTCTCCCCTTCTGGATGAAAGCTAGCTGGTTTAAAAAGCAAGGATATCAGAAAGCAGACAAAGACGGTATGCGAATTCTGCTCTGGAAGCCTTTTGTGGATCAGGCAATTCCTCCTCGCTGGATTCGCACGAAAAAACAGCCATCATCAATCCCCGGTAAAGTAAGTGTAACTGCCTTCATCAACGGTTGGTGTCCGGCACAGAATATGGTCTTTGAGCGGGTAAAAAGAGCCAGTATGGAGTTGGGGGAAAAGGTAGCTTTTCAGGAAATTCATACTCACCATAGCGAAACCTTTCTGGAATGGGGAATCAATGACGGCATTTACA
>CAYMXZ010000350.1:0-3070 GCA_964394475.1 uncultured Caldithrix sp. | reverse complement strand
CCAGCGATGATACTGGAAACTGAAAATTATACTGGAGACTGAAGATACTATCATAGTGAGCAGTGATCTCTACGAGATCAATCGTTGAGGAAGGACGACGCTCTTGAATTTGCCACCACACTTTGTCATTTTCGAATCGAAAGCCCGAAACGGCGAGTGTGTAAGTTTCGACGGAAACACTATCATTCGAGAATAGTGAATCGGTATAAGTCCATTTATTCCCGACTGCCAGTGGGATCAATGCTTGCCGATATTCTCTTGGTTCAAGAGAATTGTTGACAGAAGTACTGTCAGTCCAACATCCGCCGAAAACCATGAAGATAACAGATGAGTAGAGAAATAGTCTATTCATTGTTACACCTCGGTTTATTGGTACTCGCTTGTGCCTATTTCATATAACATTTCTAAAATAAAAAGTCCAGAGTGAAACAAAGGACTTTGGTAATTGCCGTAAGACACGAATCTTTTATAATGTGTTAATCTATTGGGCGATTTAATCATATTTTTTCCTCATAATAAACAAATATTTGAACCCACGAAGGTAGAAATTAAATTTTTTTGCCCTAGCATGCCAAACTGGAGTATTTGATGTCTGATTTCGTCTGACAACACAAATAATATCAATTGTTTCAAAATACTTTGCCAGCATTTGATATATTCTGAAACCGACTGGTATGAACCCTGATTGCTTACTCCAATGGTCTCCAATAAGCCAGTCCATTACCTTGACAGTCTTCAATATCCTGCATATTTCGTGTGCCACTTTATCCAGTTCAGCGAAGAATTCCTCTTTTTTACATGAAATCCTACCTGTGTCCGCAGGATGTTCTAAATATTTGATATTATCAGAATATGGGGAATCAATAAATACAAAATCAACAGAATTATCTCTCAATGAAATTTTTCTTGCATCATTTTGAATAGTATCTTCCCTATAGGGTGCAACATCGTATCCAATTACCTGTCTATTTAACTCCTTTGCAACATCTATGGTAGTTCCACTGCCACACATCGGGTCTACTACCAAATCTCCTACTTTTGTGTATCTCTGTAATATGTTCCAAATGACAAATGCAGGAGTAACTCCAGAATATTTATTATCGCCGAGAGTATTATCACCATAATTTTGCCTGGAGAAATTATCATTCTTGTTCTAAGGAGACTTTCTTGATTCTTTCTCTTATCCATGTCCAATCAGGATTCCCATAGTTAAAAAATGATTTGAAGTTTTCTTTTAATCCCTCATAGTAGTCATCTTCAACATATTTAAGGAACGTCTCTATTCGTTTATCCTTATTTATTTCTTCAGGTATTTCTATACCTTCAAGTTCGTCATCTAAAAATTCTTGTACAACTTCTTTGTCTAACATATTACTTTCTGTCTCTATTTCGGCATGACGCAAAACGCTCGAGGGAATATGCCGTAAGGGATTGCGGGATAGTTTCCTGTCCAAAGATATGAGAGCTTGAGCGGGTTAAAAAACTTGAATAACTTTTAAAATCCTTATGGTATATGCTCTTTGTTGGGTGTCCGCTGTTACTGGTCATCTATACGAATTGTGGTTTTCCCTTTCAGAATTTCGTAACTCTTTAAATTACTGTCTTTGATTATGGTTAATTTAAAGTTGCCATTTGACTGGACTTTAATTAGAGTCTTTTTCCCCTTGGGTTCAGCGATAAGGTCTACAATATGGTTATTAAACCTGAATCTTTTGCATCCACACTTTTTTTGGAAGAAAGCTCCCAAACCAACTCATTTTGAGGTGCATTAGGCCTTAACCCAATACCATATTCTATAAAATAGAGAACAGGAGCCAATGCTCCCCATCCAACGATATCCTTAACCACGGGAGCACCGTTTGTATTTTTACCTTCTTTAATCGTATCAGCAGCATAATTTTCCCAAAATGTTCCTGTTTTCTTAAAAACCTGTGATGTTGCATCCAGGTGTTTTAGGGCAATCGATTTGGCTAGATCATTATAGCCATATGCTTCTAATCCTTTTATAACCATGGTATTCGTCATAACCCAGACCCCACCAGACCAATATCCACCATTTGGAAAATACTCTTTTTCGTCAGCCGCAAGACTTGGTACTGGATGTAACCGACCAAACGTATCGGGATTTTTTAAATGCTGTGCGAGTATTTTTGCCCGTTCAGGAGTAGCAGTTTTTGAAATAAGGGTCCAAAACGCCGCAATGGTTTTGTAGATGCAAAATTCTTCATCAAGGGTAAGATCAAAATAGAATTCCTTCTCATTATTCCACATTTTCGCGTTGATTATAGCTGCAAGATCGTCTGCTTCATTGTTAAATTTCTCTGCATCTTCTTTGTAACCTAAAACAGCAGAAAGCTCAGACAGGTTCCTCGCAAAAAGGACCATTTCGGAAGAAATATCAATTCCAGTTCCACCTTTTTCAAGACAGATATTTCTTGGTGAATTATCCATACTTGCCCAATCCGTGATATATAATCCATTTCCCTGCCGGATATATTTTTTCAACGCTTCATAATACTTTATCAAAGGAATCCTTACCAATGCTAAACGATCTTTATCAGCGGTCCATTTATAACTCTCCAATTCAGCCCAGGCCAGAATAGGATGGTTCAGTGCATCAAGTGTTAATTCAGGATTTGGCGAAGGCACTTCGCGCCCTTTATAAACAACATCAGAACGGTATTGATTCGAATATTCATCAAAACCCCATCGGCTAAAGAGAGGTAGATTTTCTTTATTTCTCCAGAACTCAAAATCTATTCCTGTGGTTCGGTTTATTTCCCTGCATATTTCGCCTGTTGAATGCTGTTTGACATAAAAATTATCCAAAGATGATATTCCGGGTACAAGCGGGTGAGCGACATTTAAAAACATGGTGATGAATGCGCCATCCCATAAAAAAATATTCTCATTGAATGCTGGATCGAGAAATTGAGAAACAAAACCCGATCCTTCTGCTGGTTCATGAAAATTTTTAAATGCCATCTCCCATGCTTTCCAATACATTTCAACCCAAAGTGGATTTTCATCATAAATAGGAAATGGAAGCCTATCTCTGGTTTCGTCAAAA
>CAYMXZ010000349.1:0-3091 GCA_964394475.1 uncultured Caldithrix sp. | reverse complement strand
TTTGATCCATGGTGGACCGCATGGTTCCTTTGGCAACGATTTTCACTATCGCTGGAACCCTCAGACCTATGCTGGTGCCGGTTATGCAGCCGTGATGATTGATTTCCACGGATCGTCCGGGTATGGACAGGCCTTTCAGGATGCTTTGCGGGATGATTGGGGAGGAAAACCATTAGTCGATCTGCAAAAAGGATTGGAAGCAGTCCTTCAAAAATATAACTGGTTAGATGGTGAACGAGTCGGTGCACTGGGTGCTTCATACGGTGGTTATCTGATAAACTGGATTGCCGGCAATTGGCCGGATCGATTCCGCTGTCTGGTGACTCATGATGGCAATCTGGATGAACGAATGGCCTATTTCAATACCGAAGAACTATGGTTTCCGGAGTGGGAACATCGCGGCACCCCCTGGGACAACCCGGAAAGTTATGAGAAGCATAATCCGGTAAATTTTGTCAAGAACTGGAAGACCCCCATGCTGGTGATCCATGGCGAAAAAGATTATCGGGTAGTGGTCACACAGGGAATTGGAACTTTTAATGCGCTGCAACGGCGGGGAATTCCCAGTAAATTTTTATATTTTCCCGATGAGAATCACTGGGTACTCAAACCCCACAACAGCATCTTATGGCATGAAACAGTTATCAACTGGCTGGATCAATGGTTGAAATAATTACCTGTAATGTAAATTGAAACATATCGCTACGCGCAAGCAATAACTTAATTATACTTGAGAAACGATATATTTATTGAATTATTAATTTTTTTCTAGTTTAAAAATATTCAAAACGTTTTATCTCAGCAGAATCATCTTGCGGGTTTCACTAAAAGCTATCTCTCCTCCTGCTCCGGAACCCTTTGCGACGAAATGATAAAAATACACACCGCTGGCCAGCTGAGCAGTTTTCCAATCATATCGATGGGAACCAGCTGGCAAATGATCTGAAACTAATGTACAGATCTCTTCCCCTAAAATATTAAAAATTTTTAAAGTGACTTCACATCTTACCGGAAGCTCAAACTGGATAGTGGTCTGTGGATTAAAAGGATTGGGGTAATTTTGATAGAGGTTTATTCTCCCGGGAAGATTTTTGGTTGTTGATAGTACCGGAAGTGCTGGATTGTTATTCTGAAAATAATTGAAGGTTCCGCTATAATTTCCCAGCGTCAAATCGAGATCACCATCGCCATCCAGATCGCCGAAAGCCGGAGCGGTATTCTGTCCACCACTTACTCCCATGACGATTATTGGATCCTCTACCCATGCCCCAGAATCATTTCTAAAAAACTGGACTTCGCCATACAGATCTCCGGTCACAATATCGATATCTCCATCCTGATCCAGATCTCCCGCCGCCGGTACACAATTTGTTCCGACATCGATGGTGCCGAAATAACCAGGCACTGCCTGCCAACTGGCCGAATCGGGAGTACCGGTATTTTCAAAATAGAAAAGATTGCCTGCTTCATTTCCGGCAATCAGGTCCAGATCACTATCGTCATCCATATCTATCAAAATTGGTGCTGACCAATCACCGATATCTATTCCAGCAAAGACCGTACTTTGGTAGGTAAAACCGGTGCCACTATTTAGATGAAAGAAAAGCTTTCCACTCAGATCACCTGCAATCACATCGGGCAGTGAATCTCCGTTTACATCACCAACTGCCACCGCTGAGTAGATAGAATGGCTTATAGAACTAAAATAGGAGCTATTCTCCTGCCAGGCTGGTCCGGCAGGTGTACCAATATTTTCGTAATATTTTATTGAACCTAATTGCGTTCCACTCAGCAGATCCAGATCCCCATCATCATCGAAATCGTAAAGGGCTGGTGAACTGGCTCCGCCTACATCCAGCACCCCGCCAAAGGGAGTACTCTGAGCGGTCCAGATGGGAGATTGAGCCGTTCCGGTATTGCTGAAATAATTCAAAGGACCAGCCGCTGTCCCATAAATCAGATCTTTTTTCTGGTCATTATTCAGATCGATCAGACAGGGCGAATTCCAGTAAGTGGTTTGGGCCAGAGCGGCAAAGACTGAGTTATCGGGCTGCCATTGCCATTGAGAAGAATCACCGACATTGCGATAAAAAATAAATCCTGTTCCATCTCTTCCCACCAGTAGATCCATATCATAATCATTGTCCAGATCGGCGAAGTAGGGATAGGCATACAGACCGACGTCTGCCCACATCTGAGAGGTTGACTCAAGAAAAACAGCGGAATCGGCAGTGCCGAAGTTTTCATAATATTTTAAGGCGCCATTTTCACTCATCCCGATCAGCAGCTCCAGATCATCGTCGGCATCCAGGTCGGCCAGCGTGGGGACTGGATAAGCGCCGGTCAGCAATTCCTGAAAAAACTGATCGACTTTCTGAAATTCAGGTTGCAGGGAATCGCCGATATTCCGGTAGAAATTGAGTCCGGTGAAGCCGCCGCAGATAAAATCCAGATCGGCATCATTATCCAGATCAACCAGAACTCCCACCTCAGCATCCAGAGAAGAGACGGAAGAAAAGATGGCCGGCCCAGCCTGAAAGGCAGGACTGGAAGGCGTACCGGTGTTACGAAAAAACAAAGGATAACCATCCACATTTCCTAGGATCAGATCATCATCGTGGTCGGCATCGAGGTCTGAAAACCGCGGTTGAGAAAATGACAGTGAAGGGATTCCGCTGGGATTAAAGATCAGATCATTTTGTTGCCAGGGCTGAGCCGATACGGATAAAAAAAACAATATGAAAAAAAAGAATACAAAAAAATAGAAAGTATAGCTGTGATTCGTGCTGTGTGAAGAAGAGATCATCAGTTAGATACCTATCGAAGAAAATTTAATTTTTAAAGAACATTTTTTATTCCAACTTAAATCATTTTTGATAAAATGTAAATTAAATAATGTAATTATTTCCTTAGCTCCAAAAAAATTTTACTTGAGAAGTTGTTCTATCTATGTTGTTGCAGGTGAAATGTTAAATAATTTTCTTTTTTACAACCCATCCCCTTACCCCCTTCCCTAATGGTAGGGAAAGGGGTTGGGGTTAGGGTAAGGTGACTGCAAAAATCAATTATCAATGGACAGGTACGATAATAC
>CAYMXZ010000348.1:0-3105 GCA_964394475.1 uncultured Caldithrix sp. | reverse complement strand
TTTTTATCACTGGACCGCCGCTTCAGTTACATCGGTCTGGCGGCACCTTTAAAAACGCAAGCCGGTATGTCGTTAGGCTGGATCTACAGCGGCGTAGGTGATATTCAGGGATATGATTCGCGTGGAATGGAGAGCGATAAGATTAGCCATGGTCTGCACGCCATCTATTTTTCCTTTGGCATATTTATCATTCCTCAGAAATTAGCCATCGGTTTGAATGCCAAGTATTTACGGGAAAGTCTGTCTGATCCCGGGTTTGATTACTCTGGAACCGGATTTGGCGGAGATTTGGGAATCTTCTGTAAACCGCTGGCCGATCTCGCCCTGGGTTATCAGGTGAAAGATATGAATGCCAAACTGAAGTCCAACACCAATAAAATCTTTGAACGTGGACTGGATCGGGATAATGAATTTCCCATTTCCCAACGGATCGGATTTTTTTATCATACTCCCTTTCGCTGGGCTCGAGTAGCCTACGACTTTGAGTGGAGCACTGCCGGGCAGGAGAAAAATCATATCGGTCTGGAATTTACCATCCCCGGAGTGGCGGCCCGCTTTGGTTATGATAATGATCATATCACTTTCGGAGCTGGTTTACATATTGATCACTATCTTAAATTAAAAGCAACACTGGACTATGCCTTTGTTGCCTCAATTGTGGACGAAGGCGCAAGCCACCTGTTTAGCTGGCAATTGGCTTTTTGATGTTTTCCCTTTCAGCAAAAACGAAAAGGAATGTGATACCTATGAGCTCAAAATTTTCTATTTCTGTATTTATAATTTTATTCACTGGCAGTATCGGATTGACTTCTCCTGGAAATCAGGGTAAAACCGGTCTCTCTTTTTTAAAAGTCGGAATCGATGCCCGGGCGGTGGGAATGGGGGAAGCCTATAGCGCCGTTACTGCCGATGCCTCCGCCATTTACTGGAATCCGGCTGGTCTGGTAAGCAGCAAAGGCTCAAATGTGCTTTTCAATCATAATCAATGGATTATGAATATTCGCGGAGAATTTGTCGCTCTGGCCTTGGTTCGTTCAAGTTCTGCCTGGGGATTCCATCTCAATAGTTTTAACATTGGTGAAATTGCCGTGCGAGAAATTCCGTCAAGTGAACCGCTATCTCAAACTTCCGCTCACTATTTTTCAGGAGGTTTATCCTATGCGCGCCATGTACAAAAACGGGTCGACCTCGGGCTTTCAATGAAATACCTGTTTGAAAAAATTGATGTATACACTGCCTCCGGTTACGCGCTCGACCTGGGCGTCATCTATCAGCCTCCAGTAAATGGTTTAAAGATTGGTGCTACAATGCAAAACTTGGGACGAATGAACAACCTGCGTTCCGAAAGGACTACCTTACCATTGCTTCTTCGGGTGGGAGCTGCCTATCAGCTACCCGTGCAAAGAAAACACCTGAATATTTTGCTGACCTCTGATCTGGTGAAGGTGGCAGAAGAAAATTGGCGGTTTCATCTGGGCAGCGAATTTTTAATCTGGAAACAACTGGCCTTACGGGGAGGTTGGCTGGTAGGCTATGAAGCCCGGGATTTCAGTCTGGGAGTAGGTTTTATTCGAAGCTCTTTGCGATTGGATTACGGGTTGACCCCTTTTGCAGACGATCTGGGAAGTTTCCATCGCTTTACTATTAACTTTAATTTGTAACAGAACACCTGTCAAAAAATCATGTGGCTTCAGAACTTAAGCGATAAAATTTCTTCTCACACCCTTTATGGACTGGAATATGTGGTATTTCTTTTCATTTTTGGTCTATTTTTTACTCCAGTATTATTAGAAGCGGCCGCTGTAATATCGATGATATTTTTTTTATTTTTTATTTTGCAAAAACCGATCCCCAATTTTACCCTGATCCACTATGTAATTCTTGCTTATTGTCTTTCCGCTATCGTTACCTTTTTGGTCAGTGGTCAGACTCTCCATGATTTGCCTAAATTTTTACCTCATTTTATTCTGTTGAGTTACCTTCCGCTATCCTTCTGGTTAGCCAGAAAAAGAGATTTTAAAATAGAGCGCTGGATTTACTGGATAATCGCTTGTGGAGTTCTTGCCGCCCTGGTAGGGATAGTCAATCATTTTTTAGGAAAAGATCGTACAACCACTACCTTCGGCGGATATTTTACTCTGGCTGCTCTTATGAGCTGGAGTATCCCTCTCACAATCGGCCGTTTCCTGCAATTTGAATCGAAGAGAATTTACTATTATATTTTTTTCTTACTGTTACAGCTTTTGGCACTGTGGTGGACATTTACCCGCAGTGCTTTTTTAGGACTCTTCATCGGATTTGGGGTCTGGTTTGTGACAACGCTGTTTATTAAAAAAAACATAAAAAAATCTTCCCTGCTGAAATGGACAATTGTCTTCAGCCTTCCGTTGATTTTGCTGCTGCTCATTTTTCTTTCCAGTGACCAGCGGATCAATCCTATTGCTAAGGCAGAATCCTCTTCTTCCCCAACCGTCGACCTGTCCAGCGGCAGGAAGGGGATTATTCTGGATGCCCTGTCCATCTTAAACTCCGATCTGCAGCAGAGAAATTTCTCCTCACTGGTATTCGGACATGGATTATCCAGCTACCGACGCTTGGTGCAGAGTCCCTGGGCTAGCTGGGAGTCAGATTATCTGGAAATACTGATGAGTCAGGGAATTGTGGGACTGATTCTTGTTTTACTGCTCTATTTTTATTTTCTGAGAATGGTCTGGAAAGGATTGCAAGCAGATTCGGAATTAACGAATAGTGTTGCCATTAGTGGAATAATTTTCTGGATCATGAGTTTCTTTACTCTGAAGCTTGTCAGCTGGCACAGCGGAGGGATCTTTTTACTTACCCTGCTCCTTCTGGAGCACTCTCCATCGGGGACTGAGTAAATGAAGTTGGATGTTAAGAAGTAGTAAATAATCTCAACTATCGGTTAATTTTAAAGTGTGGTAGTCGTGAGTCTAAGTAACTCAACATGCTAACTTCATCATCTCAAAAATAAAATATTGCACTCATCTCTAAATTTTCTCATCAATATCCATTTTTGTTTTGAGGAAGTCTTGCTCAAAGACCTACCTGTTTTTTTCAAGATTCTACAAGTAGATGAATTACTTC
>CAYMXZ010000347.1:0-3113 GCA_964394475.1 uncultured Caldithrix sp. | reverse complement strand
GATCGAGGTTTTCTGACATCAATGAGTTGGACTTTATATTGCTGAGCCAGTCGAGAAAATTCCGGGTCAGCCGATAAATAGCTATGAAGCCCGGAAACAATCGACAGACCACTTTTTATAGCGGTTATGATATCATGCCGAAGAGTATCTGGTAATTTTCCTCCATGTAAAGCGACTCCAATAATGCAATATTTCGGTCTGGTTTTCAAGTGTTTGATCGATTCCACCACTGTGCGATAGATGGGGATATCGAATTTGGCATGGGGTATAACTGCTTTTACTTTTTTTCCGGAATGAACGGGATCGATGACTGCTAAAATGCGAAACCGATCTGACTCATGCAACAAACCATGAGCAGTTTTTGCGCGAAGTTCTTGCAGCCACCCATTGGTCAAAATAATTGCGGAACCTTTAACCATGTTTCAACCTTCTGAAATAATCACGAGCAGCAGCCATTACTTTTGGAGCCAGCAACAAGGAAGAGATCATTGTGGGTATGGCCATTAAAGCAAAAAATCCATCTATGATATTGACCACCGTCGTCAAAGAAACGACTGAAGCGACAACGATAAGGATCACATAGAAATAATTATAATAATGTTTACGTTCGGCGCCGATAAGAAAGCCAAGGCATTTACTGCCATAATAGGAATAACTGAACATGGTAGAAATACTAAAGAATAAAACACAGGTAATGAGAATATAGCTTCCTACTCCAGGAATAGCGATTTCGAAAGCTCTGGCGGTCATGGTGACTCCATTCACTTCTCCCCCCTTCCAGGTACCGGTGAATAAAATCATTAAGGCGGTTACCGTACAGGCAATAATAGTATCCACGATGGGTCCCATCATTGCCACCAGGCCTTCCCGGATCGGTTCCTGAGTCTTGGCGGCACCGTGGGCCATTTCTTCAGTCCCAATTCCCGCTTCATTAGAGAAGGCCGCTCGGCGGATACCGGTGATCATCACCGTCCAGACTACTCCCCCAGCTACCGCTTTACCGGAAAAGGCATCAACCAGTATCAGTTTAAAATACTCAGGAATATGTGTGTAATTCATCACCATGGTATAAATGACAGAAGCTAAATAAAGCAAAACCATGGCGGGAACAATCCTGGAAGCCACTTGGCCGATGCGAACAATTCCTCCGAAGATAACCAAGGCTACTAATCCAGCAATAGACAGTCCACTTATCAAATTGAAGAGAAAATAATTTTGTCCGATCCAACCGCGGGGGATGAAAATCATTTCACGCAGTACCTGTACTAACTGGTTCGCCTGGAAGGCAGGTAAACAGCCGATTAAACCAGCCAGACAGAAGAAAACCGCCAGCGGTTTCCATTTTTTACCAAGGCCTTCGGTAATTACATACATAGGGCCACCCTGATACTGCCCTTGCGAATCTTTACCCCGATACATAATTGCTAAAGAACAGGTAAAAAATTTAGTCGCTACTCCCACCAGGGCACTCATCCACATCCAGAAAATAGCACCGGGTCCTCCCATGTAAATGGCAATAGCCACTCCTGAGATATTTCCCATGCCGATAGTTCCTGCCAGTGCACTGGAAAGTGCCTGGAAATGGGGGATGTCACCAATGTCGTCCGGATTATCATATTTGCCGCGGGTAATATCAATACCATGTTTTAAATAACGGAACGGAATGAACCGGGAATAAAACAGAAAAAACAAGCCCCCACCAAAGAGTAAAACCAACAGCCAGGGTCCCCAGGCATAGCTGGCAAATTTCACACACAACTGTTCAAAAGTAGTCAGCATTTATTCGCTGGTGATATTTGTATCATCAACAATCATCAAACAATTTGATAATTCCGCGCGGATTGGATCTCACGTAAGATTCTAATTCGATAATAATTTAACTCCTAATCCGGGTCTATTGGGTAGCATCATAAATCCATTTTTCAGGATAAAGCCTCCCGAAACAACATCTCGGGCTAAATCAAAACTGCCATCCAGATCCAGGTATTTAGTGGCCGGCGAGGCAAAAGCCACATGCAATCCGGCGGTAATGCTGATTATACTCTCATCCATGCACCCCCACATCAAATCAATACCGGCATTATGAGCAATATCGGCAATTTGCATAGCGGGATATAAACCGCCACATTTCATCAATTTGATATTAAAAATTCCAAACAAGTGAGGGGATGAAGCTAATTTCAACGCATCAAACGGCGAGTGGATATTCTCATCGGCGGCACATATTTTCCGGATGGATGGCGGAATTTTCAGCATCTGCTTTAGTTTCGAGCGATGTAATGGCTGTTCAATCAGCTCGATATTCAGATCTGAAGTGTGCTTCACATATTTTTTTAAATCAGCAGGTGTGTATCCTTGATTGGCATCCACGCGGAGACCAATTCGTTTGCCAATCCTTTTGCGCAGACGAATAGTAAAGTCGATATCTTTTTCAACATCTTTACCAATCTTCAGTTTTATAATTTTGAAGCCGCGGGCAAGATGTTCATCCGCTTCTGCTAGCATTTCTTTGTAATCATTTTTTATACCGATGGTTTTAGAGGTTGGGATGGCGTGGTGGACTCGTCCCAGAAAATCGACCAATGGAATATTATAATACTTTCCCAGAAGATCATGCAAGGCAATATCAACTGCCATTCGAGCCGCCGGTGTATGCGGCATTTCCTGCCCTAAAGCCCGACAATGCTGCCGTAATAAACGAATATCTTTTCCCAAGAGTAATGCCTCAAGTTTTTTCCGCAAAACCGATTCGGCCATATCCATGGTTTCACCGGTAATAAAATCGGCAGGAGATCCTGAACCAATTCCATATAATCCTTTTTGTACCTCGAGATAAACAAAAATATTTTCCACTGATGAAATAGTTTGATAAGAAATGGTATAAGGACGTTTTAGATTAAGGTTCTCTCTCCAGATTTTTATTTTTCTAATAAGTGGTTTTCGAGTATTTGCCATCTTTTTCTTCCTCATGTAAATGTCAGCATCTATTAATTTTTAATTGCGGCTATGGCTTTTCTGACGAATCCATCATTTTCCTGCAATCGCTTTTTCGCTTCCTCCGCACTGATCCCCGCTAAAATCATCACCAGGGCAGTTTTCACATGACCTCTGGC
>CAYMXZ010000346.1:0-3171 GCA_964394475.1 uncultured Caldithrix sp. | reverse complement strand
CTTTTCTATAGATTTTTGATACCATCGCTTTCGTTTGAGCATACCCTTTACCCGCATTAATAACTCTTCCAGGTGGAAAGGTTTTGTCAAATAGTCATCTGCACCTAATTCAAAACCTTTCAATCGATCTTTTAAAGCTGTACGAGCGGTAAGCATCAAAATCGGTATTTGTGGATCAACGGCTCGAATTTTTTCAGCGACTGTAAAACCGCTAATATAGGGTAACATTAAATCCAGAATAATCAGGTCAAAATGAGAAGAAGTGAATTCTTCCAGTGCTTTTTTTCCATCTCTCACCCAAATCACTTCATACCCTTCAGCCGTCAGGTTGAATTCCAATCCAACAGCCAGGGAATCCTCATCTTCCACTAATAAAAGTCGGTCTTTAGGGTTCATGAATCATTTCTGCTTGTTTTTGATATTTGTGAGTTAGGCGCAATAGTCGTTTTATATAGCGCTTTTTTGATTCCTTATAAATAGGTAAATATATTTTAAAAGTCGTTCCTAAATTTTTCCCGGCACTATGAACCTCGATCTTTCCACCATGATATTTCACAATTTCCTTGACCCAATAAAGTCCTAATCCTGTCCCTTTTACATTAGGGCTTTCCGGGTTATAAATCCGTTGAAATTTGTTGAATATTTTTTTCTGGTCTATAGCAGAGATTCCAATTCCATTATCGCTAAAATTGATTTGTAAATATCGCTTTCCGGTAGTAAGCTCAATTTTCAATTGTGGCAACTGGGCTGAATACTTTATGGCATTATCAATTAAATTATTGAAAACAATCTTCAGCCAATTCCGGTCAATGACACACTGGCCAGATAGATTACCTTCAATTTTGACATGGTCAAATGGGAAATTAAATTCATGGAGTGATTCTTCAATGATCTCACGAATAATGCTATCGGCGTCGTAGATGTGATAATCGTGGCTCACCTTTTTACTTAATTTACTTTGTTCCAGCGAGGATAGATAAAGAATAGAATTGATCAACCGATTGAGGCGATCAATATCTTTTAACATCAAAATTAAGAATTCCTGTTTTTTTTCATCGGGGACTTCACGCTTTTTAATAGTTTCCAGATGCAACTGTATGGATGAAAGCGGCGATTTTAATTCATGAGTGACGTTTGAAATAAAATTCTCATAGAGTTTGGTGACGTTCAACTGTCGATTGAGATAAATAAAAATAACTGACATACTGAGGGAGAGCAGAATCAACAGGATTAATCCGCTGATCAGCGCTATGATGTTGGTTGTGCCGGAGATAATTTGGGGGGTAAGTTTGTCTTCAACTTTCAGCAACAGCAGATAATTGGTAACATACCAATAGATCCACAGACCCAATAAAGAAAACCAGGTTACCTGCGCAATGACAAAGATGAAAATATGATAAAATAAAGTGCTCGGTTTCCTCATTACTTGTTAACCAGTAACAGACTTTTTTGGGTAGTTAATATAATGATAAACGGTAAGACAGTCGAGGAAAAAGCCGAATGATGTTCTTTTTTACAATACTTTTACAATTTTGGTTAAGAAAAAATGTTATTTTAGATAAACAGATTTTATAATGAGGAGCAGTAATTATGAATATTCTCTTAGTTTATCCGGAAACGCCGTCCACCTTCTGGTCTTTTCGACATGCGATTAAATTTATCTCCAAGAAATCGGGCGAGCCTCCCTTAGGGCTCTTAACAGTGGCGGCATTACTGCCGAATGATTGGAATAAAAAATTAATTGATATGAATGTCACTCCCTTAACGGATGATCATCTGCGCTGGGCAGATTATGTTTTCTTAAGCGGGATGAATGTTCATCACGATTCATTCCAGAAGGTGGTTAAACGATGTAATGAGTTGAAGATTCCGGTCGTCGCTGGCGGTCCGATGGTGACAACTGAGTATCAAAATTTTACGGGAGTGGATTATTTTGTTCTGAATGAAGCGGAAATTACTTTGCCGCTGTTTTTAAAAGATTTGTCTGAGGGGCGGGCAAAACATTTATATTCGACGCAAGAATTTCCAGATATCTGCCAGGTACCAATTCCACGCTGGGATTTATTGGAAAAAGATAAATATGCCAGTATGAGCATTCAGTATTCACGCGGCTGTCCCTATGATTGCGAATTCTGCAGTATCACAGTGCTGAACGGTCATAAGCCGCGCTCAAAGAATGCCGAGCAGTTCATTAAAGAATTAGATGCTCTATACGAACAGGGTTGGAGAGGCAGTGTGTTTGTGGTAGACGACAATTTTATTGGTAACCGAATACGATTAAAAAAAGATCTTTTACCGGCTTTAAAAGAATGGATGGAAATTCACAATCACCCCTTTTATTTTGGAACAGAAGCTTCTGTTAATCTGGTGGATGATGACGTATTAATGCAATTAATGGTGGAAGCTGGATTCAATCACGTTTTTATTGGGATTGAAACTCCAAATGACGAAAGCCTAGCCGAATGCGGTAAAAAACATAACCTGAATCGTGATCTTTTATCTGCAGTGAAGAAAATGCATGAAGCAGGACTGAGAGTATCAGGTGGTTTTATTATCGGGTTTGATCATGATACGCTGAATATTTTCGAACAGCAAATCAACTTTATCCGTCGCAGTGGCATAGTGGTTGCCATGGTGGGTTTATTGAATGCTCCCACTGGTACGCGACTCTTTAGACGACTGAAGCAAGAAAATCGCCTGACGGATGCCTTCCGTGGAAACAATATGGACGGCTTTATAAATTTTATGCCCAAAATGAATCACCAAAATCTGATAACCGGTTATAAAAAGGTATTGAATACCATTTACTCTCAAAAAGAGTACTATCAGCGGGTGAAAACATTTCTCCAGCAGTATAATTCTCCGCTTAAAACGTATTCGAAAATAAGCTGGAAAGATATTAAGGCACTTTTCAAATCACTTTGGATTTTAGGTATTCTGGAAAAAGGGAAATGGTATTACTGGAAACTTTTCTTTTTGGGAATATTCAGATATCCTAAAAAATTTCCTATTGCGATAACGATGGCCATATACGGATTTCATTTTCGTAAAGTGGTAAAAACTGTCTAAAAATAATTTTTCCGGAGAGTAAATGAGTCAGTGCAGGCCGCGAATCAATTGGTGAGATGCAAAAAACTCCTATATTTCTCAGGGTCGAAAGTTATCCTCGGG
>CAYMXZ010000345.1:0-3174 GCA_964394475.1 uncultured Caldithrix sp. | reverse complement strand
GATATGAGAAGCATAAAGGCCATCGCGTCTTGCCACCACTCGTGCCATCTCAATAATTTCGGCGGTAGATGTGTATATACCGGGAGCATATTCTAAGCCGGTGGATAAACCAAAAGCCCCCTGTTCTAAACCTTCCTCCAGGGCATAAAGCAACGCTCTCATTTCATCTGAAGTTGGTTGTCGATTTACCAAACCCATCACATTCCGCCGTAAGGTTCCCTGGCCCACCAACAAGGCTTGATTAATGGCAATTCCAGTGTTTTCCAGCTGTTCAAAATAAGAGGCGACGCTCGTCCAGCTGGCCTCCACTCCAGAATCTTCCTTCCATTCTTTCCGCCGCTGATCAGCATCGATGCCCAGCAGAGGAGCAGCAGAATCACCACAGTTGCCGGTGAGTTCGGTGGTAATACCCTGTCGAACCCGGCTCTCCGCGCCCGGATAGGCCAGAATTATACCGTCGGAATGAGTATGGATATCGATAAAGCCGGGACAGACGTGCAGCCCTTGCCCATTAATTACTTTTTTTCCCTGCTCCGACGGAATAGAACCAATAACAGAAATAGTATCACCGGTAATACCAAGATCGGCGCTCCAGGTGGGACCACCCGTGCCATCCAGAATAATTCCGCCTTTAATGATTATATCAAAAGGCGGTTTAGCTTCTACTCGCCAGGGTGGATAAACGGCCATCGTAAGAGAAGCCAGGGTGCATTTTCTCAGAAAACTTCGGCGGGTGACTGTTCGTGACATTATTTCCTCCACAATTTCATGCCAGGCATAACAATCCTTTTATAACAAGACTTATATAATCTGAATCTGAAATATTAAAATCTACAATAATTTATTCACCCTTATGTTGCAGGAATAATCAGTCACATTTTTTCTCCCGAGAAATCAATTTCTCTTTTTCATTACGTTTTTTAAGGAAAATTCATGAGTAAATTACCCGGTAACTGATCCGAAAATAAAGGCCATATGGCGATCTTCATGGCATCAGGCATTTACTTTTTGAAAAAGCATGAGCCGATATGATTTAAAAATAGCAAAATTCTGGGAATTCAGTTTTCCGCTAAAATAAATGCGATTGATCTTGGCAATTTTTTTCTGATACTTCCAGTGCAAGAATTTTGAAAGATAAGGATAATTGCTGCTCAGGTAATCATTGATTAAGTTCCAGATAGGGCGACCTACCTGCATGAGCAGATCATTGGCTAAATCCAGCGTTGGAGCGGTTTGAGCGGTCAGGTCGATATCTTTCATTTTTCTGATTGGATAATTGGTAATCGTTTCATAAAATTTTACCAGGTGATGTCCTCCTCCCAGAATACTTTCTCCACTTGCTTCAGTTTTGAAAAAATCGGAGATGAGAAGATGTCCATCCGGATTGAGTAATTTGCAGGAATTTTGCAGTGCTTTCTCCAGGTTGATGTATTGAAAACTTTCCGCAAATATAATCAAATCGTAGCGGTTTTCGGTATTCAGCTCTTCAAACTTGCATTCAAAAATGTGACTTTTATTCCCTAAAATCTCACGTGCATGTTTTGTCAGAACCGCACTGGGCAAGACGCAATCTACTTGGTAACCCGAATTAATTAATTTTTCTGCCAGTCTGCCTACCCCACTGCCAACATCCAGAATCGTTTTCGTATTCGCTGGAATATGAGACATCAGGAAATGACAATAATTCTCCTGGGCATGCGGCAGATGAGATAGTTCGACTGTTAGATCCTCCGTCCAATATCCATAATGCAAATGTTCCTTCTTAAAAAAATATTTAAAGATAATTAAACCCATCTCCAACCCGACTTCTTTCGAATCAACTTTCTTCGATTTTTTCATTGTCTATCCCTATATTTTCTTTAATGCTATTAAGGATCCATTTTTCTAAAAAAGAGATGAAAAACGAAAATGAACGTATCGGATCCAAAATACAAACTTTATCGCCTAGTCAACGTGAGTAATTATCAGGATTATATACTTTCTAATTCACTGTCATTTTTGTAGATCAGAAGCATATTTAAATAAGTGAATTATCCCGCCTTATTTTTCATGAACAGCAGATTCAGGAAAAAAAGCACCATGCTTCCGACAAAAAGCAGGGCAGAAAATATTATTCCAAAGATAAAACCTATCATCTGAAAAAGATAGGGTTTCATGAAAACAATGCGATGCTCCGCATCACTGTCGAATGATTCTTCCAAACCCTGAATCACCAGCCAGTAGCGTCCGGGCCTGGGGATCTGAAAACTCTTTAAATCTATCCGCACTTTTGATATTCCTGAAATGAGAGAATGGAGCCAAATGGTTCGGCCATTAATAGGGGTACCATCCTCCATGTTCAACAAAAACTCCAGTTTAGCAAATCGGCGAGTAAATCTTGGACCTTCTCCGCATAAAATTACTTTTCGGGCTTCAGGGAATTCAATGAGTTGACGCTTAATTAATGGTACACTAAAAATTCGGGCATTATCGATCAGCTTGACCACGCTGGTAATAAAATAGATCAACAGAGCACATCCCAATAAAAAGCCCGGAATGGCGATATACATTCCGTATTTTGAAAAAAAAGAACTAAGTGAGGCACTCATCGCTGAATATTTTTTTATAATTGATTTTGTTTTTATAAATCTGATTCTAATACTGGCTATATATAATTTTCAATCCAGCGATCCTTTAAAATAAATCAGGTGAGCCGGACAATGACACTTTTTATCCCAGGGGCGTGGGCATTGCTTAATTAATTTCACCCTGGCGTCACCCTCTGCTTTGGAGAGAGGTCCACTTACCGATGCTTTTTCTTCACCCGAAAACATATCCCAATATACTTCCACGGTATATACTCCGCAGGACTGGCAAAAATAATAGGTCTCAATACATTCATCTCCCATAATACTGCCAGAGATTGAAGCCACCTTTCCGCTGGTCCCTTTCTGCTCAAACTCCTTTCCGCATTTCAAACATGTGATCATTCTGTCAGTCTTTTTTTCACACCATCCGTCCACGATGGATTCCGGTTTATTAAAATCCAGATGAAAATCCCTTTATTCCTTTTCGGTCTCTTTCACAAGTAATATACAGGTTATCAGTATAAATGAAAATAGAATTCCCATCATACTGGCTGCTATATCTTTTTCATCAAAAACATAATACACTTTTGCCAGAATTCCAGGTCGT
>CAYMXZ010000344.1:0-3194 GCA_964394475.1 uncultured Caldithrix sp. | reverse complement strand
CTGTAATACTGATTAACTCCGGATTACGAACTGGGGAACAGATCAGCAGTGAAGATATACAGAAAGCAGTGAAAAATCTGTGGGCCCTGAAACTATTTTCCGATGTAAAAATCCTGGTAGAACGTCAGACCTATGCGGGCATGGATTTAATTATTTACCTGGAAGAATTTCCACGTTTAGACGGCTGGACGGTGGAGGGAAATGACAAACTGAAGAAAAAGGACATCGATACTGAGCTCCAATTTTACCGTGGTATGATTCTAACTCCCTTCAAAATTTATAAAGCGCGCCGCAATTTATTGAATAAATACAAGAGCGAAGGGTATTTATTGGCAAAAGTAAATATTGATACTTTGCATCGTGATAAACACACCGTACTTGCCGAAATAAAAATCGAAGAAGGGAAAAAGGTTCAGGTTAAAAAAATTCGATTTTTCGGCAACCAGATTCTGAGTGAGAAAGAATTGAAGAAACAGTTCAAAGGAGTAAAAGAAGATCGTTGGTGGCGAGGAGCCGACTTCAATGAAAAAAAATACCAGGAAGACCTTTCTAAAGTTCTGGCATACTGTCGCAAAAAAGGGTTTCGCGATGCGGAAATAGAAAGAGACTCGCTGTATTACAGTGATGACAAAAAAGATATGTTCATCGATATTTTCATCACTGAAGGTCAACGCTACTATTTTGGAAAGGTCACTTTTGAGGGACACACTGTATTCACTGAAAATGAGTTGCAGCAACAATTGTTATTCAAAAAAGGAGATATTTATAACCAGGAAGATTTTGAAAAGAGCATTCGTGAAAACATTCAGAATCTGTATTACAATCAGGGTTATCTTTTCGCCAATATTCAACCACGGGAAATACCAGTAGGACAAGACACGGTGGATATCAATATCCAGATAAATGAAGGAAATGTGGTTCATATTAAAGAAATTATCATCGTCGGGAATACCAAAACCAATGAAAAAGTAGTACGGCGCGAATTTAAGATCTATCCCGGTGATACTTTTAATCGCTCGAAACTGGAAAGAAGTGTAAGAGATGTCTGGATTCTCAACTATTTTGCGAACGTGGTACCAGATGTCAAATTAATTGAGGGAGATGACAAGCATATTAATCTTGAAGTAAAGGTTGAAGAGAAGTCTACCGATACCGCCAACATGTCTGCCGGTTATAGCCAGAGGGATGGAATGATTGGGAGTGTCGGTTTAGCATTAAATAATTTTTCTCTCGCCCATCCGTTCTCCGGAGGTGATGGTCAGCGTTTGGCCTTCGATTGGTATTTCGGCCGTTATTACCGTTCAATCTCTTTAAGTTTTACCGAGCCCTGGACTTTTAACACTCCGACTCTTACCGGTTTTTCTCTTTTCAATACCCGCAGTGGTGGTGGTTTTTATCCCTGGGATCGAACGGTGCGAGGAGGTTCTCTCCAGGTAGGACGGCGGTTCCAGTGGCCTGATAATTATTTCCGGGGAGATTGGATTTTCCGGGTAGCCGAAACCAAGATTTTTAATGTCCGTGATCCTGAACTTCTTCAGAGCTACATTTTTGGGGTGAATCGGCCAACAACTCAAATCAGTCTCACCCAAATCATTCAACGAGATAGCCGTAACCGACCAGAATTTCCTACTGAGGGTTCCGTCTACTCATTAGTCAGCGAACTGGCGGGTGGACCTTTGCAGGGAGATGAAGATTATTTAAAAAATGTCCTGACAGTGGATTGGTACGTTCCCACTTTTGGCAGTTTCGTGTTGTATACTCAATCTAAATTTGGAGTCATTTCTGGATTATTTAAGGACTTTTATATCAATCCCGGTGAATTATTTTATATGGGAGGTTCAGGGCTTAGTTTTTCTGAAGGATTAAGAGGCTATGACGAAGGAGTGGTTGGCCCCATCAGTGCGGCTGGTCGCCCATTAGGTGGACAGGCCATGTTCAAATTTACTGCTGAATTCAGGATTCCCATCGCTCCCAATCCCACGATTTTCGGATTACTTTTCATGGATGCAGGCAATGTGTGGAGAAATTTTGATGAGACAAACCTGCAGGATCTACGACGCGGTGTTGGAATTGGTGTTCGATTGTTCATGCCCATGATCGGAATAATTGGAGTAGATTTTGGTTATGGATTTGATTATTTTAAGGCGGGTGGTTTGCGTACCGGTCGCTGGAAAACTCATTTTCAATTTGGCAGATTTTAAATTTTTAGATAAATACCAAACAAAAGA
This sequence comes from uncultured Caldithrix sp., assembly GCA_964394475.1. Lineage (GTDB taxonomy): Bacteria > Calditrichota > Calditrichia > RBG-13-44-9 > RBG-13-44-9 > RQOF01. The sequence goes on along the minus strand of CAYMXZ010000344.1, from coordinate 966 downwards.
AAAACCATTAAAGTTCAGGAGGTTAGAGTGAACAAATATCCTTTATCATTATTGATTGTGGTGATTGGTCTTTTTATCATCATGACCGGAAGTGATAGTCTGGCTCAAACGAAGATTCGTTACATCAATTCACAGCGAATTCTCAGCGAATATCCGGAAGCCAAAGAAATTCAAAAGAAATTGGATGATATCCGCGCTGGCTATGAAAAAGAATATAACGATTTGCTCAAGCAATATGAAACCCTGGCCAAAGAAATTGAGAACCAGAGCTTATTGTTGAGCCCGGAGAAAAAAGCACAGAAGGAAAAAGAAGCTCAGGATCTGGCCATGCGAATTGAACAGTACCGTTATGAAAAATTGGGTCCACAAGGAGAACTATACAAAAAGAATCTGGAGATGACTCAACCACTTTATGATAAAATTGACCAGATCATCCAGAGGATTGGCGAAACTGAAGAATACGATTACATCCTGGATGTTGTCCAGGGAGTCGTGCTCTTTGCCAAACCCCAATATGATATTACGAATAGAATTATGGAAGAGCTGGAAAAACTCAAATAACATCACTTCCTCGATTTTAAAAGCTGAAATGGCCATCCACATTTCAGCTTTTTTTATTTCCGGATGATTATATCGGCTACCATTTCACAGCTCATTCGTTTTTAGAAGTCCGTAAATACCGGTCTTTTGAGTTAAAAAAATGATTTAAACTGAGGTGCACTGAGATGCCATCGTATTCTTTACATGAATTGTGTCAATTAGTAAATGGAGAATTAGTGGGGGATGGAAACATAATGATCAGCGGAGCGGCCAAGATTGACTCCGCCGGGAGCGGCGAAATCACCTTTCTGGCCAATCCACGATATAAACAATATCTGGCACATACTAAAGCCAGTGCGGTGATTGTTGACAAACAAACAGATCCCGGCTTAGCCATTGCTCACATCAAAGTGGACGATGTCTATT
>CAYMXZ010000343.1:0-3196 GCA_964394475.1 uncultured Caldithrix sp. | reverse complement strand
AAGCTGATATCAGCATCTCAGTTTATCCGGTAAGATATGAACAGACCTCTGAATTTGGAGTGATGAAGGTTAATGCGAATGGGAGGATAACTTCTTTCTTTGAAAAGCCAAAAGAACCGGCAGATAAAGAGAAGATGAAAGTCTCAGAGCAGACCTTTAAACACTTCGGAATAGATCCAGCCGGACGTACTCATCTGGCGTCCATGGGGATTTATCTCTTCAACTGGGAGGTGCTTACCGAGCTATTGGAAAAAACCGATTTTGAAGATTTTGGAAAGGAAGTTATTCCCCTGTCATTAAAGAAAAAAAAGGTATATGGATATTTGTTTGATGGCTACTGGGCGGATATAGGAACCATTCGCAGTTTTTTCGAAGCCCATATGGAATTGACTTCCAGTCTGCCACGCTTTAATTTTTATGATGAAGAGAAACCGATTTTTACCCATCCTCGTTTTCTACCCGGCTCCAAAATTTTAGAATCTCAGGTTAGTAATTCTATACTATGTGAAGGAAGCATCATTAATCGGTCGGTACTCTCCAATGCCATTGTTGGAATTCGAACCCGGATTGGAGAGAATTCGAGAATCCATCGCACAATTATTATGGGCGCTGACTTTTTTGAGTCAAAAGAAAAATTGAGCGAAAATGAAAGAAACGGTGTCCCCAATGTCGGTATCGGAAATGACTGTGAAATCGAAAATGCCATTATCGATAAAAATGCTCGCATCGGGCATGGTGTCAAACTGCTAAACGTTCGAAAAGTCCAGGAGGAAAATGGTTCAAACTATGCCATTCGAGATGGAATTGTTGTCATACCTAAAAATGCTGTGATTCCCAATGGAACGGTAATTTAACCTGAACCTGATAATCAGAACGATGAAAGTATAGAGATGAGAAAATTTTATTTTTTTCGCTTCACCAGAAAATACCTGAGAATAACCAATCAAAAGTATGAATCCTTTCTATTCATTCAATAGATTCAAAAGCTTCGACCTTCTAACCGCCGGGTATCTTCTTATCTGGATCATTTTAATTCTGTGTTATTATCATTCTATTCCCTTTGCCGGTAGCTTTTTGTTGTTTCATTTTATCACCTTGATTATTGTTTTATTTATGGCCGGACTTTCACCGATTTTACCTTTTTTTAAATTTTTACACCGCTGGTATCTTTTTGCATTCCTGCCTCTTTTCTTTACTGCTCTACATTATTTGATTCCCCATATTCATCCTAAAAATATCGATTTAACCCTCGTAGAAATAGATCGATTGCTCACAGGTACCAATCCGACGGTTTGGTTTGAAAAATTTTACTATCCCTGGATAACCGAACTGCTACAATTATCTTATCTTACTTTTTATTTCCTGCCCCTTCTGGTATTAATACCGCTTTACGTCCAGAAAGATTTTATGAGATACGATCACTTCGCTTTTATTATCCTTTTATCTTTTTACCTTTCCTATTTCGGATATCTCTTTTTTCCGGCGTTGGGACCGCGCTATTTTTTAGCTCATTTGCATCAGCAGAGTTTGAATGGCATCGGTTGGTATGAGAAAATCAGCCATACACTGAATGGCCTGGAAAACATTCAATGGGATGCCTTTCCCAGTGCGCATGTGGCCATCGCGTTGTTGGTTTCTCATTTTACTTTGCGATATTTTCCGAAAATTTTTATCCTTACTCTTCCCATCGTTGTCTTTTTGATTATTTCAACAATCTTTCTGCGATACCATTATCTCATCGACGTGCTGGCCGGAATAGTTCTCTATCTGCTCATTCTGGTTATCGATAAATTAGTTTACCCTCATCCGACTCCTAAAAATAATTAAATCTTATATATTGACATTTTGTATACCTAATTTTATATTAAATTAGATGAAAAAAATAAAAGTTGATCACAAATGTGTAAGTTCAAAGTTGTTCCGAATCCCATATGATATTGATTTATTCAATGATGCACACCATCCAATCACTTCTGAAGACAAACGATGTTATGCTTTATTTTATCGATAATAATTTTTCTAGCTGGAGATAAATGATTTATTCAAGAAGGGATGAACAATGGATGCCTCTCAAAAATTAAGACTCCTTACCTTAAAAGAAGCAGCAGAATATTTACGTATGCACAAAGGCAGTTTGTACCGGTTATTGGAAAGTGGAAAGATTGATCTCCCCGCCATCAAATTGGGGGGTAAATGGCTTTTTAATTTGGAAAGCCTGAACCAGTATCTCTTAACCAAAGAACAACAAAAGCATTGATTACTACCTAAATTTTGAGAGAATAAAACCGTAAGAACCGAAAGGATTATCATGCTTCGGGTTACCTTTTTAGTACTCGCCTGGTTCTCGATGAGTATTTCTCAAACAAATGAAGATTGTCTGAATTGCCATGCGGATCCTGATTTGACCGGATTGACTAAAGCAGGAAGAGAAATCTCTATGATGGTGGATGAGAAACTTTACCAGCAATCCATACACGCCCAATTGCAGTGTATTGACTGTCATAAGGATTTAACCGGTTTTACAGATTACCCCCACTCCGATGAACTGGCGACAGTAAACTGCGGTGTTTGTCATGCGAAAGCGGATCAGGAATATTCTCAGACGATGCATGGATTAAAGTTTATTAACATGGTTGAATTGGCCCCTAAATGTTCGGATTGTCATGGGAAACATGATATTTTACCTTCCTCCAATCCGGCCTCATCTACTTATTTTCAAAATTTGCCTCGGACCTGCTGTGATTGTCATGAGGCGCGCCGTTCGGAAGCCGGGGTAGGCGATTTTAAGCAGCGCTGCGTTGATGCAGAATATCTCAAGGGCGTTCATGGTAAATTACTGATGGAAGGAAATGATGCCGCACCCTCCTGTAATACCTGTCACCCTGCTCATTCTATTTTAAAGAGCATCGATCCTCAATCGACGATTTATAAATTGAATATCGGAAGTACCTGCGGAAATTGTCATGTTAACGCCCTGGCCGAATATAGCGAATCCGTACATGCCCGGGCACTTTCCCATGGGGTGTTGAGTTCTGCCTCCTGTACCGATTGTCACGGCGAACATCAAATTCTTCATCCTGATTCTGCCATATTTGCGGCTGATCATGATGCCTGCATCGAGTGTCACACCGATAAAAAACTTATTCAAAAATACAACCTGCCGGCGACCGTGGTATCCACCTATGTGGATTCATAT
>CAYMXZ010000342.1:0-3200 GCA_964394475.1 uncultured Caldithrix sp. | reverse complement strand
TTTTTTACTTCTTGTCGGAGTCTTCCCTGGTGGTTAGCCGGAACCTGGATGGTTGCCACTACTTTTGCGGCTGATACTCCTCTGGCAGTAACTGACCTGGTCGCTCATCATGGAATTGCCGGGAATTGGTTGTGGTGGAATATGGTAATGAGCGGTCTATTGACTGTCTTCTTTTTTGCCAGATTATGGCGAAGAGCAGAGGTTCTTACCGATGTAGAATTTACTGAACTTCGCTATTCCGGTAAACCGGCTTCCATTTTACGGGGCTTCAGAGCTCTTTACCTGGCAATCGCCATTAATTTAATTATTCTGGGCTGGGTAACCCTGGCAATGGTAAAAATTATAGAACTCAGTATCGGTGTTGATAAATGGATCGGGGTTGGTATTTGTATCCTGGTAACATTAACCTACAGTGGACTCAGTGGTTTGTGGGGAGTCGTGATTACCGATTTCTTTCAGTTCGGGATTGCCATGCTGGGATCAATTGTTTTAGCCATATTTGCCGTCGATGCGGTGGGTGGTGTAGGGGGCTTGAAGGAAAGCCTGATAAAAATTTATGGTGATTCTCACGGTGCACTCAATTTTGCTCCGGCGATTGGCTCAGCCTGGATGCCCATTTCGGCCTTTTTAGTATATTTAGCTGTGAATTGGTGGGCCGCCTGGTACCCTGGTGCTGAACCCGGAGGTGGAGGCTATGTGGCCCAACGCATGTTCTCCTGTAAGGATGAAAAACATTCATTATTAGCGACGTTATGGTTCAATATTGCCCATTATGCTTTACGGCCCTGGCCCTGGATTTTTGTGGCTTTGGTCAGCCTGGTGCTTTATCCCAATCTTCAGGACAAACAGACCGGTTACATTCTGGTTTTACTGAATTATCTACCCATCGGCTTTAAAGGATTACTGTTGGCATCCTTTGCGGCCGCCTATATGTCTACTGTCAGTGCTCACCTCAATTGGGGAAGTTCGTATATTGTCAATGACTTCTATAAACGCTTTATCAAAAAAGATGCTTCGGCGAAGCACTATGTGCGAGTCGCTCGTTGGACCACCGTCGGTCTGGTAATAGCAGGGGCATTGGTAACCTATCAGATGGAAACCGTGGCTGGTGCCTGGAAATTCCTACTGGCGCTGGGTGCAGGTACTGGTGCGGTCTACATCCTGCGATGGTTCTGGTGGCGAATAAATGCTTGGTCAGAAATCTCGGCTATGATTGCTTCTTTTATCATCTCCAGCTTTTTACAGGTTGGATTAGGAATGAATACCACGGATCCTGGAGTTTTTGCCAGGGTAATGTTAATCACTGTCGCAGGTAGTAGTATCATCTGGCTTTCTGTAACATACCTGACTCAAGCAGAGAATGAACAAACCTTAATACACTTCTATCAGAAAGTCCATCCTGGTGGTAGATTGTGGAGACCCATTGCTCAAAAAAGTGGAGTGGAAGGTGATCGGGGATTTGGATGGATTTTTATAGATTGGTTAGTCGGAATAGTACTTATTTATTCCACCTTGTTTGGTATGGGAAAAATTTTGTTGGGTGAGACCCTTATTGGCGTTTTCTTATTAATAATTGCAGTGATTTCTTTCTCTTTTATTATGTGGGATTTAAATCGTCGAGGATGGGAGGCTTTAAAAGTAAAATAACAATGAGATATCAAAGGAGGAGATGAAAACGTGCTATTAGTCGTTCGCCAAGATTATCAATCCATGTGCCAGTATGCCGCCGAGAAGATTGCTTCGCTGGTTCGTGAGAGACCACATTGTGTTCTTGGCCTGGCTACTGGCTCCACTCCCTTAGGAGTCTATCAGGAATTGGTTCGCATTCATAAACGGGAAAAACTGGATTTTTCTCAGGTTCAAACCTTTAATCTGGATGAGTATGTGGGTTTACCCAGAGAACATCCCCAGAGTTATTATTATTTTATGAAAAAAAATCTATTTGATCACATTAATATTCATCCACGTTCCATCCATATCCCCAATGGAATGGCCAAAGATATAGAAGCCGAATGTCTGCGTTATGAAGAGGAAATTCTGGAAGCCGGTGGTATTGATTTGCAACTGCTGGGGATTGGTAGTAATGGGCATATCGCCTTTAATGAACCTTTTTCCTCTCTGGGTTCTCGCACTCGTATAAAAACCTTAACTGAAAAAACTCGCCGAGATAATGCCCGGTTCTTTAAGTCGATCAAAGAAGTTCCTAAATATGCCATCACGATGGGAGTAGGAACGATAATGGATTCCAGAAAAATCATTTTGATGGCTACTGGACGGCAAAAAGCCAATGCTATCAAAATCACAGTGGAAGGTCCAATCACAGCTAAAGTGCCAGCTACTATCGTCCAGATACATCCCTATGCGACGATCTTGATCGATAAAGCAGCTGCCAGTAAGTTAACCGATTCTCTTAAAATTGCGGAGTAATAATGCAAAACAGTGTTTTTGATGAAATTAAGGATTTAGTGACTGAAGCCCGTAATCCGGCGTCTGAACAAATTGACAACAAAAGTACCCTGGAAATCCTGAAAATAATTAATCAGGAAGATCAAAAGGTTCCAAAGGTGGTGGAAGGAGAAATTCCTTATATTGCTCAGGCGGTGGATCTCCTGGTGGAAGTTTTTAAAAAAGGTGGAAGATTATTCTATGTTGGAGCAGGTACCAGTGGAAGATTAGGCGTACTGGATGCGGCGGAGTGTCCGCCAACCTTTGGAACCGACCCAGAAATGGTTCAGGGAATTATTGCCGGAGGAGAAAAAGCATTGGTTCGTGCCCAGGAAGGATTAGAAGATCGGGCCGAACTTGGTGCTAAAGATTTATTGCAAAGGGGGGTGACAAAAAATGATGTGGTGTGCGGAGTTGCAGCCAGTTATCGAACACCTTATGTACTGGGAGCTATCCGCAAAGCCCGGGAAATAGGAGCCAGGACGATCTATGTGACCTGCAATCCTCGCTCAGAAATTAAAGTGGAGGTAGATATTGCTATCTGTCCGGTAGTCGGACCGGAGGTGGTTATGGGATCCACCCGCATGAAGGCCGGAACCGCCACTAAACTGGTGTTAAATATGCTTACCACCGCTTCAATGATCCGACTGGGAAAAGTGTATGGAAATATGATGGTAGACCTGATGATGACCTCCCGCAATCTGGAAGAGCGCTCGAAAAGGGTGGTGATGATGGTCACAGGAGTTGATTATGAT
>CAYMXZ010000341.1:0-3211 GCA_964394475.1 uncultured Caldithrix sp. | reverse complement strand
GATCATCTGGTAAATTTCGTTGGTATTATTATTTTTAATAGCGGCACGGATAGATGGTGTCATTACCATTACTTCTTTTGCCAGCACCTGTTCACCTGAAACTGAAGGAACTAATTTTTGGGAAATGACCACTCGCAACACATCGGCCAATCGACTGCGAACTCGGTCCTGCTCGATAGTTGGCACCTCGGCAATGATACGATCGATACTTTCTACAGCCGATGAGGTATGCAGGGTGGAGAATACCTTATGACCAGAGTCTGCCACTTCCAGAGCGGCCATGATGGTTTCCGGGTCACGCATCTCACCGATGATGATGATGTCCGGGTCCTGCCGCAACGCCTCAATCGTTCCCTGCTTAAACGAAACGGTATCACGTCCCACTTCACGATGACGAATAATGCATTTTTTTGGAGTATGGACAAACTCAATAGGTGAAGAAATAATAATGATGTGCGCTTCCATGGTTTGATTATTCAAATCGACAATCGCATCCAAAGTAGTGCTCTTTCCTGAACCGGTGATACCGGTTACCAGGATAAGACCTTCTTGCGTATACTGCAGATGAAGGTTTTTTGCCACATGAGGATGGAAGCCATACGATTCGAATTTTCGGGTGCGAGTTTCAATCGCACGCATATTTAGGGAAAGGGAGTTCAGATCAAACGCCACATTGGCACGGTTACGATAGATCTGCTTCTGAGAACTGCTGAAGGTATAAGAAAAATCCACATTGCGGTTTTGGTACAATTCCTCCCGCTGAGAGTCAAGCAAAATGCTTTGAATTAAGATATCAAATTCAGTAGTTTCATAAGTTCCCAGTTCTGGATACGGTTTTTTATCCCCCTGCACGCGGAACCACACCTGTTTATTACAGCCCAAACCACCGAAATCAATATCTGAGGCTCCGCGTCGCCGCATATCTTCCAGGAATCCATTGATAAGACTCCGCAAAACCACGCGAGAATCATTATTCAATTTTTTGAGGACTTCATTCCCGATAAACTGCTCTTTATCAATACTGAACAAAGTGGGGGGAACTTTACTGGCCAGTTCCTGCAGAACTTTTTTTCCACCCCGAATAATCTGAGCCATATCCACCGGTTGAGTAAAATTGGTTGGATGAGTCTGCGGTTTCACCTCCGGTTTCTTTTGATTAGTCAGCACTGGATCCATATTCTTTTGTCCTTTCTATGTCACGGTTATTCCCACCACGAAGCCAGGCGGAATTTATTAGGCGTCATCACAAAGTTTGGCGGATAAAAATGTCCGCCCCACAAACGGGGATCATAACGCATTCGTTGCTCAAACCCTTTGATAACTGTACCACTGGAATTGGCTACTCCATGACAACCCGATTTATTTTCAGCCAATGATCCTAAAAAATACTCAATCCCTTTGGGACGAGAATTCCAGTTCTGAGCCTCGAAACCCCCGTCGATACAAACCATACAAGCATCAACATAGATGTCGGCCTGGTTTACCGCATTATCGGTAATAATGATTTTATTTTTAGCAACCAGTCCTAAAATATCATCGGAATTCGGGTTGGTCATGGGATTCTCTTTATAGCGCACATCTCCGTCCAACCAGATGTTAGTGGTCGTATAAATCGTTAACTGGCCATTCAATACTCCTTTGATCCGAACGTCAGCTGTTGAGTAAATGACATTTTGGGGAGCAATGGTAGCCAGAGAAACCGTATCGGGCGGGTTAGCTCCAACCTGACGAATCACATTGCCATTGGGCAATAACTCAAAGGATGTCACCTGATTGTAAATACATTTGGTATTCACCGGCGCTCCACCATTGCTGGCAGTGGCAGCATTCACCAGATGAGTCATATCAGTAGGAATTGACATATTAATCCCAATTTCCCATCCATCATGGTATTCGGCTTTATTTTTCTTACTGGCCGGATCAGGATTGATCCCCTTATTGGCTGTTACTTTGCCATAGAAAACTGGTTTCCCGAGAGTGTGCATCACCGAATTATCATGGGTTGGTCCCCATAAGGTGCAACCGGTTACCCAGAATAATCCCGCAGAGTTATTTGTAAACATAAAATATTCACTAATCGAAGTCCCAGCACCTTTGGTGAAGAAAGAGGACATGGTCTTTTCACGTTTAACTATGGATTGAGATTCCGTATCAAATAAATACCCCCAGGTTCGCACCGTAATTTTAGTGGTATCAGCATTCAATGGGTAAATCCGCACTCGAGAAGTACATTCATTGGCATGAATGTAAAATGAGTCATTGGTTACATTCTGATCCCACAATTTATTAATGGCGTAATTCATGGAACTAATGGCGGTTTCGTGAATCAAGGTCTCCATGTATTGGGTATTGAAGTTGTCGGAAGTGGCTAAGACATTGCTGCTCATTCTCACCTGATACATGGAAAATGCCAGAATAAAGCCAAATACGGTTAAAATTGCTCCTTTACCTAACATTTTTGTTTACCTCCATGTATAGAATTAACGTTTTAAATTTTTCGATATTAGCCGGGTTTGCCGCCAATAGGACGCTCGCAGCAACCGCCGTAATTCTTGTTTACGAAAATCCTCATTGCCAATTTCATTCAGGCGACTGTCCACCCAGTCTTTACTCAAAACTACTCGTGGATCATAAGCCGTAAGCGTTACTTCTACCATGCGGGTTTCCGACATAAAAGCCACTGGCTTGCCAATCTGGTCCAGATAACGAAAGGCATTGGGATTACCAATGATACCAATTGACATCTCATTAGTATAATTCGGCGAGACAAAAACCCGCCGCCGCACCTGATATGTGACAATGATGGTATCATAATAATCAATTGAGTCAAACGGAACAACTCGATACTCGATACTATCTACAATGTTATCAATAGAGAGTCCACTGATATTTATCTTGCAATCTGCATCGCTATTCAAATGCGCCAGGAATTTCAAATGGTTGGGTTGAGAAATAGCCAGAATGGTATTTTTCTGTTCCTCAGGAATGCCGAACCCCATCTTTCGCAGGTCATATTGAATAACATCCGACATTCGGGCCAAGCTCTGTTGAACGAGGGCGTCTGAATTATAATTATAAAATTCAGTGGTTGCGGTGTCCGTGGCAGAAAGCGCAATAATTAGCAAGAACCCGCCGATGAAAAGTCCACCAATTAAATCCAGAACTAATGCCATGGTTTACTACCCATTCGTTTAATTATAATACCAATAAC
>CAYMXZ010000340.1:0-3228 GCA_964394475.1 uncultured Caldithrix sp. | reverse complement strand
GTTATTTATGAAACCGCATTGGCCATAAAACCGAATGCCGTCATTGAGATATGTCCATGTGGTACGGCCTATGCCTTTCATACCATGCCCTACATGAATCAATCGGTAGCCTCCGATCCTACCAGCTCCTGGCAAATCAGATTAAAAGGTAAAACCTTACAGGCTCTGATGGCAGGCTCGGCAGCGTATTTTGGTGACCATGTAGAATTGAGCGATGGTCACAATGATTTTGCTTCCCAACTGGGTGTGGGAGCAGTAGTGGGTACGAAATTTACCTGGCCGGAAGGATCTGCCAGAAGGACCCGCCATGATCTCACCCCGGAAAAGGAAAAAATCTGGAAAAAGTGGCTCGATCTCTATCTGGAGAAAATGCTGTCAACTGGAAAATACCGAGGCGAATTGTACGACCTTGGTTTCGATCGCCCGGAAACTCATGCGATTCAAAAAGATGGGAAAATGTACTATGCGTTCTATGCTGATTCGTACCAGGGACCAGTACAATTGCGAGGATTAGAAAACCGAAATTATCAGCTAATGGATTATGAAAATAAAGTGGATCTTGGTCAAATTAAAGGTCCAACTGCCAGAATCAATGTAAACTTTACTCATCATCTGCTGGTAGAGGCGATTCCTCAATAGGGATTTTTCTGTTTAAAGTTCACGAACTCAAAGATGATGGAAAGTCAGGGGAGAGCCAGAATGATATTTCTGCTCACCCCTCTGGAAACTGAGGCTTATGAGATTTAGATTTTTAAAATATTTACTCCTTGTAAGAAGTATAACGATACCTATTTTATGGCTGGTGATGTCAGGTCTTACCTGCCAATCACATAATTCGATTTCGTTCTATCAGTCGAACGGGTCTATCCATTTATCTACTTCACAACTAAAAATTCAATTTGATTCGGAATTATACTGGACAATTCAGTATAACAAAAATGGGGAGTGGTTATCGCTGAATAAATTTGAAGGAAAAGATTCTTTATCACTGCCTTCCCATTACCTTCAAAGTGGTCAAAAAATCATTACTCAATTTTCGCTTGATGAAAAAGGTATAAAATCTGAAGTGATTCACAATGAGTTGGGTCGGGGGAAACGATTTATTCTTAGCGGTTCCTATAAAGATGCCTCTGGATTCGCTATTCAGAAAAAACTCTTCATAGAATTGTATGAAGATTTTCCAGACCTGGCGATCACCTACGTTGAATACCAGAATAACTCTTCAATTCAGAATCTTGAATTGAGTGAGATAATGAATGCCTGTCTCCAATTAGATGCCTCACTTCTGGATTCAAACCGGAAATCATATGAACTCTGTGCGTTTTATGGTACAGCAGGGAGGCCAATTCCGCTGATCAGTAGTTACATCCCTCCCGATGCAAATCTGGAAAACTTTAATGGGCGTCCGCTGGAGTTAGAGGGCCTAAAAAAAGGAAATGGCGGTTTGCCCTTAGTTGATCTGTGGAGCCGGAAGATGGGAATAGGTCTGGCGTGTGTTGAAAAAAAATGGAAAAATTTATACCTGCCCATAAAGGTTCAGAGAAATGGAAAAGTTTTCACAGCCATTCGAGAAATTCCAGGAATAAATCTTGATAAACCTTTCATTTTGCATTCGGGTGAAACCTTTCGCTCAATCAAAACAATCGTTGTGGTACATTCGCTCGATTTTTATCATCCAGCGCATCGATATTCGCAAATCATGCAGCGCCTAGGTATGTCATTCTGTTCTGAATACACCTCCGATGATTATCTGGCTGCCTGGTGCAGTTGGAATGATTACTGCACTCGAGCGATGGCTTCCAAAAAGGATGTCATGTTAGTAAAACCGGTAATGTCGCGATTAAATGAATTGAAAGAGCTGGGAATAAATCTGATCATCTTTGATGCCGGTTGGTTCAATAATCAGGGTGATTGGAAACCAAACAATGACCCGGAGGCTTTCCCGGGAGGTGAAGAACAACTGAGAGCAGTTATCAGCGAAATACATCAGCAGGGTTTTAAAGTGATGCTCTGGATTTCTTTTCTCACGGCCGATCCAGGCTCAGAAGTGGCTGACCACCATCCGGAATGGATGATTCAAAAACCGGACGGGAAGAACCATCTGGATCGATGGAGTGGAAATACCATGTGTCCTTCACTCCCGGAAGTACAGCAGTATCACCGGCAATTAGCCAGACGACTGGTGAGCGAATATGGTGCCGATGCTTTCAAAGTCGATGGGATGTACACCTGCCCGCCGTGTTATAATCCCTTGCATCACCATAGGAACCCGAACGAATCCTGTGAGGATTACGATAAGGTATTTCAAGTTTTTTATGAGGAAGCCAAATTGATTAATCCGCAGGTAACAATTATGGAATGCCCCTGCGGAACCATCTGCAATTTTGCCACTTTGCCATATATTTCGCAGACCATTGCCGCTGATCCCCCCGACTATATTACCGTGCGTCGCTACATGAAATTATATCGAGCCTTAAAAGGCAATCAATCACCATATAGCAGTGATTATACCAATGTAGAAGAAGGGATATGGCGCCTACCCACCGCTGTGGGTTCAGGCAGCATTCCGCAACTCTTCTATGGCCGAACTCCAGATAGCAGCACCTTTGCTTTCTATAAAAAATGGATTTCGATTTACCATACTGAGAAGATCAGTCAAAGTGAATATCTGAATCTATACGATATTTTTTATGATCGTCCGGAGACTTATGTATTTCGGAAAAAATCACCCGATGGAGATGTCTATTACTATTCATTTTTTGCGGATGATACCAGTTGGAGTGGTCTTGTGACCTTGAGAGGGCTGCCAGAACAGGGGAACTATGACGTCATCGATTATGTAAATGGCCAGCAGTTCACCTCGATCTCCGGCCATGAACCTCAGATGAATATTTCCTTTGATAATTATTTGCTCATTAAATGTGTACCTCATAAAAATTAAGAGAAGATAGCCATGAAGATGAATCGCCGAACTTTTCTGAAAAGCAGTGCACTGAGTGCCGTATTGTCGGGCATCGGAATCAGGTCGGCCCGCGCATTTATACCAGAGCATAATTGGGAAAATTATGATTTTGGAAACGGCCCCACTGTTAAAGATCGTTTATATCAGGGACCCTTTCCCCAATATCCACCAGGAGAAGTGGTTCCGGGGAGCGACGTGGTAATGGCCACTACCCCTTCGAAAGGTATCATCCCTAATTTTGGTATGGGACTCACCGTATATATTTC
>CAYMXZ010000339.1:0-3230 GCA_964394475.1 uncultured Caldithrix sp. | reverse complement strand
AATGATCAGGGTACTTCGATATGATTTAACACCCGTCGCACAATATCTTCTGAATTAATATTTTCTGCTTCCGCTTCATACGTTACAATAATGCGATGTCGCAAAACATCCATGCCAATTGCTTTTACATCCTCCGGGGTGACATAACCACGTCGCCGGAGAAATGCATGAGCTTTGGCCGTCAATTTCAAATTAATCGATGCTCGCGGTGAAGCACCAAAAGCGATCAACGGGCTTAAATCCTTTAACCCATATTCCTCAGGATTTCGGGTAGCAAAAACGATATCAATAATATAGCGATCAATTTTTTCATCCATGTACACATCGTGCACCACCTGTCGCGCTTTAAGAATATCCGCTGGTGTAACCACCGGCTTCACTTCGATGGTTTTGCCGGTAGCCATCCGCTGCATAATTTCCAGCTCTTCTTCTTTCCTGGGATACGTAATATTCAATTTAAGCATGAAACGATCAACCTGCGCTTCGGGCAATGGATAGGTTCCTTCCTGTTCAATGGGATTCTGAGTGGCCATCACTAAAAAAGGCTCTTCTAATTTAAAGGTATGATCACTAATAGTAATCTGTCTTTCCTGCATGGCTTCCAGGAGCGCACTTTGCACTTTAGCGGGTGATCGGTTGATTTCATCAGCCAGTATCAGATTGGAGAAAATTGGGCCTTTACGAACCGTAAATTCACCTGTTTTCTGATTATAAATCAACGTTCCCAGCAAATCAGCCGGCAACAGATCGGGAGTAAATTGTATCCGCTGGAATCTTGTCTGAATAACCGAAGATAACGTTTTTACCGCCAGTGTTTTCGCCAGACCAGGAACTCCTTCTAACAGGATATGCCCATTGCATAACAAACCGATTAGCAGGCGCTCGATCATATAAGTTTGTCCAACAATGACCTTATGGACTTCCGAATTAACTGCTTCGACAAATGCACTTTCTTTTTGAATTTTTTCATTAATCGCTTGAATATCTACATTCATTTGACCTCCTTTGCTGCGCTCAGAGTGGTTTCAAATAATTTTTTTCGTTTCAAAAGAAAGTTTTCTATTGTACCATACAAATGAATAAAATCAGACGGTTCAATATTTTTCTTGGCAAACTTGATGACATCCAATTTTTCGAATAAAGAAGATAAATTAATTTTATCCTGATCATCAATTTCAAGGGTCTGTAGGGATTGGATGATTTCCTGAGTGCTTTGCTCCCTGGCTGGAATATTGAAGTCCTGCTCTAAATATTCCTTAAATAATTTGGAAAGTCGCTGAATCATTTGGTCCAGGTTGGTTCCTCGGGGATCGACCTCCTGTGCTAATCGATTCAGATATGACTCCGCAGGAGAAACAATGGCCGGAACACCTTTGCTGGTTAATCGTTTCTTCCGAAAATAAATCAGCAGAAAGTATCCGGTAACCAGGAAAAATAATATGAAAAGAATAATATAGATCACCGCTTTTAATTTCCTGCCATCTTTTTCCGGTAATGGTTCTGTGATTTCAACCATAATTCGCTGGGAGCTGAGTTTCTCCTCTTCGCCGGATTCCTGATCCAGATACTTTACTACCAATCCATCTATATAAGCCATTCCCATTTCCAGCGGGCGCAGGCGATAAGTAATCGCCTTAATGGACTTTAGACTTCCGTCTTCCAGAGTTAATAATCGGTTTTCCGAACCACTCCCTTCCAACAACAGATTGGTCAGAATCGGTTGAGACACCGGCTCGATCTGGTAGCGATTGAGTTTCCCCAACCAGGAAATCTCCAGATGCAAAATAACCGGACGATTTAAAGGAACTTTGCTCTCTTCCACATAACTGTGAAATTGGATTTGATAATCGAATGGGTTTGAGAGAGAGTCAAGAGGTTGACTGTAACCGGTAATGCTGACGAATATCAACCATGCGAAGGTAATAATTTTCATCATCTTTTTGCGATCCATAAACTACTAATTTTTTTAAAAAAGGTATGTATACTTTTAGGTTTTGTAAAAAGTTCCTGAATTTTTTATTCAAATAAAAGCCCTGTTTCGACTGCAAACAGGGCGCAATGGGGAGATCATTATCGTTTTCCCCGGCATTTCAACTACCTTTTACGGTTTTTGATCTTTCTGCGAGGGAATATCAGCCACCACACTATCTTTTTCTGCTGACTCATTTTTCAGGAAAGGAAGTTCATTAATATCCTTCCCCAAATTTTCAAGTTCATATTTCGCATCATCGGCCAGTTCGTGATTGGGGTATTTTTCCAAAAACTCGCTATAATATTTCCTGGCCTTCTCGAAATTTTTCAGATAATTGGCATTCACAAAACCGATCATGAATAGCGCCTTGGAAGAATACATCCCGTTAGGATAGTCATCCAGAATTTTTTGAAAATTCTTCTCGGCTTCACTCCACTGTTCCTTATTCATATGCTGATAAGCCATATCAAAATATTCTTTTTCCCCTAACTTCTTACCACATCCTAACTGGGAAAATACCATCACCAGCAACAACACCAGACTAATCCTTTTTCCTTTCATAAGCCCTCCAAAATAATAACTTAAAAAGCGCGGAAATATATAAAATCACTCCCTAAAATGCAAGCATATAACAAAATTGCCAGGGTTACATTTCATATGAGTCAACCAGTACTTATCAAGTCACTGTTTCAGGTAATCATTTCATACCGATTCTTTTGACCGCCTTATTTTTCCCCTTTAAATTAGTATACAAAAATATTCTATTTTTTTTCTTGACAAAGGGGAAAAAGTTTTTTATAATTTTAGTGAACTTTTATTTACCATGTTCAGAAGTAGTTAACAGCGAACGACACTTAAATGGAGGAACAGGATGAAAGAGATTACCCAACGTCAGAAGGCGGTGTTGCAGTTTATTTCCGAATACATCGCTCGATCTGGATATCCACCGACCTTCCAGGAGATTGCCGATGCTTTTGGGATTGTTTCCAAGCATGGGGTGGTGCGTCATCTAAGGGCATTGGAGCGCAAGGGTTACATCACCCGCAGTGACACGTTAGCGCGTAGCATCCGGATTATCCATCCCCAATACCAGCCTCCAGCCGAAGTGGTGCAGGTACCGCTGGTGGGACGAGTGGCGGCCGGCCATCCAATCCTGGCTGAGGAAAATATTGAAGATTATGTGATGTTGCCGCGCACTCTCATAAAATCAGAAGGTCGCTATTTTGCCTTACGAGTGCGGGGGGACAGTATGGTGAAC
>CAYMXZ010000338.1:0-3234 GCA_964394475.1 uncultured Caldithrix sp. | reverse complement strand
CAGGTGCGCTTCGGTGGAGCAGCTAACGTGGCCTATAATTTGATAGGATTGGGACATACTCCACTTTTAGTGGGGATAGTGGGACAAGACCGTATGGGACAATTATTTCAGAAGATGATGAAAGAAAATGGATTAGCTAACGATGGGATCATGGCCTTGCCAGATAGACCAACCACGGTAAAAACCAGAATTATTGGAAATAATCAGCATATCGCACGGGTTGATCAGGAAACGGTGGAACCCATTTCTCTGAAAGTTCAGGAAAAATTATTTGAGATTTTTGTTTCGCATATCGAAGATGTTTCGGCGATTATTATTCAGGATTATAATAAAGGAGTGGTGGCGCCCTGGCTGATCAGTCGTATTGTGGATCTGGCCACTCGTAAAGCAAAATTGATCACCGTCGATCCCAAATTTGACAACTTCTTCGAGTTTAAGAATGTGACGGTTTTTAAACCGAATGTGAAGGAAACTGAAGAAGCCCTGGCGATGCGCATTAAAGATGAGCCAGATGTGATAGTAGCGGGCAATAAATTATTATCGCTCTTGAATTGCGAAGCAGTACTTATTACCCGCGGGGCGCTGGGAATGGCCTTAATTGAAAAGAATAATCAACATACTTTTGTGGAGACGAAAGCTCGCAAGGTGGCCGATGTGTCGGGAGCGGGAGATACCGTGATTGCCACTTTAACCTATGCGTTGTGCGGTGGGGCCAGTATGAAGCAGGCAGTGACCATGGCGAATTTTGCTGCCGGACTGGTATGTGAGGAGGTTGGAGTAGTGCCGGTCAAACTTGACAAATTAAGAGATTCATTGATCAACTATCATCATTCATCCGTCAGAAGTAATCAAAGTAAATAGCGATGGTGCTAAACGTTTTACAGAACAAATTGAAATCGCTCAATGAATTAAGGCAGATCCGAAACCAGCTCCGAAAGGCCGGGAAAAAAGTGGTTTTCACCAACGGAGTATTCGATCTCTTGCATCGAGGGCATGTCGAATATCTTGAACAAGCACGTGCCCTGGGTGATGTGCTCATGGTTGGATTAAACTCCAATGCGTCAGTAAAATTAGTGAAAGGCGACTGGAGACCGTTAGTAGATCAGGAAGATCGAGCGATGGTTCTGGCGGGCTTATCCGCCGTTGATTATATCTGTTATTTTGATGAAGAAACTCCACAAAACATCATTTCGTCTCTATTGCCTGATGTATTGGTGAAAGGTGGCGATTATACTTTAGATCAAATTGTAGGTCGAGATGTAGTTGAAGCGCATGGAGGTCAAGTTGTGACGATAGCATTAACGCCGGGAATTTCGACTTCAGAATTGTTAAAACGAATAGCGAGATTGATCAAAGAAGGAAAAATATCAGCATGAAAAAATGGTTAATTGGTTTGATACTCATTGTCAGCCTTAGTTGCAGTGGTTCCAGAACAGTGAAAGTAAATTCTGTGCAAACGGATGTTCAGCCGGTGAGCTATGTTCCAGTAGATTCATTGGAAATGGCCTGGTCTTATATTGAACTGGGGAAACATTTTGAACAGGAAAAAGATTCTGCGAACGCCGATCAATGCTTTCAAACCGCTATAGAAATTTCTTCACAATTTAAAGGAAAACAATCGACTGG
This sequence comes from uncultured Caldithrix sp., assembly GCA_964394475.1. Taxonomy (GTDB): domain Bacteria; phylum Calditrichota; class Calditrichia; order RBG-13-44-9; family RBG-13-44-9; genus RQOF01. The sequence goes on along the minus strand of CAYMXZ010000338.1, from coordinate 1,608 downwards.
AACCGATAGCATTAGCTTGCTGCGCAAGGAACAGATTTCACGAGAATACTCTCATTTTGTTGCTCGCATGAATGGCAGTGAACGGGATTCCCTGGCTGCCGATAGTGTGCTGGAAATATTAGAGGAAATCGATGAAGGTTTGGCAGGTGTTGATTCAGATAGTGTGGGGATTGCTATTGTAGATGTGATTGGTGAGGAACAGCAAATTACTATTCCGCTGGTGTTGAATAAAAAAGTGGAAAATGCCATTAATTATTTTCAAGGCCGGGGAAGAAGAGTCTTTACCAAATGGTTGCAGCGAACGGGCTGGTATAAAGATTTGATTATTCCCATCCTGAAAGAGGAGGGGGTCCCGGAAGAGTTATTTTATTTGGCCATGATTGAGAGTGGATTTATTGCTCATGCCCGATCGTATGCGCGAGCGGTGGGTATCTGGCAATTTATTGCGGGAACTGGCAAAGCGTATGGATTAAATAGTAGCTGGTGGTATGACGATCGGCGCGATCCTGAAAAATCGACCCGGGCCGCCGCCAGACATTTACGCGATCTTTATCAGAGATTTAATAACTGGTATCTGGCCATTGCCGGCTATAATTTCAGTCCGGCAAAAATTGAAAAACGGATGAATCAGTATAAAGTTGAAGAATTCTGGGAATTGCCGCGACTTCCTCGCCAGACGCGAAATTATGTCCCTACTTTTATTGCAGCGGTTCATATTGCTAAAAATCCTGCCGCCTTCGGATTCTTTGTCGAACCGGAAGAACCAATTGTGTATGATACCGTGACCGTCAGAGAATGTGTTGACCTGAACATCGTGGCGGACTGTGTGAACAGTACCTTTGATGAACTAAAACGTTTGAATCCTGCCTTGCTCCGCTGGTGTACTCCCCCTGACCTGGAAAAGTGGGTATTAAATATTCCGAAAGGAAGCAGGGAATTGTTCCTCACTAATTACAGCAAAGTTCCAGATAGCGAGAAGTTTACCTATGTGACCCACTACATTCGTCAGGGTGAAACCCTTTCACAGATTTCGCGCAAATATGGAGTGAGCGCCGATGAGATTAAACGGTTTAATAAGATTAAAGGATCTTTCATCCGGGCCGGTCATCAGCTGGTGATTCCTTATCCGCAAAATAAACAGTATGCCCGGGTTTTAGCCAGACAGGCTGCCAGAACAGTTGATCCTGAGGAGGTCACCACTCAACCCGTTCTGTCAGTACCGGGTCGTGAAAAGCATACTCATATCGTTCAACCCGGTGAAACACTATGGGCGATCGCCACTAAATATGGAGTGGAAATCAATCAAATTCGTAGCTGGAATGGTTTAACTTATTCCCGAAAAATATATCCGAATCAGAAATTGAACATCTGGTTACCCATTGGTACGATACCTGCTGATAAAGCGAAAGATAGTGAAAAAGCAGTGAAGGATACCACTGGTGATAAAACAGGCGATAACGATAGAGTGATCATCTATACGGTGAGGGAAGGCGATACCCTGTGGGACATCGCCAACCGGTATGGTGTCTCAATTAGCGAGCTGAAAAAATGGAATAACCGTCGAAATAATATCATCCGGCCTGGGGATGAGTTGAAAATAATCACGAT
>CAYMXZ010000337.1:0-3252 GCA_964394475.1 uncultured Caldithrix sp. | reverse complement strand
GGCCATTTCCCATCGGAAAAATTCATCACCTAAATTATACACATCGTTTAGCTGAATTTCTATTAATGGATGAGAAGTTTTTTTCATTTTGGAAATGAATCGAATGAGTTTCTCATCTTGTCCTAACCGAAAAAATGTAAACCAGCGGTCTGAACGGTAGTAATCAATTTTCATAATTTTCGCATCTAACACGGGGAGGATTCCTTTTCCTTCTTTACCGGTGCTTTCGGCTATGAGCTGTTCACTCCATGTGGCAAACGGTTTTAATGAAGGAGAAAGAACAAAAGTCATTTTATCTCTTCCCTTCTCAGCGGTAGCAGCCATCACGGCACCCAATCGGGCAGCTGGATTTTCGTCTCCGGAGAGAAATTCGGAAATTTTACAGCTTTGACTCATTTCCCTGGCATTGTGCAGCAAACGATCTAAATCGATGCCCAATAAAGCCGCAGGGACTAACCCGAAATATGTCAGAGCAGAATATCGACCTCCGATATTGGGATCATTGAGAAATATTTTTCGAAAATTCAATTGTCGTGCTATCTCTTCTAAACAACTGCCAGGATCAGTAATGGCCATAAAATGCTTGGCGACCTTTGCTTTTCCTAAAACTTTTTGGACAGCAGTATAAAAATACTTCATCAATGAGATGGTTTCGACAGTGCCCCCAGATTTGGTAGAAACAATGTAGAGGGTCTCTTCAGGTTGATATCGGGTGAAGTATTCAGTAACAATCGCAGGATGAGTACTGTCTAATACGGCGAGGTTTATAAAGCCGGGTTTTACCCCAAAAATTTTTTGAAAGACTTCGGGTGCCAGGCTGGATCCACCCATACCCAATAGTATGGCATTTTTAAACTTTTCTGAACGGATTTCTTCTACAAAACTGTAAATGGTTGGAAGATTGGGTACCATATTTTCTGGAGCGTGGAGCCAGCCTAAACGATTGGAAATTTCATCTGGTTTTTCTTTCCATACGGTATAATCATGCTGCCAGATGCGGGATACTATCTTCTCCTCTTCGATTTTATGCAGAATATGATCAACTGTTTCTGTCAGGTTTCCCAGATGTTCTGAATATTTTCCTATACCCATTTTGTCAATCTCTCCTTTATCATCTCATCTTTTTTTAAGAAAACCATGTTTCATTCACGTTCATATATCAGGAATTCATCATTAAATTATGAAAGATTTTCTTTTCATAAAAAAGAGAATAAAAAAATATTATGGTTATTCCCTTAGCTCCGAAAATGTTTTAGTTGAGAAATTGTTATATCCATGTCATTTCGCGTGAAATGTTAAATTATTTTCTTTTTGACCCCTCATTCCATTTCCCTGCGCGCCGGGGAAATGCCAGGGTTAGCCTGCCCGTTACAGACAGGAGTGTGAAAAGCTATAGATGATCAATAAAAAATATTTACTATTTCGAAATCTAGTTAATTGTCTCATCCACTTTTATTGATAATAAGGATGAGCGATTTTTTCAGAAAATTTCCACGTGCAGGGATGACAACCCCCATTTATTGCCATATTCTCTGAACTCAATTCGATAGTTATATGCCTGGAGGACTGAGACATCCAGTTCCACTATTTTATGGATGCTTTTTTTAAGATGTTTAAATATTTCCCATTTTCGGTTATCAGAAGCGTATAAAAGGCGAACATCAATCGCTTCTGCTATATCCCACTGAAGTCGAAACTTACTTACTTTTGCACTTTTTGCCATATCAATATTTAAAAACTGCCAATCCCTTTTATCACTTGTCCATTGAGTCACAATACGAGTATCAAAGACATCGACCCGTAAGCGTGATGAATATTTTACCCTGGCGATATACAGGGATTTTTTTTGTAATTCCTGAAATAAACTTTTTTGATAACGGTCACTCTCCCGATAAGCTTGCAGCAGATTCCAGAAATATTGTTCGGCCACCGGGTCATATCGCCGTTGATATAAATCCCTGTTATTCATCATAAGCAATCGACCCCGGATCTGAATTCGGGAAATAATGATCCATCCCTTTCCGAATGGCACTTCCATTACGGCCGGGACTTTTAGATAAAGATGACAGTTCGCCAGGGTATGATAAGGAACAGTGGGACGTACATTATATTGACTGACAATTTCTCCACCCAGACCACCGTTGAACATTTTTAGATAGTCTGCCCTTAAACCTTTCCACAGCGGATGTTTTAGATGCTTGGGAAAAACATAAGAATCATATCCTCCCTGATCCTGATCCAAACGATATCGAATTGTTAATTCTATTCCATCAACAATAGGGATGTCTGCTTCTCTGTGAATTCCATACTCCGGTTCCTGGAGAATAAGGATACCCCCATTCATTACGAAATTTGTTATGTTGTGTAGATTATGATTAAAAAGCTTATCCAGACTGCCGGCATTCACAAATACTATTTTTGAATTTTCCAAATTTTCTGGAAAGATTGCCGTGGAAAATCGATGTTTTGTTAAAAATTTTCTAATCTCTTGTTCTCTATTTATATCATGCAGGCAAAGAGCGGGAATTTTATCCCTTATAGGAACCAAAGGTTGAGGAAAAATTATCACAGGCTTTTTACTCATGGCGAACTGTGAGTTTCCTTGAGAATTAACAATTCCAACCAGTTCAGTTTGGCGTGGTTTCCCATCAAAAATCACTTTGACTTTTTTCTTTAGATGTTGATGAGGTGCCAGTAGAAGGTTTTTTTGAGAATAGAGTTTTGTTGATTGATCTGGCCAGCGTAATTCAAAATTAACTCTGTGTGGTCGGGAAGTATCATTAAACAGGTAGACTGTAAATTCTCGATGTTCTTCAGTCAGAAAATGCCGATCCCATATTTCCAGACTCAAACCAATGGGCGAAAAAGCATTTTTCAAGGTCTGAAGTATGGGTTTAGGTTTTAAAAGTTTTAAGGAGCCTGAAAACCAGTTAGCGGTTGCCCCCCGGCTGGTGCTTAAGTAAACAAAAGGCATAATAGCATCTATATTTAATCGACGCCATAGTTCAGTGAGTTCAGCTGCTAAAAACATCTGATGCTGAAGCAACTTCTGTCGGGAAGGATTTTTTATTCCCAACCACCGTTCAATCACCATCTTGGTTAAAAATGTGGGTTGTGATCTTTCATCAAGCCACCACCAGAGATATTCACTTATCATGGCTGGTGTGGTGCGCCTACTGAATTCAAAGATAGAACGAGCAAAACCAAAATTTTTTTCATACAAACCTCCTTCTCTATTTATTTATTATTACT
>CAYMXZ010000336.1:0-3270 GCA_964394475.1 uncultured Caldithrix sp. | reverse complement strand
GGAATGGTCAGGATGACCATGGTCATTCAGTCGCATCGGGAGTATATGTCTATCGTCTACAGGCCGGTGATTTTGTGCAGTCCAGGAAAATGCTGTTTATGAAATAATAATTGGAAAGATTATAGTATAAAAAGCCCCGTTCAAAGCGGGGCTTTTTTGTTTAGGTAATCCTTTTTTATCGATCAATCCGTTTAAACGAATTCAGGACAATTTCGGAGATTCAAATGTAATAATTTTGGTAATAATTATTTAAGATAGCGTATGATGTAGAGGATATCCCTGTGTCTCATTGTGAGACACGGATATCCAGTGTAATCGATGAATTGAAAATAACGGCAAGGCTACCCAATTCATTCAGGAGCGAGGGGATTTTGATTTGGATAACTTTAAATAGTTACTTTATTGGAATGGCATTATACCCAATAGAGATGAGATTTTCAAACAAAATTGATATCAATTGTTCTAAACTCCAAAGGCGTGATATCTTAAATCATGTTGAAATAATTTATGCAGCTCTTTATTATCATAAGGAATTTTTTTTAATTCCTCCCATATAACGTGGCTTTTGTAACTCAATCTTTTTTCCGCCTTCGCCTTGAATTACTCATCTTCTCATACAACAAGAATAAAGTTTATCTATTTATAACATTTTTTTCTCACCCTCTAAAGTCTTTTACATATATAGATGATACAACACTCAGCTGAATCGAAAAAACCAATGGCGCCCAACCTTTTCAATATTTTCCTGAAACTTATGTTGCAGGGAAAATTATTCAGGCCAATTATCAAATTTTTTCTTTTTCTTCTTCACCTTCAGGTCATTTTTAATACCAATTTCACCGTTTCCCACATCACGATGACTTCCACGGCAAAAGCTGGAAAACCCAGGTAGCCCAAAATGGGCATTTCGAAAATCTTTATGTCACCTAAAATAGGAACCGTATATAACCATTTGGCGGTTGCCCAATAATTCCAGAATTCCCATAATCCGCCGGCGATAAGGCCGGTAACAAATAGCTGCAGTAGAGAGGATATTTTTCCATCAGCCAGTTCTCTGATAAGCGAAAATCTCTGATACTTGTAATTAATGGGATCGAACAGAAAAACCATTCCAATCCAGATGGGGGCAGCCAAATATTGGGCAACTGATCGAGGGACTGCCAGCGGAAGCAGCAGACAGATCGAACCAAAAAGGACGGACACTGATAAAAATCGGTCAGAGATGGTTCGTTTTTTTATTTGCACCTGATCGAAAATTTTCAGATGACGGATCAGATCATAAATCTGGTAAATCCCCGGCCAGATCGTTGCAAAAGACCACAAATATCCACTGTAACGCAACCAGCGATTTTCTGGCAGACCGACATAATGCCAGTTCTGGATGAAGAGGTTATAAAATTCAAACACATACCATAAACCAATTGAGCACCCAAGCATCCAGAGAAATTCGCCGGGTCGGGATTGGATCAGGGATTGCCCTGCCAGACGAAAATTGAGCGCATCTAAAAACAGAATCAAACCACTCCAGCATAAGGGAGTCATATAAATCTCAAAAAACCACCGATGAAAAAGCAATCCGAATTCCGCCAGAACGATCAATCCCAATCCCAGATAACCATACCATAAAAAAGGTGAAGCGGTGGCGCCTGAACCTCTCATTTACTTTTCCTTCTCTGTTTGGACTTCTCATTGATCAGTCCCCATTTAGCAACCAGATGATCCGGAATCTCTACTTCCATCCGTAAAAAAGCGGTTGACAATGTTTTCCCCTGAGCGTCATGTCGCAAAGTTTGAGTACCTCCTCCGCCTAAAGATTTATGCAAAAGAAAATTTAGTGCCCACAGATTCGGAAGTTCAAATCTTTCAACTTCTCCTTTACAGATCCCTCTAAAATGTTTCTTCACCCGGGCCGGGGTGAGTATTCTTTTTAAAAATGGATAATATTCAGGCTTATAGGCAATAATTCCCACATTAACAGTATCCCCCTTATCTCCGGATCTTCCATGAGCCAGTTCAATCAGTTGTATTTTCATACGTATTTCTCACTTTTGATTGAATGGTTTTACAGGTTGATTATTGAACATCCACTATCGGTTCGACCAGTTTTTTCGGCAATAGGGCTGGCCAGAAAGCTACCACTTCTTTAGGACGGGATCTTCCCGATCCAAAACCAGTGACAGTAGGTGGTCCACACAGAACCAGTGGCGTAATTTCCCGGCTGAATTGTTCCACCTGTGATAGATTTGACCCTCTAACCCCAATATGCAGCACCACCTCATTGGGATCAGGAATGGGATGTGAAAGCGGTCCATGACAGGCATTTATTCCGACAAATTCAGTATGAATTTCATCGAATTTCAGTTTCAAATCTTTTATTCGCTGACGAATGATTTGATCCGCTTTTTTTGCTTTCTCCAGGGCATTGGGCCAGGCATAGGTGAGTTTACCTACCGATATCCAGCCATCTGAATAGGAGATAGAGACTTTATAATAGGGAGTAGGTCTTTTTCCCTTCACTCCGTTTACCCGCACCCGATTTTTTGCCTCTTGTTCCAATTGAATGGAAGTGAAATCAGCTACGACCTCAGGAGTAATATAATCCCGGGGATTCCCCAATTCATACACTAACTGCTCTTTCACTGTGCGAAGATCAATTAATCCACCGGTAGCTTCGTGCTTGGTGATGATAAATTCACCAGATGGATAGGCTTCTATAATCGGAAAACCGAGATGAGCCATATCCGGTACGTTCTGCCAATCAGCTAAAAAATTACCGCCGCTTACCTGTGCCCCACACTCAATTAAATGCCCGGCGACAATTCCGGAAGCTAATTTATGATAATCCTTTTCTGACCAATTAAATTCATAAATCATTGGCGCCAAAGTCAAACCAGTATCTGTCACTCTTCCGGTAATAACAATCCGGGCTCCCTGACGCAAAGCTGCTACAACGGGCTGTGCACCAAAATAGACATTGGCACTGTATAATTTTGAACGAACTTTTTCCAATGGCTCTTTACTGTCCATGTGGCGTAATTCAATCCCCGACGCGAGCAACTGATCGATACGAGGCATGATGTCATCACCATATACTATTCCAATCTTCAGATCACTAAATCCCATTCGAAGCGCTAATTCAAAAAGTGCCTGACGACAAGCGATGGGATTAACGCCACCGGCATTGGTTATCACTTTTATATCTTTATTCACCAGTTCGGGGAGTATTTCTTCCATTAAAGGAATGAAATCTCTGGCATAACCCTGCAGAGG
>CAYMXZ010000335.1:0-3297 GCA_964394475.1 uncultured Caldithrix sp. | reverse complement strand
GTTATCCTCGGGTTCTTGATGGATATGAATAACAGAACGTTTTATTTTTTGTCGAATCTGATTCTCGACGTTGTCAGTGATTTGATGCACCTGTTCAATATTCATTTTGGGATCCACATGGATAGTTATATCGATAAACACATTTGCCCCAGAATCCCTGATTTTTAGGTCATGAAAATAACTGACTTGTAGATTTTCTTTAAGAATGTCCTCGACGATCTGGATATACTGGGTCGGCGCTTTGTCTAAAAGGACATCAATTGATCTTCTTCCTAATCTTAATGACACATAAATTACGATCATTGCTACAATTAAGGCCGCGATAGAATCGGCGAAATGCCAGCCAAAATGAGCGCCAATCAATCCTATAAAAACCACACTTGAACTCCAGATATCGGTTGAGAAGTGCAGAGCATCGGCTTCCAGGGCCTGACTGTTATATTTTTGAGCCGCTTTCTTTAGGGCTCGTGAACGTGTATAGTCAATGATAATGGAAGTAATTACCACAAGAAATGCCCAGATCGAAACGTCAAAATGAAATTCTCCGCTAATGAGACGATGAAAGGCTTCATAAATGATCCAACTGCAGGTGATTAGGAGCAGAAAGGTTTCCAGTAGAGCAGATATATTTTCAATTTTACCATGACCGTAGTGATGATCTCTATCGGCTGGTTTATTGGATATTTGCACCGAAAAGTAAGTAATAACGGCCGCCACCAGGTCTAAGGCAGAATGTAAGGCTTCTGATAAAATCCCCAGGCTTCCGGTAATTATTCCAATCACAAATTTAGAAAGAGTGAGAAAGATAGCGGCTAATACCGAAAGAAAAGCAACTTTTTTCTTCTCTGCGTTTTCGTGAACCAGAGTTTCCATGATGAATTTATCAATCCTCTCTCAGAAATCAATCTTTTATTTACTATTAAAAAAGCCCTGAAGAATTGAAAGTCCTACAGGGCAATATCCTGCTGCCATCACCGGCCCGTCTACATTCCTCACCTGGAGGAATTGACTGATCTTTTTACGTTTTTTGTGTTAAATTGCTGTATCTCTTACAACGAATATTCTCTTTTTTCCCTAAAAATAACATTTTTAAATTTAAAATCAAGTTTTTAAAAAATGTTTGACGATTAAAATCTTAGACTTTAAAATGAATGCAAATAGTTCGATATAAATATCTATTTTGACCTCTAAACGATCCATAATAAATGGATAGAATGAATCATTCAATCGCTGAATAATATTTGTAACAGGTTTATATTATCGAGCAATTATTTAGATATGGTAATTGAGAAAACGGAAATTTTCAATCTTTTCTATTCATTTTTTTATATGGCCTGATTATATTTATAAATTTACGGTCAGTGGAAAGGAATTTTATGAGTTTTAAACTGATGGTTTTAGTCAAGCAGGTTCCAGACACTGCCAATATTCATGAGCAAGTGATGCGACCAGATGGAACCGTAAATCGCGCCAAATTGCCAGCTATTTTTAATCCAGAAGATAAAGTGGCGCTGGAACTGGCCTTACAACTCAAAGAGCGATATTCCGGAACGGTTACCGCTATAAGCATGGGCCCCCCGAAGGCCTCAGAAGTTCTGAGAGAGTGTCTGTACATGGGAGCAGATGAAGTCTATTTAATTAGTGATCGCAAATTCGCTGGAGCGGATACTCTGGCCACCTCATACGTATTAAGTGAAGCCATTCGAAAAATAGGGTCATTTGACATTATCTTTGCTGGCCGACAGGCGATTGATGGCGATACCGCACAGGTGGGTCCGCAAACCGCTGAAAAATTAGGCATCCCCCAGATCACTTATGCAGAAAAAATCCTGAATCTCAGCCGAGAAAAAATAACAGTTTGTCGCCGCATTGACGATGGTTATGAAATTTTAGAGAGCCGACTGCCGGTATTAATCACGGTAATTAAAGAAGCAGCAGAACCGCGCCCCTTTAAAGCGCGACGGGTGATGGCCTACAAGAATGCCAGATCCTTACCGGAACTGGAAGAAATGGTTAATCAGAATTCGCTACTCTATATCGATGATTTGAAAGATGAATTCCAGAGTCGTGGATTGTTTATTCCAACCTTAACCTGCGATGATCTGCCAGTTGACGAGGACCGGATTGGCCAGAGCGGCTCACCAACTAAAGTATATAAAGTCGACTCAGTCATCCTGGGAGCAGGAGAGCATGTCAAAATTGAACCCACCTCTGCTGGAATCAATAAACTAATTGATCAATTAATGGCCGATCGAATTTTTGGTTAAGGAAAAGTATGAAAAAAAGTGCCAGAGATATTTGGGTCTTTATCGAACAACGCAACGGAAAACCGGCTGATGTCAGTTTTGAATTGTTATCCAAGGGACGAAAATTAGCCGAAAGTTTTTCAGGAACTTTAAAAGCCGTCATCATTGGACATCAAATCGAGCACGTCGCTTCCGAAACCTTTCGCTATGGTGCCCAGGAAGCTTTCATAATTGATCATCCTGACCTTCATCATTATCGGACTCTCCCTTATAGTCGAATTCTGATTCAACTGGTTGAACAACATCAACCTCGTATTCTTTTATTTGGAGCGACGTCTATCGGAAGAGATCTGGCACCACGGGTAGCTTCTCACACCCGGAGCGGATTAACAGCCGATTGCACCGATCTGCAGATTTCAAATGTCAGTTATTTGCGTCAGGATTATAAAGATCTCTTGTTGCAGATTCGCCCGGCCTTTGGCGGGAACATTATCGCCACCATTATTTCACCCACCAGTGCGACTCAAATGGCCACCGTTCGGGAAGGGGTAATGGAACTCTTACCTTTAAAATCACCCCTGAATGGCAAAATCATAAAAATCCCTTTCCAAACTGATGAAATGGATGAATTCATTAAAATTATCGAACGCCACCAGGAAGATAAAAAAGTAAATCTCAAAGCTGCTCCGATCATTGTTGCTGGTGGATATGGAATGGGTAGCAAGGAGAATTTTCAAATCCTTTATGAGTTAGCCCATACGATTGGCGGAGAGGTAGCCGGTTCCCGGGCAGCGGTAGATGCAGGATTTATTACTCCTGATCGCCAGGTAGGGCAGACCGGTGTAACCGTTCGTCCTAAATTATACATTGCCTGTGGTATTTCCGGGGCGATTCAGCACAGGGCTGGAATGCAGGAATCACAAAAAATAATCGCCATCAATGACGATCCTGACGCCCCGATTTTTGATGTTTGTCATTATGGGATTGTGGGAGATGTTATGGAAGTAATACCTAAATTTATTGAAGCCTACAAACACAAATTGCGTTAGAG
>CAYMXZ010000334.1:0-3327 GCA_964394475.1 uncultured Caldithrix sp. | reverse complement strand
TTGGAGACCGGTGCTCTAGCCAATTGAGCTACAGGCCTATACCAATCGATGCTTCCTACCTCGTCTCCTTATGAACAGTATGTTTATTACAGAAACGACAATACTTCTTAAATTCCACCCGCTGGGTATGAACCCTTTTATTTTTGGTAGTGGTATAATTTCTCTCCTTACACACTGTGCATTCCAGAGTGATGATCTCACGCACTTTTCGACTCCATATTTTTCAATTATTCAATAATATCCACTACGACTCCTGCACCCACCGTCCGTCCACCTTCACGGATAGCAAAGCGTAGCTCTTTCTCCAGCGCGATGGGCTTCAGAAGCTCCACGGTCATGTCAACATTATCTCCCGGCATGATCATTTCCACACCCTCTGGCAACTGGATACTTCCTGTAACATCGGTAGTTCGGAAATAAAACTGCGGTCGATAATTGTTGAAGAATGGGGTATGACGACCACCTTCTTCCTTTTTCAGAACATAAACCCGAGCCTTAAATTTGGTATGAGGAGTGATGGAACCGGGTTTTGCGATCACCATCACACGTTCCAGTTCATCCTTTTCTACACCGCGTAGTAATAGACCAATATTATCACCCGCCATACCTTCATCGAGCAGTTTTCGGAACATTTCCACACCGGTGACCACTGATTTACGATGAGCGCCCAATCCGATGATTTCCACTTCATCTCCTACCTTAATTTTGCCGCGCTCTACTCGGCCAGTACCAACCGTTCCCCTTCCAGTAATCGAGAACACATCTTCCACTGGCATCAAGAATGGTTTTTCAATATCACGTTGAGGAGTGGGAATATAATTATCAATTGCATCGAGCAATTCCTGGATGCATTTGGTCTTTTCAGGATCATCCGGATGAGTCATCGCTTCCAGAGCGCTGCCGCGCACGATCGGAATCTCATTGCCGGGGAAATTGTAACTGGTTAACAGTTCTCGAATCTCCAGCTCAACCAGATCCAGCAATTCTGGATCGTCCACCTGATCCACTTTATTCAGGAAAACAACGATATAGGGAACGTTCACCTGACGGGCTAAGAGAATATGTTCTCGGGTTTGGGGCATTGGTCCGTCAGCGGCGCTGACCACTAACACTGCTCCATCCATTTGAGCGGCACCGGTAATCATGTTCTTGATATAGTCAGCATGGCCCGGACAATCCACGTGGGCATAATGCCGTTTTTCTGTTTGGTATTCCACATGGGCGGTGGCAATAGTAATACCACGCTCTTTTTCTTCCGGAGCGTTATCGATACTATCGAACGTGCGGACATCCGCCAATCCCTTCTTTGCCAGGTACATCGTGATGGCCGAGGTTAACGTTGTCTTTCCATGATCCACGTGCCCAATCGTACCCACATTCACATGTGGTTTACTGCGTTCAAATTTTTGCTTAGCCATTTAGCAATCCTCCAATGGTTACCTTTGAATTAAACATAGAGTTATTTTCAATCATTATTTTAAAAATCCTTTCACCACCTAAAAATAAATGAGCCCAAGACCGGGATTGAACCGGTGACCTCATCCTTACCAAGGATGCGCTCTACCGACTGAGCTACTTGGGCTTGAAGTTGCGCTCGGTTTTCCCTCACCCAAACGCAGAGCGGGAGACGGGGCTCGAACCCGCAACCAACAGCTTGGAAGGCTGTGACTCTGCCAATTGAGTTACTCCCGCCACGCTAATGTGCCCTTTACCAACCCCTCGCTCTATTCTCAGTCGTTCGAGCTTGTACTGGTGGGGAGGGAAGGATTCGAACCTCCGAAGGCTTCTGCCGTCAGATTTACAGTCTGATGCGTTTGACCGCTTCGCTACCTCCCCAGACTGTGAGCCGATGAGAGGACTTGAACCTCCAACCGACTGATTACAAATCAGTTGCTCTACCAATTGAGCTACATCGGCAACAGAGGTTAAGACCCTCCATTCCTAAAATAAAGCTTTACAATTTAATAAAAATTTATTTTGAGACAACAAAAAAAAATATTTTCCTTTATTCTTTTCCAAAATATAAAAAAATTGATCTTTTAGAACATTTTCTCTGAAATTTCCATCCTTTTAGACTTATTTAAAAAAAAGAGAAAAAAAACCAGATACCTCCCGATTCAATCGAATTCAGTGAAATCGTTGTAACCCGCTGTAGGTATAAACAAATATTCATTTTTCTGATTCACCTTGATTCGTCGAAGGAAAAAATAATATATTTCTCATCGGGGAGTCTGACAATGGAGAAAATTTTAATAGAAAATTTGTTGAAGCGTTCATTTTGGCACCATGGTGTAAATTCCTAAAAAATCACTTATAAATAATGAGAGGTAATTATGGGTAAATTTGACCTATCAACGGCAAAATTTGCCACGCTATGTGTTCACGGTTCCGGTGGAGCTGATCCGCAAACTGGAGCGATATCGGTTCCTATTTATCAGAGTTCAACGTTTGCCTTTAAAAGCGCAAAACATGGAGCGGCTCTGTTCGCCGGTGAAGAAGAGGGATATTTTTACACTCGCCTGGGAAATCCTACCACTGCTGCACTGGAGAGAGAAATGGCGTTTTTAGAGGGTGGAGAGGCCGCTTTATGTTTTTCCTCCGGAATGGCAGCGATATCCGCTGTCATTTTAGATCTTTGCAATAGCGGAGATAATCTGGTTTCCAGCGATACCGTTTATGGCGGAACTCACAACCTGTATAAAGAAACACTACCCAAATGGAACATAAAAGTGAAAGAGGTGAATGCCACCGATTTATCAAAGGTCGAGTCCGCCATCGATGAAAAAACACGACTGGTTTTTATTGAGACGCCAGCCAATCCAACCCTGGCCATCATTGATATTGAAGGATGCGCAAAAATCTGTAGAAAACATCAAATTCCGCTAGTCATTGATAATACTTTCGCCACACCTTATCTCCAGAGGCCGATCGAGATGGGAGCAGATATAATCATCCACAGCGCTACCAAATATATTGGAGGACATGGAGATACGATCGCCGGAATTGTGATTGGCAAAAAAGATTTCATTACTAATCTAAGGGGAAAAATAATGCGGGATCTGGGCGCCGTTATCAGTCCGTTGAATTCCTGGTTATTGCTGCGGGGTCTGAAAACACTGCCGGTGAGGATGGACAGACACTGCGCCAATGCCTTTGAAGTAGCCAAGTTTCTTTCCCTGCACCCCAAAATCATTTGGGTGAGATACCCGGGCTTAAGCACGCATCCCCAGTACGAGCTGGCCTGCCGTCAGATGAAAAAATTTGGGGGAATGATTACTTTTGAAATTAAAGGGGATCGGGAAGCAGGTGAAAAACTGATGAATAATG
>CAYMXZ010000333.1:0-3355 GCA_964394475.1 uncultured Caldithrix sp. | reverse complement strand
GCCCAAACATGATGAAGGTTTGTGGCGGCGCATGACCTATCAAAATTTCGACACCAGTTTGCATAATTCCAATATCCACCTGCTATTTGGTTCTGGTCCCTTCGAATTGCGAAAGAATACCCGGGAACGCTTTTCGATGGCACTGGCTTTTGGCAGTGATCTGGAAGATCTCATTTTTAATAAAATTACGGTCCAGGCCATTTATAACGCCAATTATAATTTTGCCGCTCCCCCTTATAAACCTACCCTCACGGCTGTACCCGGGGATGGGAAAGTTTACCTCTACTGGGACGATGTAGCCGAGAAATCGGTGGATCGTTTTCTCATCGATTCTCTGGGAAATCCCCGTCGTGATTTTGAAGGATATCTCATCTATCGCAGTTTGGAACCAGAATTTCAAGATATAAAAATAATTACTGATTCCAAGGGTGAACCCCGGTACTGGAAACCGATCGCGCAATTTGATGTGATTGATGGGATCGTTGGTCCAGATCCCATCGGTATCAATGGAGCCCGCTTCTGGCGAGGAAGTGATACCGGATTGCGGCATGCCTATGTGGATACCGATGTGTTGAATGGGAAAACCTATTACTATGCGCTGGTTTCTTATGATCAGGGAGATCCAAATTTTGGTTCTCTTGGCTTAACTCCCAGTGAATGTACTAAAAATATCAGTATGGATTTTGCCGGAAATATCGATTTCATTGATATTAATTGTGCCGTGGTGACACCCAATGCGCCAGCGGCAGGTTATCTACCGCCTGAACTGGTGGGGGATTTTGAGCAGGTCACGGCCGGTTATGGGACAGGATCCATTCGCCCTGAAATTATTAATCCCTCCGCTATCCAGGAAAATGCCGCCTATCGGGTAGTGTTTAACTCACTGGGACAATTTCCCAAATATTCAACTACTTCTTACAGTATCTATAAAGTTGAGCCTGATACCTTACTGCCTTTAGCCACTGATATTGACGCTACCAATTTTGGGCCGGGAATCAGCAGTCCCCTGGTGGATGGATTTGTGGTGAGTGTAAATGTCGATACTCCTCTGGCGGTAAATCCTGATAAAACCGGCTGGCTGATAGGCAATAGTAATTTAGATTTGAGCGTGAGACCAGGTCCTAAACCCTGGCCGGCTCATTATAAAATAACTTTCTATGATTCGGTGAGGGACACATCATTGGGGAATAATATTCTGCTGAATTTTGAAATTCAAAATGTCACGGAGAATAAAAAAGCGGCGGTATATCTGTGGGATGAAGATCGCTCGAATAGCCTGTCAATTGGCGATTCAATTTCCATCTTTGAGTATGTTGGCAATGTCCCCTACGAGGCATGGGATATTCGATATTATCCACCGTTTAATGCCATTCCTCGTGAACCCCAGCCAGGTGATGAATATATGATTTTTATTAATCGACCTTTTTACCAGGGAGACTACTTTCAGTTTTCAACCCGAGCCTCACGAACGGATTTAACCGTGGCGAAGGAAAGTTTATCAAAAATTAAAGTAGTGCCTAATCCCTATATTGGCACGGCGGCCTGGGAACCCCGAAATCTCTATGGGTCAGGCAGAGGTCAACGCAAGATTGATTTTATTCATCTCCCAGCCGTTTGCACCATTCGCATCTTCACCGTCTCCGGTGTATTGGTAAAAACGCTCTATCATAATAACCCGGTGGAAGATGGTGCACATTCCTGGGATCTGATGACTGAAGATGGTATGGAAGTCGCCTTCGGGGTGTATGTCTACCATGTGGATGCTCCAGGATTAGGAAGTTATGTTAACAAGTTTGCAGTCATTAAATAAATAAGCGGGGTTAAAAATGAACAGAAAATTACACTTATACATATCATTCCTGCTGTTGATTTTAATCATCAATCTTCAGGCGCAAAGCCAGAATTACCGTTCGAATGTTTCCAAACGAGGAACCACCGCTGCGAATTTTCTGGAAATCGGGGTTGGAGCCAGAGCGCTGGCTATTGGTTCAGCCTTTACCGCCTTATCCGACGATCCCAGTGCCATTTATTGGAATCCTGGCGGACTGGGTAAATTAAATCGCCATGGGATAATTTTTAATCATACCGAATGGATAGCCGATATTGGTTTCGACTTCATGGGAGCAGCTTTTAATTTAGGCAAATATGGCGCGGTCGGTCTCAGCTTTACCTCACTCACCATGGACGAAATGCAGGTGACCAGTATTGTTGAACCAGAGGGAACCGGTCAGATATTTCGAGCAAGCGATTTTGCGGTAAGTTTAGCTTATGCCTTCCGTCTCACCGATCGCTTTTCCATCGGTGCCAATGGAAAAGTAATTCGGCAGGGAATCTGGGAAATGCACGCTACCGGTTTTGCGGTGGATTTAGGAGTCCATTACCTCACTCCCTTCAAAGGACTTTATCTGGGAATGGCCATCACCAATTTTGGGACTTCGATGAAAATGGCAGGTCCAAATTCGATGATTCTGCATGATCCCGATCAGCAAACGGTTGGTAATAATGGACGAATTCCGGCTGAATTACAAATGGGCAGCTGGCCGTTACCGCTTAATTTCCGGCTGGGTTTGGCTTATCAATTATTTAAGAATGAAATGCATCGCGCCTTTGTCTCCGCCGATGCCCAACATCCCAATAATAATTATGAAAGCGTAAATGTCGGTGCGGAATATGTATTTAAAAACCGCCTGGCTTTGCGCGGTGGTTATCGTTCTCTGTTTCTGCCCGATGCCGAAGAGTCGTTGACGTTCGGCGCAGGCATCTACTATCCAATCGTGGGCAATGTGATGTTCAAATTTGATTTTGCTTATGTGGATTTTGGTCTGTTTGATAATGTCTATAAGTATAGTGTGGGTATTGATTTCTGATGAGAAAAAATACCACCAAAGTCATCGGGATTCTCATTTTATGGCTCTATTCTTTCAGCAGCGGTCAAATTTACATCGATCAATCGGGGTATTTTCCCGATGAACCCAAGATTGCTTTTGTCAGCCAGGTTGCTGATAGTTTTTATATACGGGATACACTATCGGCAACCATTGTTTATAAGGGTCCGTTGCACCTTTTCACAAATTATGATCCGGCGACTGGACTGACCCTTTATATTGGAGATTTCTCAGCCTTTCAGACCACAGGGCATTATCGAATAGAAGTACCCGGAGGAGGAGAATCCTATCCATTTGCCATTGGTAATGACATTTACCATGGGCTATTCCATAAGTCGCTGAAAGGGTTTTATTTCCAGCGTTGTGGAATGAGTTTGCTTTCTGCTTATGCCGGAGATTATTACCACCCGGTGTGTCATTCAACAGATGGGCTTTTTCATGCTTCTACCGGTCAAACCGGATATCTGCCG
>CAYMXZ010000332.1:0-3363 GCA_964394475.1 uncultured Caldithrix sp. | reverse complement strand
TGCCTACACATATCAGAAGCACACCCGAGGCAAAGGGATCAAGTGTTACGGCATGACCGACCTTTTTCAACCCGGTCACTTTTTTTACTTTTTTTACAACATCGAAAGAAGTCCAGCCTTCCGGTTTATTTATATTTATGATATACCCACCATCAATTTGCTGAATATTTTTCATTGAAATTGGCATCCTGTCCACTCCCTGCACCAGAAATGTGATAAACAATTTTTGTCCAGGAAATGAGAGGCTTTCTGCTCGTCCTTAATTATTCGATTGATCTTTTTCGGTATCTGATAGGTGAATTTTTTTTATGAGCTCATTAATATGCTGCGAATAGTCCAACGATTCATCATAAAAAAAACGAAGTTCCGGAATGAATCGCAGTTTTAAAAAAGGAGATAGTTCATTTCTCAGAAAATGGTTCGCTTTTTCCAGCGTTTGCTGTGATTTCTGTCGTTGCTCGTTGTCACCCAGCGACGTGAAATACACATTGGCGATTCTCAGATCACCACTGACTTTCACATGGGTAATGGTAATCATTCCCTTGCGCGGATCTTTCAATTTCCGATCGATAATCTGACTGATTTGTTTTTTTATTTGATCGGCGATCTTTTTTTGACGAATAGTTTCGGTTTTCATGTTACATAAATTCAATAGTGTGTTTTACAATTTCAGCGTTGCCGTTCGATTCGATCAACTTAAATATTTCTTGCATATTTTTTTCGATGAACCCATAATCATTACCAACCTGGGCGATCCCAATAACTGCCCGCTGCCACTTATCCTGGAAATCCACCTCCGCTATTGACACATTAAACTTATGATGGATCTTATCCTTAATGCTTTTCAATACCAATCTTTTTTCCTTCAGTGAACCGCTGTCTGGTATGAATAAATCAACGGTCATTAATCCAATGATGGTTTGCATGACGGTTTTCCATCCAGTTGAATACGATTCAGTCTTGCAAAGTTCTTTTTTCTTTGATGACTTCGAAGGCCTCAATATGGTCGCCAACTTTAATATCATTAAAGTTTTCGATCATTATCCCGCACTCATAACCGGCCTGGACTTCCCGAACATCATCTTTAAATCGCTTTAATGATGCCAGCCGTCCTTCGTAAATTTCCACATCGTTTCGTATCAACCGTATCATGGAATTCCGATTAATTTTTCCCTCCAATACATAGCAGCCGGCGATAGTGCCAAGGCGTGATACTTTAAAGATTTCTCTGACTTCCAGCATACCTAAGGAATGTTCCTTTTCTTCCGGTTCAAGTAATCCTTCCAGAGCTTTGCTTACTTCTTCGATGGCATCATAGATCACTTTATAGAGCCGAATATCCACATTTTCTCTTTCAGCCAGAGCCTTGGCTTTAATGGTTGGACGGACGTGGAATCCGATGATGATGGCGCGGGAAGCCGCCGCCAGCATGACGTCCGACTCGGTAATCGGTCCAACGGCCCGACGCACCACTTTGACGGCTACATCCTTATGAACAATTTTCTGCAGAGCATCTGACAGCGCCTGGGCAGAACCATCCACATCCGCTTTAACGATGACGTTTAATTCTTGCACCGAGCCTTCTTTTATTTGCCGTGAAATCTCATCCAGAGTAAGCAATCGAATCTGCCGCATGTCCTGTTCGCGTTTAAGTTGTTGCCGGCGCTGCGCAATTTCCCGACCCTGTTTTTCGTCGGGCATCACAATGAACTTATCTCCTGCTTCTGGAACACCATCGATTCCTAATACCTGCACCGGATAACTGGGTTCAGCGTATTCCACCGCCTGATTTCGCTCGTTGAGCAAGGCTCGCACCCTTCCGTAGAACTGTCCAACGATGAAATGTTGACCCACTCGTAGCGTTCCCTGTTGCACCAGTACGGTCGCTACTGCTCCCTTCCCTTTATCCAATCGGGATTCGATGACTACACCCGTGGCTCTTCGTTTCGGATTCGCTTTCAGCTCTAAGATTTCTGCTTCCAGTTGAATTTTATCCAACAATTCAGGGATACCTTTGCCGGTTTTCGCGGAGACTTCAACGACCTGGTATTTGCCTCCCCAATCTTCTACCAGTATATTACGATCAGCTAATTGTTTGCGAATAGCCTGGGCATCGGCATTGGGTTTATCCATTTTGTTGATGGCAATAATAATGGGCACACCGGCGGCCCGGGCATGATCAATAGCTTCTTCAGTTTGTGGCATCACCCGATCGTCCGCGGCTACTACCAGTACGACAATATCTGTGATCTGTGCACCACGGGAGCGCATGGCAGTAAACGCTTCGTGACCCGGAGTATCTAAAAAGGTGATTTTATGTCCCCCTTCGGTTTCAACCACATACGCGCCAATGTGCTGAGTGATTCCGCCTGATTCTCCAGCCACCACGTTCGTGTGTCGAATGTAATCCAATAAAGAAGTCTTTCCATGGTCAACATGCCCCATTACAGTTACTACCGGATGGCGCGGCTGGTAATCTTCGGGTCGATCTTCTTCTTCAAAATATTCTTCCAGATAGGATGATGCAAACTCCTCTTCTTCCTGCACTTTAAAATGATAATCTTCGGCCAGAAGTTTGATCATATCCATATCCAGTCGCTGATTCAGAGTGACCATCTGTCCAAGGTCAAGACATTTTTTTATGATTTCGCTGGCGGGGACTTCCATTAAGTTTGCCAGGTCCTGTACGGTCATAAATTCGCTGACGGTGATGACATTTTCTTCTTCGATGACCTGACCATCTTCGCTTTTTACTTTTCGTTTTCGTTTCCGACCGGTTCCGGTATCCTGCATACTGGCCAGAGTCTTTTTCAAGGTGTCTTTTACTTCCTGTTGATCAATTTCTTTTTTCTTTCGAACTCGACGCCGTCGATCTTCCTTCTCGGGAATTTCTTCCTCTTCTTCCAATTCAAATTCAGGACGAATAAGCCGGGTTTTCTTCCCTTCTTTGCGGATCATTTCCAGTGCTTTGCGCCGGCGACGTTCTTTGTCAGTTAACTCTTCTTCAAATTCAAGTCTCTTTTTCTCTTTGCGCTTTTTCTCCTTTTTTATTTCCTCAATGGTGATGTCCGGTGTGACCTGAACTGGCTCGATGTCCTCTTTTTCCACGGCGAGAACCCGTCTGGGAACGTGTTCTTCCTCGGGAGTTGGTTTTGCTCTTTTCTCTGCTTTCTTTTTGCCGGGAGCGACTTTTTCTTTAATCTGTTCTAAAAACTTTTTCTTTTTCTCCGATTTCTTTTTCTTCTTCTCTTCTTCCATCTCCAGAAAGTGCCTGGCCATTGGGTGATCAATAATATCTCCGATTTTTGGCTTTACCTCTTCTTCCACCATAGGCGGGGCAGCTACTTCTTCTTCCGGGGCTTC
>CAYMXZ010000331.1:0-3390 GCA_964394475.1 uncultured Caldithrix sp. | reverse complement strand
GAGACATTAATCTCCCCCACCTTGGTTTTAAACAACAGCACATTATAATACTGGGCAATCTCATCAATCACCCGCGAGGTGGAGAGATTGACGACCACGTAGCCTAATTTTTTGCTGATTAAGAATTTTACTGCCAGCGCCAGGGTATATTCTTCTCCTAGCGGATTGCCTTCATTGGAGATCAGGGCCAGGCGATCGGCATCCGGATCGACGGCGATCCCGAAATCGGCTTTATTTTTCTTCACCGCCACTGCCAGATCCACCAGATTTTGCGGTACAGGTTCTGGCGGATGAGCAAATATGCCGGTGGGGTCCATATTCAGGGGGATCACTTCACAGCCCAGATCGTTCAACAGCCGCGGGATAATCACTCCTCCAGCTCCATTCACCGTGTCTAAGACAACTTTAAATTTCTTCTGGCGGATTTGATCTATTTTTAAATAAGGTAAAGAATAAATCAATTTCAGGTGATCATTTACCGCTTCATCATAAAATTCCTCTTTACCCAATTTCTCCCAGCCGACGTAGTTTCGCTTGCGCTGTTCGGCTTCCTGATAGAGGGCAAATACTTCTCTTTCCGGCAAAAACATCCCATCCGCGCCGATAAATTTAATCCCATTCCATTCCATGGGATTGTGGCTGGCGGTGATAGCAATGCCGCCGGCAGCCTGCAATTTTTTCACAGCAATTTCCACCGTCGGAGTAGGGGCAATGCCAATATCTGCCACATCACAGCCACAGGCCAGCAACGTACTTTTCACCAGAGGACGAATGAAGCGGTAGGAAACCCGCGGATCGCCACCCACTACTATTTTTTTACCGGGATGCCGCTGCCCAAAAACGGAAACATACTTAATGATGATCTCAGGAGTGAGGCTTTCACCGACAATACCACGAATCCCGGAAACGCTGGTCATCAAATTTTTACTCAATTTCCCCTCCAGTAAAATTTAAAAAAAAGATTCACACTATTGCCTAAAGAAAAAGACCAATTTTATCAATTTACTTTCTCACCACTTTCCCATCTGAATAAAAATATTGCGCCGCCCTTTAAGTTAAAGATTTGTCGCAGTAAATCCTCATTAATAAAGTCTAAAAATAGCATACTAAAATTAAAGAAACAAACGGAGATTTTGAGAGCGGGACTGATGGCGCAGGCGGGACAAGGCTCGTTCCTTTATCTGTCGCACCCGTTCGCGGGTGAGTTTGAGACGAACCGAAATTTCTTCCAGAGTCAACGGACGTTCTATATCCAGACCAAAATACAGGCGAATCACTTTTTCTTCTCTGGGCTTCAGCGTTTTTAAAACCCGCTTGATCTCGGCCTTCAACGACTCACTGAGCAAGGTGTAGTCCGGCATCTGGCAATTCGGATTAGCAAGATAATCCTTCAGATTACCCTCTTCATTGGCTTGCAAGGGTTGATCAAGTGAAATAGAACGGCCTTCACTTACCAGCGCATTTTTAATGTCTTTATCAGAAATTTCTAACATCTTGGAGATTTCATCAGCAGTAGGTTCCCGGTCATAGTGCTGGGTTAATTCCCGAATGATTTCATTTACTTTATTGATTAGACTTACCCGATTCAACGGCAGGCGGACAATGCGTGCCTGCTCAGCCAGCGCTTGCAGAATCGACTGGCGAATCCACCACACCGCATAGGAGATAAAGCGGAAACCGC
This sequence comes from uncultured Caldithrix sp., assembly GCA_964394475.1. Lineage (GTDB taxonomy): Bacteria > Calditrichota > Calditrichia > RBG-13-44-9 > RBG-13-44-9 > RQOF01. The sequence goes on along the minus strand of CAYMXZ010000331.1, from coordinate 1,709 downwards.
GAGTCTCATCAAAGCGATTGGCGGCTTTGATGAGTCCCAGATTCCCTTCATGGATCAAATCAATGAGCGGCAAACCCTGATTCTGATATTCTTTGGCAATCTTCACCACAAAGCGCAGATTGGATTGAACCAGTTGATTTAATGCTTTTTGATCGCTCTCACGCACCCGGCGAGTAAGCAGGACTTCCTCCTCCGGTGTCAGCAACCGAAAACGATTAATCTCTGCCAGATATCGTTCCAACGAATGAGTAAGAGAAGGCAGTTGTTTCGGTAAACGGCCTGACATGTATTAATCCTGCATCAATTTTTTTAGATAAGATTATTTCTCTCACTATAAAGTGTATTCCGATCAACGAAAATATAATATGAGAATTCTTCCACTTACTTTTTTAGCTGTTCCTGAAATTCCTGCATGATCTTCACGGTGGCACTGGTACCTAAACGAGTGGCGCCGGCTTTGATCATCTGAACCGCATCGGCAAAACTTCGAATACCACCCGCTGCTTTCACCTCCACCCGTGTTCCTTTTACCGCTTCTTTCAATAACTGCACGTCATGTACGGTGGCTCCGCCGGGACCAAAACCAGTGGAGGTCTTCACAAAATGAGCCCCTCCCTGAATGGCGGTCTTACAGCCAATCACTTTCTCTTCATCAGTCAATAAGGCTGTTTCTAAAATCACTTTGCACCGGGCATTCAACAAGCGACATTCTTTCACTATTTCAAAAATATCCAATTCCACTTCATCCAGTTTTCCATCTTTTAGAGCCCCGATGTTGATCACCATATCCACTTCTTGTGCCCCTTCTAAAATCACCCGGCGGGCTTCAAATGATTTTACCTGAGTTAACTGGGCCCCTAACGGAAACCCCACTACTGTGCAGACTTTTACCTGACTATCTTTCAGTAACCTGGCAACCAGCGGCACATAGTAAGGATTCACGCACACTGAGGCAAATTGATAATGCCTGGCTTCTTGACACAGCTGGATGATCTGCGATTCGCGAGCGTCCGGCTTCAAAAGCGTGTGATCAAAAAATTTGGAAAAATTTTTCTGCTCTTGCTTGGTTAAGGTACTCATAAGGAAAATATTTTAGATTTTAGATTTTAGATTGTGGATTTTGAAATTATCAGATCATTTTATATACATTAAAATAATGTCTACCTGTATTAGAATAAAACTGACTTTCATAACTGGATGGTAAAGCGGTTTTCACCCGATTTTACCTGATATTCCTGTACTCCAATCTGACTGGATATGAATAAACGAAACGGACTGCTGGAAATAATTTTTACCACGGCCGGTCCCACCGGTAATTCATTGCTCTCGCACACAATATCCACCTGATTATCTCCGAAACGATAGTTCTCAACTCCGTGCGCTTCCCGAAAACGCAAATTCCAATATAATTTATCCTCCGGACCCGATGGTTGCAAACCGATCACATTTTCCAGCAACAGGGCAATCGGTCCCAAACCTGACCACCCGACGAAATCCTGGCGACAGTAAAACTGACCATCCCAGCGGGTAGCAGGTTCCAATTTATCCGGTGCATAGCATTCCCAGATGGTTTGATATTGACCGTCTCTTTCCTCCACAGCAATCCGATTGATATCCGGTTGAAATTGATGATAAACATCATATAGATTTTTGATATGGTTCATCGAAGCCACGGCGGCCAGTTCGCGCAAGGGAAACATATCCAGACC
>CAYMXZ010000330.1:0-3397 GCA_964394475.1 uncultured Caldithrix sp. | reverse complement strand
GACTCCACCTCTAATTTCGGCTTGCGAAAATCAGCATAAATAGCCTCCTGGATCAGCGGACGATGATCCATAATCCAGGATTCGATCTTTTTTAGTTTGGCAATTCGTTCCCCAGCTGTGGATTGCCTGATGATCATTTTTTGGGATTGCTGTTCTCGGTAGATTCGATCGAGGTCTTCACGATGAGTGGCTTCTTTCCACCCGGCAGGTTTCAAGATAGATTTTTCCATAGCTGATCTTCCGCATTGGTATGACGAATATTATTTTTGCGGAAAAAATACTGAACAGATGGAGAAGGTGCAAATGGTAAAGAAAAAGCTTTCAGATTCTGGAGAATATTTTGATTATTCCTGCGGTGTCGGATTTGGATTTTGCAATTCACTGAGTCGACGGCGGGCATGGAAAATGTACCATTCATAGCTCGGAGGAGCCAGCTCCAGGAATTTGCGATAAGCCAATCTGGCTTCATCCCAGCGCTCGCTTTTATCACAGGAAAGAGCCAGGTTGATATAAATTTCTGACCAGTCTGGTAAAAGCTGAATGGCCTGATAATAATCAGCAATCGCCAGATCATATTCTGCTTTATTGGCATGAGTGATCCCGCGTTCGTTGAATGCCAATCCAAAAGTGGGGTTTAGTTCAATGGCGTTGTTCAGTTGAACTATTTTTTTATCCAGGCTATCAACCTGACCCAATTGGATGGCTCGGAAATAACAGCGGGCCGCCGCTTCCAGAAGACGATTCGCAATAGCGTCTTCTGCTACCTGCAGGTTGAATTTGGCAGGAACATAGAGTGAATCAAGTTCCAGCGCTTTTTTAAAAGCGCCACGAGCCGATTCGAAATTTCCCCGATTTCCGGCTTCCAGTCCGCTGTTATATAAAAACCTTACTTCATCCTGTGAAAACAGAATGGAAAAGAACACTAATGTATGAATAAGAAGGATTGTAATAATTTTGTTCATTATTTTTCACTTTCGTGGTTTCGTTATGAGTTGAGATCTCAATAAAATCGCTCTTCTGTCCTTTACACATTTCCTCTATTGTCGAAAGAATTCTGGATAAAGTGAGAATATAAATAAATAAACTTATTTATTATGCCAACTTTTATCATTTTCTGGTGACAAATAAATCTTTTCTTTTCCAAATAGGCCAGTAAGGGCTGGTCTCTTCTTTGAGTCGCTCAGATGCGATGAAGAAGTGCAGCACCGGGTGATAGCCCATCATGGTAGCCCAGGAGCGGATACTGCGCAGTACTCGAATGGCGCGGCGCACCGAAGAAACCGGCAATTCCTTGACCTGACGCACTCCAAAAAAAGAAATTAAACGCAAAATGGCCGAGAACAGAAAAATGTATTTTAAATCCGATTGAAAATGAAAAGGAAGAACCTGATGAAAATAATGAAGCACGGTAGAGACCAGACCACCGCTTATGGCTCCCAGACCGGCGGCTAACCCATTGGCGGTATTCCAGGCGGCAAAATAAACCGAGTTGCCCTCCCTGGGTGACATCCGTAAAACCAGATTAACCGAACAGAGGTTATATCCCGCCCAGGAAAATCCACCAATGAAATGCAGGAGAGGTATGAACAGAAAAATGACCAATGGGCTTGAATCGGTGAAAATCCATAAGAATGGCAGGAGAGTAGCCACAAAACTGTTGATGATGATGACGGCCCGATTTCCCAGCTGATCGGAGAAATGTCCCCAGGCCCACATCCCCATTAAATCGGAAGCGGCCGAAATAACAGTATAGATGCTCACCAGAGTGTAACTCAACTGCAGATCCTTCAGCATGTAGACGATGAAAAACGGGGAGGCAAAGTTGACTCCAAAAGACCAGATAACAGCAAAACGTAAAAGTTGTCTGAAATTTTTATCTCGCCAGGGAGCAAGAAAACGTTCTTTCAGATGGTTTTCAGGAGGAGGTGAAGTTCTGATTTCCGGTTGTTTTACTAAAAAAGTAATACTGATGAAGGCCAGAATAATTGCCAACAGAAATAAAATTTCAAACGAGCGGGTAGGTGGCAGATGGGGAAATTGTATTTTGAACCAGTCCAGATAATAACCACCTAAAATAGTGCTGAGCAGAGTAAACAAACTCAGTGCGCTATTTCGAAGACCAAAGTAGCGGCCGCGGATTTCATCTGGTACCAGCATGGACATCCAGGATAACCAGGCGACTCCGGAAATATGAGCGAAGATATGATAGGCGATGACCAGCAGAATAAGAATGCTTAAGACCAGCGTTGGTCGATGGGCAGCCAGCAAAAAACTGCTGAGCACAATGGGAATCCACAGCAGGCGGGCCATGCCGGCGGCCAGTAGAACCAGTTTTTTTCGTTGTTGATGTTTCTCAATTACATAGGCTCCTGGCAGCTGGGATAAAGTGGCAAAAAACGGTATCGAAGCTAATAATCCAATCTGGAATGGATTTGCTCCCAGCACCAGTGCAAATGAGGGTAAAAAAATACTGCCGGTAAGAATGGCAAAGCTCTGGGCAAATACGCCATCATAAATGGAAATTCGTAGTGCTTTTAGAATTGTTGAAATATGTGAGTTGTTAACAGACATCGTTCATCATAAATAGATCAGCAAGCAAAAAGATACTCTATTTGCCCTCCGCATGAGTTCAGATAATTTAGGGGAACAGATAAATTTTAGCTTTTATTAAAACGGGACTTGGCGCGTTCAATTGAACTTCGTAATTCTTTCCAGCTGTTTTCGAATCCCTTTTTCAAATCTTCCCAGGAATCCTCACCGCTTTCACGCAGTTCCGTGAGGCGCTTTAAAGCGGTCGCTTTCCGCGAATTTATTTTTTCAATGGAAGTTTTATATTCTTCTTTCAAATTCTCCCTGGTCTTCCCGGCCAGCGACACTAATTCATCAATCTCCTTCTCCCATTGTAAAAGTTGTTTCTCCATTTTTTCAATATACGTTTTACGCTTCGACATCTTTTATCCTTTAATCTTCAATACATTCATCTGAATTTAATAACTAAATAAATAATTGCGAACAGGAAATAATAAAATTTTTTAATCAAATTTAGGTATAGATTCTTACCTGCTTTTTGTTTTTAGATGATTATTGCTTTAGCTCCGAAAAGATGTTATGAAAATTGAATATGTACAAACTGATTTTTATAAAAAATACAACATTTACCTGACATGTCTTTTTTTCGTGTATCCTATCCCTTTACCCCTTTCCCTACCGCTAGGAAAAGGGGGTGGGGTTAGGGTAAAATGACTGCCAAAATCAATTATCAATGGACAGGTACGATAATACTCCACATTCAATGTAAGGTGTAGATAAAATGACTTCTACATTTTGCATGTGCTCAATTCTCTGTGAATACTGGTATGACCTTCAAAATTTTAGGAGCCGAATCAATAATCATCTA
>CAYMXZ010000329.1:0-3417 GCA_964394475.1 uncultured Caldithrix sp. | reverse complement strand
GAATTGGGAAATCAGGGCATGGTATTTCTCGATGAGATCGGAGAAATGCCTCTGGAATTACAAACCAAATTGCTCAGGGTTCTGGAGGAAAAAAAATTCTTCCGCCTGGGTGGAGAGAAGCAAATAGAAGTTGATTTCCGCTTATTGTGTGCCACGAATCGCAATCTGTTGCAGTTAATTGAACAGAAAAAATTTCGCGAGGATTTATATTACCGTATTAATGTTATTCCCATTCATATTCCTCCTCTGCGGGAGCGACCCGATGACATTCCGGCGATAATCTATCACATTATGGAAAACTTTTGCCAGGAAAACAATCTGCCGGTACCTCAAATTACCAGTCGCACTATTGCCTACCTTTCTCACCTGCGCTGGGAAGGAAATGTGCGTGAATTAGAAAATGTAATCAAGCGATTGATTATTACCGGCACTGAGAAAATAGATATTCCGGATTTGCCGCCGGATATCCTCGAACAATCAGATAGCTTCCTGGATAAAGCGTTAGCCAGTGAGCTCTCTTTAGCTGAACTGAATCGGATTTATGTCAAAATGGTATTGGAACAAAAAAACGGAAACAAGAAAGAAGCCTGCAAATTACTGAAGATTAATTATCGCACCCTTATGTCCAAGCTGGAGAAATAGGATTGCATTTATTGCAATAAATTATAATTCGAATTGTATTTTATACAATCATCTTTCACTTCTGAGTACCTCAACATACTGTATTTATTGAAGTAAAATCCCCTTTTTTCTTAATGTAATAATAATTAATTACTTAGTCCAATATTTTTTGGCAATATATTTGAAATATCCTATACAAATGTGAAAGTAGTATATTGATTATGGAAGGAGAAAAGTAATGAGGATATTGGTTTACGAAACTACCCAGGATAGAGCGAAACTAATCAAAGATTTGCTGGACACTTATCGATACCGGACTTATCTGAATACGGATAATCCCCCTTCCTTAGAATCGATAAAGAATGTAAAGCCTTCCCTTTTGATTGTAAATGTGAATAGTCCTCTTCATCTGGAATTCTTAGAAAAAATTCGACGGAATAACAAATTTAATCGCATTCCGATTATCATGATTTCCAGCCTGAACTCCCGTGAACAACTGAGCAGATTTCCACAGTTCTGTCACATGGACTATCTGGTGGAGCCTTTCAAAATTAAGAATTTCAGGCACATGGTGGAGCGCTGGGTTAATTTCCGCAGTGTTTACGTCAATTAGCGTTCACAGCGCAAACATATCATCCTTAAAATTACTTCTCTTCTTTATCTTCTGGAACGTATAGAAATCGTTGCAACAGGTTATTAAATTTTGTCCAGCGACTATCCGCTATGAGATCATTTCGAATAATTCGATGAGCCGCATTTGTTAATATATCCAGCTGGATCAGTTGGTTAAGGATGATGGCTTCTACCGTCATGGGTAAAACTGATACAGTTTTTTCTACCTGATTTTCTTGGCTTAAAATAAGATGAAGGAGCTGAATTTTTAATTCTTTAGGAAAATCAGGAATGGAATCAATTTCATGCATCAAGCGCTGGAACGATAATATCGAATGCCCAAGCAAACGACCAAGAGTGGTATACTCGATGAATCCGGCGGTGTGAAATTCCAGAGTGTTCCCGAGATTGCGCAGGATAATAGCGGTTTTAAGCAGTTCCTTTTTTATGGAAGGATAGTGGACGGCGATGGTATTGGTCATATCCAGTAAGCAAACGAGGTGTTCCAGATTTCCATAGAGATAGTTATGATGCCAGAGTTTACCGGAAGGACTGCTTAAAAATTTTTCCAGATCACCATCGGTCTTAAAAATTTGCTGTAATAACCTGCGAAAATATTTGTTGGTAATAGAATCCATATGGTGTAAAAATTCCTGTTTAATCACATGAATGTCTCTACTGCTTCGAGGAATTAATTTGTTTACTATTTTTTCTTCTGTTTCTTGAACAGGGCGCAACCGATGAATCTGAATTTCTTTATTACCCCGGTAAGTCTGAATGGTACCTCTCATTTTAATCACCTGGCCAACTTTTAATCCATCATAATATTCTTTTGCGTCCTGCCAGATCTTTCCACTTAAGCGGCCACTACGGTCTCCAAGTTCTAATTTGAGATAAAAATCTCCATTTTTTTTCTGCTTCAATTCCTTTTTACGAATAATACAATATCCAGCAAATTCTTCCCCAATTTGCAATTCCTTTAACCCCTTATTATCCATGATTATTCCTCCCTCTGTTTTCGTTTTAATTATTTACCAAATTCTTCATCACCTAATGAAATGGGCGATAGTCGGTTTTGATTCAATAATTCATCAAGAAAAGACAAAGTCAGGCTTCTAATCATTCTGACACCTTTTTAGAATATAAGATGATGATATATCTTTTGAATCTCAGGAGCTGGACTCACTGAATAAAAATGTAAACCGTGTAAAAGTAATTCGACACTTAAAATCGGTTACTTTGTAATCGGTTTTATCTGTATTGAAAAAAGAACACTTCAAACCGAACTGAAATTCAGTAAGAATTTAATGGTACCTATTCCAACTCCTGAGGAAGCGCTCCCAACTCACTCTAAAATTATTAAATCGCGGTATTGTTTTTTGTTAAAACAGATTTACCCTTCCTTCTCAGGCGTAAACTTCTTTTTCATTGCACTTACATACTTTGTAACTTTTTATTTTGTACTTCCAGCTATTCGAACTTTCTGAAAAATAGGCGCTTTCCTTTTTAACAAAACTATAGACATCTCCACACACTGGACAGCTGAAAGCCTTTTTTTGTGATTTAGCAATTTTTGCTGCAAAATCTTGTTTTTTAGCCATTTTTTTACTCCTTGTTATTTATCCTGAATGAATTCATTTCTTTATACGATCGTTAACTTCTTTGTTTTCAGTGGTTGCCGGAGCGGTTGGCGAATAATGCGCGATTTTGTTCATGCCTTGCCGTTTAGCCTGATTTACAGTTTGCTCTCCTAATTCCAGGGCTTTTTGACAATCCCCCGTTAACCAGGAGTGTGAAACGATTCCAATATTGACATAAAAATCAACCACTGAACCATCCCCCCATACTTTTTTGTCAACCACTTTCTGTACAATATTTTCTGCAAGGGCTTTGCTTGCTGATCCATCAGCTCCGCAAAGCAGAATTGCAAAAACGTCTTTCGAAAGGCGAAAAATATAATCAGATTTATCGATTAAGGGCAATACTAAAGTTAAAAAATCGTTTAACGAGTGATTTTCGATGGCTGAATCAGGTTCTTTCATTTGAAAATGACTACGAATATAGAGCAAAGAAACAGGATAATTTAATCGGGTGGCACGGTGGTATTCTTTTGGGAATATATATTTGAACGCATTTATATTTTCAATGTCAAGTAAAGGGTCTTTATAACTTATTTGACGCAAT
>CAYMXZ010000328.1:0-3450 GCA_964394475.1 uncultured Caldithrix sp. | reverse complement strand
GAATTGGCATTATGAATATAATGCTGGTGTCGGTGACGGAACGAACCCGGGAAATTGGAATTCGTAAAGCCATCGGCGCCACCCGAAAAAATATCATCCTGCAATTTTTGAGTGAATCTGTCACTATCAGCTCGTTGGGGGGAATTATTGGAATTATTTTCGGAGTGGTCATTGCGCAATTTTTATTGCAATATATCAAATTGAATGCTTCGGTCTCTATCGGAACGGTGATCATCGGATATGGATTCTCGGCTCTGGTAGGAATTCTCTCCGGATTATATCCCGCCTATCGTGCGGCCCAATTAAATCCAATAGACGCTCTGCGTTATGAATAGTAAAAGGAATTTGTAAAGTAATATGTATTTCTCTGAAATTGTTACAACCGCCATCAGTCAACTTCGAGTGAATCGATTGCGTTCGGTACTCACCACGCTGGGAATCATAATGGGCATCGGTACAGTTATCCTGATTGTGGCGGTCTTGGAGGGTTATCGGGCCTCAATTGAATCGGAACTGAATGTACTGGGAGCGAATACCTTTCAAGTTCAGAAATATGGGCCACGAATTGTGGTTGGGCATATGCGTCGCCCACCGCGAAAAGACCTTACTGTAGAGATGGCGAATATCCTGCGCGAAAGTTGTCCCTCTGTTAAGTATGTGGGAGCCGAAGCCTGGGAGTTTGGGGAGACAGTGGTCTATAAAGGAGAGAGAACCAATCCAAATATCATGCTGGCCGGCGCCACTCCAGAGTTTATGATCAATAATGGTGATTTTGTACGCCAGGGTCGTTTCATCACCGAAGAAGATCTGAAAAGTTATTCGAACGTGGTGGTACTGGGAATGGATATCGTGGATAAACTTTTCCCGTACACGGATCCAATAGGAGAAACGGTGAGAATCCATGGCCAGAAATTTGAGGTAATCGGGGTGTTTGAGGCGCAGGGTAGCTCGGTTTTCGGAGAAAGTCGTGACAATAAGGCCGTTATTCCGCTCACCGTTTGGCAGGAAATTTATGGAAAAAACCGTTCAATTAATATCACCATCATGGCGAATTCAGCCGAAGTGTTTGATAAAGCCCAGGATGAAGTGATTGGAGTATTGCGCAAGATTCGCAAAGTTTCGCCTGGTGAAGAGAATGATTTCGATATTTTTTATAACCAATCGTTAATTGATTCTTTCAATAGTGTGGCACGCTATATTCAGCTGGGAGGGATTATAATTGGCCTGGTATCCCTGGCAGTGGGTGGGATTGGAGTGATGAATATCATGCTGGTTTCCGTGACGGAACGAACTCGCGAGATTGGAATCCGTAAGGCTGTTGGAGCCAGACGGATAAATATCATGGTTCAATTTCTGATAGAAGCGGTAACTCTCTGTTTACTGGGTGGAATACTTGGTTTTGGAACCGGTGTTGGGCTGGCTGCTCTGGCTGCCTTGTTAGCGAAATTGCCCATGACCATCCCACTCTGGGCAGTGATCGCGGCATTGATCACCACCACGGTGATTGGCGTGATCTCTGGAATTTATCCTGCTTACAAGGCGGCCAGCCTCAATGTGGTTGATTCTCTGCGCTACGAATAGAAGCGTTATCATTTTATCTGTAAAGGAGCAAACGATGAAGAAATTATATTTACTTTTACTATCACTGTGGCTGGTGATACTGTTTTTGAATAATGTTCTGGCTAAAGATGATATGACGATGGAGCGAAGTTTTGAGGTGCCGATCGGCGGCACCCTGAAATTGACCAGCGATCTGGGATCCATCGAGATTCTGACCTGGGATCAGCCACGAGCGAAAATCGAGGTCATTAGAGAACCGAGAAGTTTAAGTAAGACAGAGAGTGAAAAACTTATTGAAAATTTCCAGGTGGATTTTAAACAGAAAGATACTCTACTTGAAGTCACAGGAGCTTTCCCATCTGAGTGGATAAAACAGCATAAAAATCTTTCGGTCCATTTTAAAGTACAGGTGCCCAGCAAATTTAATCTTCAACTTCAAACTTCAGGTGGAAGCATTTCTGTGGATAATATTGAAGGGAAAGTAGAAGCCAGAACCTCCGGAGGGAGTTTAAATTTTGCGTCGATCGAAGGACCAGTATGGGCTCAAACTTCAGGAGGGAGCATCAGTCTTAAACGCAGCAGTGGTAATGTTGATCTGCGAACTTCGGGAGGCAGTATAAGTCTTGGTGAAGTAAAGGGTCGAGTGGATGTACAGACCTCTGGCGGATCAATTCAGATTGAGAAAGCTCAGGGAAATGTTCAGGCTAAAACCTCCGGAGGAAGTATCACCGTTCAGGAAGTGAACGGTCCAATAATTGCCACCACTTCTGGTGGCTCGGTCAATGTCTATTTTTCACAACCGCCTTCGGCAGATTGTCGTTTAGAAACCTCTGGTGGAAGCGTAAATGTCTGGTTGCCGGAAAATATTGCCCTGAATATTGATGCTCGAACTTTGGGTGGAAAGGTGAAGTGCGATTTTGAGTTATCTTCCATTGAAAAAAAGAAAGAAGATCATTTGAGAGCTTCTATTCAGGGAGGAGGACCGGAATTATTCTTGCGCACTTCTGGCGGCAATATTCATATCAATCAGAAGAAGCTTCACTAATTGACTTCATAAATTAATTTTAATCTCTTTGAGCAGGGAAATGAATGACGACGTTTCCCTCTGGTTTATTTTATATTTTGCATTGCACTGTGTAAAAAATAAATTGAAAATATTGCCCATTTAAAATGATGAAATAAGGGGCAAGATCTATTGGACTATTGCAGTTACCAAAGATAAAAAATGTGACAAATTCCTGAGCTGAAATTAACACGATTGATGAAAGAGTAAACTTAAAAAAGGTTTGTTTGGCTACCATTTCTACTGATAACTTTTAAGGAAAAAAGAGATTTTGCTGAATAACAAATTTATTTTAAAATTGAACATGAAATTTCTTCACAAACGAATGAGTTGTATCAACGGTGAAATATAAATGATAAGGATGAATTCATGCCGCTTATTCTGGGAACAAATGCGTTAGTAGAAGCTCTGGATGCAGGCAAAGCAATTGAGAAAATTTATATACAGAGTGGTAAAGAGGGTTCTGATATTTCCCGCATTTATAGATTGGCAAAGGAGCAGCATATACCTATCGTGCGGGCCGATCGACAGAAGATGAGTCGATTGAGCGGTGGTAAAAAACATCAGGGTGTAATCGCCTTGTTATCTGCAGTTGACTATGTTGCCCTAGAAGATCTGGTTGAAAAAGTTCAAAAATATGGGAATAATGCTAATTTTTTAATTGTCGATCAAATGAATGATCCGCAGAATTTTGGAGCGATCATCCGATCGGCGGAAATTTTTGGAGTGGATGGAATTATTTTTAGCATAAAAGATAGTGTGCCGGTTACCGATCAGGTGATTAAAGCCTCGGCGGGTGCGATCTTTCATCTCGATCTGTGTAAGGT
>CAYMXZ010000327.1:0-3483 GCA_964394475.1 uncultured Caldithrix sp. | reverse complement strand
GATAAAGCCTGTACCAGCGACTCTACTCCATTGTCAAATTCGTGATTACCGAGCGTGCCAGCATCATATCCACAAAGGGTCATCGCTTCATACTCCACGCGACCCTTATATAAATTAAAATAAGGAGTCCCCTGAAACACGTCCCCTCCATCCAGCAGCAGAACATTCGGATTTTGTTCACGGATTCGTTTCACCAGGGTCGTTCTTCGCGCTATGCCACCCAGACCCTGGTATCTTCCTCCGTCCAGAGGCATGGGATCAATTCGGGAATGAGTATCATTGGTCTGCAGGATCGTCACGCGATCTAATCTCTTCTCCCCTCGAACGGATTTTACCCAGACATGGGGAAAACAAATTGCCGAACCCGCTACCAGTCCTTTTTTAATAAAATCACGCCGTTTCATAAAATGATGTCCTGTTTGGTCACGGTATACTCATAAAATTTTACTCATCGACTTCGAAATAGTGATAAAGATATAGAAATCTTATGGTGAACGTCGGCGAAAAATAATCCGGCCATCAACCTGTGATGTTATCGGTTGACCGGACTTATGGAGTTCTTTTATTTCATCAATAATCGCATCTCTCACAGTAATTCCCAGCAAGGTTTTAGGAGCCTGACTGAGGATTTTAAAGCGATTTCTTCCGGTTGATGAAAGATAATCGGTAGTTACTAAATAATATATGCTATCCCCGATTACTGATTTTCCGCGGATGATACAGCGTTCCAAAACATCGTCTAAAAATTCAAGTCGCATTCCCGCAATTGGTTCGCCGCCGGCTTCCCCGATCTCTTTCGCCAGAGTAATGAGCTGGGCACCAGTCAACTCCAATACCACCAATTCATTTTCAAATGGCATCACCTCAAAAATTTTTCCCAGTGTAATGGGGCCGGCTGGTATATCTACCCGCAATCCCCCTTCATTCGTTAACGCCGCATCCACCGACCGCGAAAATTCTTTTTTACCACGCTTCAACATCAAATCCGCCACAAAATTGTTCAACGGAGCCTCTGGTTTTCCTCGCTTGAGATCAACCGCCGCCAATCCAATAACTTCAGACATCAGATTCTGAACTTCCGAGCGGTAAGACTGGAGGAAGGTTTCCATCTCGAGATCGGGAGATAGAGTTGAGTCAATAACGATAATCCGATTCTCTACTCTGGAAATCTCTCGTGATTTTGGCTTTGTGCTCGCACAACTAAATACAAGAATGCCAATGACGATGATTGTAAGAAAATATCTTTTTCCACTTATACCATTCATGCTATCGGTCTGCTGATTGACATTTTAGCGATTTTCACAAATCCTTTCATTTTCTAAATATAGAATAAATTGAGATTTGATACAATTTCTGTTTATAGGTCATGCTCTTTTCTACTTTTTCATAGGCAAATCCACGATGGGCTAATTCAGAAAAAAAATCCATCGCAATTTTGCGATTCGGTTCACTCAATAGTATTTTCCCGTTAGGGTTAAGTAGTTTTTCAAACAACATCATCAAAGGTTCGAAAAACCGTTTCTCGTAAACCACATCAGAAGCAATAATCAAATCGAATCGCTGGTCAAGGTTGGTTTGACGCCAATCCAACAGGATACTGGAAGGTGTTTTTCCCAGATTCAGCAACCAATTCAATTCCGTTAAACGCAAGGCATCGGATTGATAATCACTCACCAGCACTTCCGCACCCTGGAGAGCAGCCGCCATTCCTGCCAGACCAGCCCCGCAACCCAATTCAAGGGCCGACAATCCCTGAAAATTCTCTGAAGTCTGTAAAATAAAATCAGCCAGCGCAATGCTGGAGGGCCAGATTTCTGCCCAATAGGGTAAGCGTTCGTCTTTTACCCCTTCGCTTTCCGGTCCCTGTTCAATTAATTCGTCTAACAACTGATCAATATTTTTGATACTCATCAAGGTGAACTGGTGTGCCCTCAAAGGTATGTCCAATTTTTCTAACTCATAACGCCGGAAAAAGTATTGATACAGGCTGTCGAATCGTTCAAGTGTTTTTAGATTCCGGGAAAAGGATATATCCATTGAACACACCTGTCATTGAGTTAGAGGAAAGCTCTCAGTGATGACGTTCGATATTTCATTTAGACTGACCACTCAATCATGTCAAACTCGGGATAGGGGACTTCCAACTCGATGAGATTCATCCGGGGAAATTCTTCGATTAATTTTCCATTCAATTTCAGCTGGAGTTGAAAACCTAAAATTTCACCTTCTTTAATTTTCAAATCTTTGAATGAAATTCCCAATTCCAGCAGACGATCAATTTTGTAGGTTGGACGAAGATTATATCGTTTTTGAATTTCTCCCTGCCGTTCAAACTTTTCCAGAACTCCACGTAGTGGAGAGAGCACCACGGTAATGGACCGCGGTCGTTTAATGGCCAGGACGAATTCCAGAAGGGGATCTGGTTTCGTCAAAAAATCCAACCTCAGGAAGAACATTTCGGCATTAAAACCAACATACACTTTATCCAGAATACGGGTGACCTGGTGCATGGCACTCTGAGGAGTTTTAGCGACTTCATATACGGCGGCTCCAACCCATTCATAAAAATGGGACGATCGCCCGTCTAAAATGGGATGGATAAAATTTTTGGGGAGGTCGCTTTGAAAATGATCATAATGCCTGGTTTTGATGGTTTGATATAAAATCGGGGGCACTTCGTGATTTAATAGATGATAAATTTCCATTAAATGTTCACGATAGAGTGAATCAAATTCCAGATCATTGGCCGATGAATGCTCTTCGCCATACCACCAGTTCCAATCTGAACCTTCGGCAATTAAGATTTTTTCCCAGGCTTGTTTTATCACCGCCTCATCATATATGCCTTCTTTCTGCTGTTTTACTAAAAATTGACGAGTTTGGGTTAACACATCCCAGGCGCGATTATCCTCTTCCGAGCCAATCCAGATATTGAAATTACTATTTATCCAGGAGCCGGGATGAATAGTGGTCAGTTTTTCTGGTTTTTTATTTCGGTTGAGCATCTGGCCGAGAGTGACGGTCTCAATGAGATTTTCTTCGGTGAGAACCTGATAAAGATGGCGAAGAAATGGTTTACCATCCGATTCATAATATTCCCAACAATTTTCACCATCCAGAATGATGGGAACAATAAAGCGGGACAGCGAATCCTGACCGTATTGATCGATGAGCAGCTTGCGAATTGAATGTAATCTACCTATCAGATCAGCAACAGCTTGTTCATGAGGCCAGTTACTATAAACAAAACCGATGGCATCGGACAAATAATGATCCCGGAAAAAGAGATGAATAGAATTTTTGCCCGTGCTCACTATATACGGTTGATAAATACGACTCTGAGAGAATTTTTCTCGCAGGGTATGAGCTAATATGCCTTCATCAGTCGCCGCCCAGGTCACACCCTGTCGAGCCAGAATCTCTAAGGCCTCCATGCTCACACTGCCTTCTGAAGGCCACATTCCCATTGGTTTTCGGTTGAAG
>CAYMXZ010000326.1:431-3486 GCA_964394475.1 uncultured Caldithrix sp. | reverse complement strand
GCGGTGGCCATCTCCTGCTGGATTTGATTTTTATTGAACTCAAAATGATTATAGGCAAAATTGGCTGACAGGGAGAGGAAGCTGGTGAGGTGATAATTCATACCGGCGCCGATATTGAAGCCATTTTTCCAGAAATCCTGAAAATTTTTCTCATCAGGCGTGAGTCCTAAAACATTGGTGGCGAAATCGGTACCGGTGAAATAATTCAATTGCGGAAATGAGAGAGATTTTCCGATCACTGATTCCACCGGCATGGTGGCGCCTCCGCTGATAAAAATGTCAATTTTTTCTGATAGCTGTGAAAAAGCAAACTGCAATGTTAAAAGGCAGATGATAAAACCTGCTGAAATCCGCTTCATGATTTGCTCCTTATTGAAAAGAGATCATTTTTAATTGTTGCAAATATATATGAGACATTTGGAGATTGCAAAAAGAATAAAATATTCATGGTGATTTATCGCAATGACTTAATTTGTGAAGGTATGAAAGTTTGTTGATGAATAAGAATAGGTTTTAGCTTCTTGCATTTTAGATGATTTTTTTTTAATATTATTTTAGATTTCTTACAAATCATTGTTTTATGGATCTAATATTTACGAAAACTATTTCTACAGAACTTTATTTTTAGGATAAAAAATGAAAAAAATCATTTGTCTTTGTCTGAATTGGTTTTTGTTTTTTTCATTACCAGCGCAAGAAAGAACCATTGAAGGAATTTCTCAATCCGGTGCAATCAATATTGTATACAAATCACCTGCCTTAACGTTGAGTGCCAATTTTATCGATGCCAATGGCAACAATGCTCTGGATGCAGAAGAAAAAGGTACCCTACAAGTGACGGTAAGAAATGACGGACCAGGTAAAGGATTTGATGTTATTTTAAAATTGAATAAGATTTTAGGTTCGCAACAAGTAACCCTTACCCAGACGGTTAAATCGGTTCCGTTTATTAAACCAGGAGAAATTAAGGTGGTTGATTTTCCCATAGAGGCGGGATTTAATCTGGAGGATGGCATTTTAAAATTAAGACTGGAGGGGAATGAAAAGTTCAATAATTCTCCAACGCCACTTGAAATTTCTTTGGAAACCCGTGCTTTTGTACCTCCGGAATTAGTACTGGCTGATGTGGGTATTAATGATGATCAAGGAGAATTTGCTTATGGAAATGGTAATCGGCGAATAGAAAAAGGAGAGACGATTGAAGTGAAGGCTTTAGTGCAAAATACCGGGCAGGGGGAGGCCGAACGAGTGAGCGCATCTATTGCCGTTGATCCTAATTTGTTTTTTATTGGTAAGAAAGAATTTGTGATAGGTGATCTTGCACCAGGCGAATACCGGGAAATATCTTTTGCGCTAACTGTTCCACCCAATTATAGCGGTGCAGAAAATTTGGATGTTAAATTAAAAATATCGGAGTCTCGTAACCGATTTAGTAAAAATTTTCCTGTAAATTTAATTTTAAATAAAACGGAAAAACGTTTCAGTGACGTCAGCGCACAGCAGATTACTATCGCGGGAAAGAAGAGAATAAAAACAACCATTGATACACCTCCCTCACTGAATGTAGATATTGAAATGAATATTCCGGCTTCCGCATTGGAGAAACCAGACGCTGTCGCGGTCGTCATCGGTAATCGAGATTATGTCGTAAAAGATGTGCCAGCTGTTGAATTTGCCCAGCGTGATGCTGCTACCGTAAAGGAGTATTTAATACAAAGCCTGGGCTACCGCGAAGATAACATTATTTACATCATCAATGCTACGAAAGCGCAACTGGATGCGACTTTTGGAACTGAAAATGATTATCGGGGAAAGTTATTCAATTATGTTAAAGCTGGAAAATCAGAAGTATTCATTTACTATTCGGGACATGGAGCACCTGATCCGGTTACGAAACAAGCCTATTTGGTTCCAGTTGATGCCGACCCTGCTTTTGTGAATTTGAATGGATACAGTTTAAACACCTTCTATAAAAATCTGGGCAAAATTCCAGCAAAATTTTCCTTTGTGGTTTTAGATGCATGTTTCAGCGGCAGCAGTGAGGGGGGAATGTTATTAAAAAATGCCAGTCCCATCTTTATTGATGTCAGCAATCCGGCTCTGCTGGCCAATAATTCTATTATTTTTTCAAGTTCGCGGGGAGACCAGATCAGTTCATGGTATCCGGAAAAAAGTCATGGGTTATTTACTTATTTCTTTTTAAAAGGAATTCAGGGAGACGCCGATAAAAATCTGGACCGTATGATAACCATTAGTGAACTGAAGAATTTTGTTGCTGATAATGTCCCCTGGATTGCCCGACGTTTGCACAATCGAGAACAGACTCCGGAAGTCTTTAATGTGATAAAAAAAGAGGATTTGGTGATAACAAAATATAAATAGTGGTATAACGAAATAAGGTCATCGGATTATTACGGAGATGAATGATCATTTTAGATAAAAGAATTCTGAGGTAGATAATGAACCTTATTTCAATTCATTTTAACCTTAGTAGCTTTAAAGGTTTACAAAAGATGGAATAGACATGAAGATTGATTTTAACAATCTCAATACCGATTTTGTGTTTCCCACATCTAGACGACTACCTTTAATCAATGAAAAAAATCGTATAAGAGTATTAAGGGTATCGTCAATAATAATTCTTTTAATTTATATGCTATTTACGCCAATCCTGAACCTGTGCATTTTTTAATATATAGATCTCCATAAATATTAGAAAGTAAATTGGCAACAATTATGGCAAATAGTAATGAACGTTTTATAAACAATAACAAACTAAGTAAGATAATTTTTTCATGGCAGAAGCCTGTTTCCGCATTCTCAGTTTCAAAATCGGATGCAAATCGAATGTGCCTATACTTTTTTAATCAGCCGGAACATTATAAAAAAGAATCGTTTGCTCGGGAATATGAAGAGTTTAAAAAGATTATTAACTTCGATTTAAAAAATAATTTTAAAATTCAATTTTAAAGAATGAAATTTTTATTAATACCTTAACGAATACCTGACAGATATTAACTTTTGGTAACCTGACCCTCCTACTTTCCCCTGCCGG
>CAYMXZ010000326.1:0-421 GCA_964394475.1 uncultured Caldithrix sp. | reverse complement strand
GTGAGAGTTCGAGTCTCTCCTTTCGCACCACACCCCTGCCCCTGCCGGCCGGGGAAGGGTGGGGGATAGGGTATACCGGAGCTCAGAAAACAAATCTGTAAAAAACGATGGGATTTATGGTCATTCTAAATAACTTAAAAATAGAGCAAAATGAGTTGTTACATTTTCGATTTATACAACTTATAGTAAATATGAGAATTACCTATCTAAATTTTGAAGCGAAAGCAATAATGATAAAATTTATTAAACAGGATGAGAAGAAGTGGAATGTGAACAAGAAAACCTGGTAATAAAATTTGCTTTGAATTTAGCTCTGGCGTTAGGAAAATACTTAAAGGAAGATCAAACATGAGATTAATCCCATTTTTTCTTTTTTTATTTTCTTTTTTGTCATCTGTTTTCTCTCAATCCATTCAAAACG
>CAYMXZ010000325.1:0-3526 GCA_964394475.1 uncultured Caldithrix sp. | reverse complement strand
CCCCATACATAGGGAATCCGCGGCAAGCGTGCAATATACTTAATCGTAAGATCCAGGCCAGGATAGACATAAGGGTTCTCATTCACCTCTTCCGAGTGCGGACTTATTATACCTTCGTTAGAAACCATATAAAGAATATATCCATAGCGCTCATTCGGTAAGCAGGTGGTATCGGTATAACTATTTTCCGTTATCCCGGAGACGATCAATTCATAAAGCATTCGCGGTCGGCCATCAGTCAGCGTATCGCTATAGGCACGACGATAGATTTTAACGGTTACTCCAGGATATGACGCCCAGCTCAAATGCCGATGGGCAGTTAAACTATCGCGGGTAAGAATGATGTTCTGAGGTGCAGGTGGCATATTCTGGACCTGTAAAGTAAGGAAGCTTGGAAAATAATACCAGGGAATAGATGGTATCATCGATTTTAATAATCCCTGTTGTCCGGTACTTGTGCAGCAGAAGGAGATAAAAACACTATCTCCAACCTGAATGGCCGGATCCCGAAAATTTCCCAGTTCAATTCCAAAAGTACCGTTGCCGGGAATATTCGGATCACCACCTGTATCCCAGCGCGGAGCATTTTCAGTTAATATTTTGCTCTGGTCATTGTTTAAATAAACTGTAAAGCTGGTGAGCGGAGGTACATGAGTGCAGGATTGACCATTGGCATGCCGCACAAAATTTTTAAAATACACATAATCACTACCTTCCTGTGCTGGTAAGGGAAGATATAGAAACAGCATTATTGTCATGATAAATAAAATTCGTATTTGTATTTTCATATAAATCCTTTCAATTATAAACTCCAGACTAGATAACTTTTGAGTAATGAAGTTAAGAATATTTCACTTCAACAATATCATTTTTCTAGATTGGTAAAAATCTCCGGCCTGCAGCCGATAGATATAAATTCCACTGGCCACCGGTTGTCCGGTTACATTTTGACCATTCCATTGAATCTTATAAACACCGGCCGGTTGATTAGACTGAACCAGGGTTATTACTTCTCGGCCTGTCACATCAAAAATCGATAGCAATACTTCGGTCGATTTTGGTAAATGATATTCGATAGTCGTTAGCGGGTTAAACGGATTGGGAACATTCTGGAATAACTTAAATGATGAGGGAACTATTTGGTCGGAAGTTTCAACACCTGATTCCGGGATTATAAACCATTTTTCGACCACCAGAGGATAAGTAGCGGCGGTTACGTTCCCCGACCAATAAGCCACGTTAAAATCACAGATGTCAAAGAATCGATATCCCACACTATCACCTTTTACGACCCTGAGGAATAAAGTTGAATTAGTCCCTACCACATGTGGATCCTCACTGTAGATAGTTGAAAAGGGAGATTTTACCGTAATTCCGCCCGCATACTGTGAATCGGTTCGATGTGGAAAGGTGTAAAAACCTAAACTATCGGTAAATCCTTTGAATTTCGGAAGGTTGGGGATCACATTATCCTGTTTCTGATAAATCCAGATTTCGGCGTTCCGAACCGGGCTTCCATTCGGATATTTGATGTGCAGAGTATTTTCCAGCGGAATATCGGCCAGATAGTCTCCAAAATAACCACGGCGCTTACTCAAATTTCGTTGTAAGCCGCCCGCCGAATGATCAGAGAAACCATTCTCATAATGACTATGCATCAAATAATCATTACGGCTACAATAATAGAGAGCTTCCCAGGCGATGGGTGTTAAAGGCGGTGTTTGACCGGTGCGGGGTTCAATCACCCGAAACTGCGGTTGATGAACATCCATCTGATACAGATCGATTAAACCAATCAGATGACCAAGTTCATGCAGCAAAGCCCAATCCATCCCATTGCTTTGATTGATAACCCATAAAAAATAATTGAGGGCGCTCTCATCCCCAGTGAAGCCCCATTGCCCATCCCATAAAACGCTCTCCGGGGCATGCGTTCCTCCTGAAGATAAAGCGCCATTTTCATAATAGCAGACGGTGTCCAGAAAAACCGCTTCCAATATACCATTGGGTGAGACCGTTGGATAAATCGCCTGGGCAAAGAATTGATTAATTTGACCAACATGAACCTGAGCCCAGTCTTCAAACACATAAGATCCCAGTGGATTGGGGTATGATTCGAATAGCTTCAAAATATTTTCTTCAGCGTGAAATTGAAATGATAGCGCATTGGAACGAATAGTTAAGTGATTATTTAAAGTCGTGACTTCAGTGATGGGGATGACAGGTAAAATATAACAGCTTATTTTTTGTCCCGCTGGATTCCAGGGCCAGTATAACCGGGAATGAAATCTCTGACGGGGGAATAATCGGTCTCTGATTTCACTCTGAACTAAAACTGAATCTACCATCCAATTAATAGTATACCCTTCCACTGTACCCCCACCGCTGTTGCGGATAACGGCCGTATATTTCATTAATTCCCCAGGATCAGGATAGTGTTTCAACAGTTCAGTTCCTGGTTTTAGATGAGGATTATATCCAGAAGGTTCATATTCCACTTCAAAGCGCGGATATTTAGGAGATCTTGCAATAAAAAGGATGTCTAAATCAGGAAGGCCACCTGCGAAAGGCGTGACAGTTACTTCTGCTTCTTCAGAAGGAGAGCTGGGAATATTAATTTGGTTATAAGCGACTACCCGATAAAAATAAGTTTGACCTTCAACTACCAGTGAATCTAACCAAAATACATCAGTTGTTTCGCCCACCCAGCTAAGAGAATCCACTCCAAAACCACTCTGCTGGGAGCGATAGATGCCGAAGTGCAGGTCTACCGTAGATCCCGGCATCATCCAGCTGATGGCCACTTTGTAAGGATTAGCATAGGCGACGGCGGCTTCCACTTGCTGAGGAGTATCTGGAAAATCGGTCACTTCTTCGGAATGTGGTCCATATTTTCCGGAGCGTTGCGGAATCACGATATACGCATGGGCTCTGGTAGATAGCGTAGTATCATAAAATTCTCCACTGGTAATATTCTGGCCAATTCGTTCATATTGTCGTCTCGATTGCCCGTTAAAAACAGTATCGGCAATTTCGCATCGATAAACGTCATAACTGGTATTCGGCTGAGAATTCCAGGTTAATAGCCGATAGCCATTCGGATTGATCAGCAGACTCAGTGCTTGCGGAGGGTCCGGTAAAATGTGTGGTTGTAAATATAGAGTAGTGGGAAAGTAATAAAACGGGATTCCGGTGATTAGCGCCGATAGCACTCCCTGCTCCGCACTTTCATTTGCCAGGCAGGTAAAGCGAAAGAAAACACTATCCCCCACCTGCACCGCTGGATTCATAAAGTTTCCCAGCTCTACACCAAACACTCCCATTCCCGTAATATTTGGATCTCCACCGGTCTCCCAGCGTGGAGCATTTTCTAATAGAATTTTATTGAGATCGTTATTGAGATAAGCTACAAAACTGGCCTGCGGTGGGGTATGAGTACACCATGAGCCATCGGCATGGCGCACAAAATTTTTAAAATACAGAAAGTCATGTTCGATTTGGGCAAATGCCAGATTTAACTTTAGAC
>CAYMXZ010000324.1:0-3529 GCA_964394475.1 uncultured Caldithrix sp. | reverse complement strand
CCAGGAAGATTGGGGTGTATAGTGACGAACACAACTACTGGTGAGTTGCAGGATTGCCAATACGCTAATTAATAAAATTCGTTTCATGTTATCTACCTGCCTTAACGCATGAATATTTGGCCATGAAGCAAAAATGAATCACATCCATCACGCAAATCCAACATAGTTTATTTCATACTTTAATGAAATTCATAGAGATAAAGAGAATATTGATTGGTCGAATACCAGCGAAAATCCTTTGAATTCACTCACTCGAAAAATTTCATTCCATCATTTTCAGGATCGCTCATTTACCTCTCAGGTTGAGTTGATCTATTAATTCACTCTCATTTTTGTGAGTAAAGCGAATTAATTTATTAAGGAGTATGATTACATATTTTTCCATATCGAGGACAAAAGCCTCGGCCCGGTTATTAAAATAATTAAAGGCAATATACATGGGAATTCCGATAATGAGACCGGCGGCAGTCGTAATAAGGGCTTCCGAAATTCCTCCCGATAACGCTTTCGCCTGGCCAACTCCCAGACTTTCGATCACATTGAACACTTTAATCATTCCCAGAACGGTTCCCAATAATCCCAGCAAAGGGGTAATAGCAGCAATCGTTTCCAGAGTAACCAGTCCTCGCTGCAAAACCCGTACTTCCTGCCTCCCTTCATCTTCCACTAAAATCCGCAATTCATCCGGCGGTAGATCCCGATTATTGATGCCGGTTTGAACAATGCGGGAAAAAGGGCCGCTGAATTTATCACATATCGATTTTACCAGATGTAAATCAGAGGGAGATTTAATCTGATCGAGCACGGAGATAATTTCCGGAATCAGAATTTTTCTTCTTCGCAGATACCAGAATCTTTCAATGACCACTGCCACGCCCACAATCGAACTCAGCAGCAGCGGGTACATCACCCAACCGCCTTTTACAAAAATATCCACCATAGATGCCTCTCGCCTGATTTATTTTCAAATGAATTTTACTCTCGAATATTAAGATCTGGTCACTCATTGGACTGCGATAAGTTCAATTCCCGGAGATTAGGATAAATCATTTTCACCGTGACTTCCAGATAGTCGTCCGGGAAATTAGAGGGTAGGGGTAAGAAAGGAAAAACGGCCTGGATGGCACTCACTGAGCTCATTTGCAGGGATGAATGCCCTACCTGTCGCAATACTTCCAGATCAGAAATGTTTCCATCACGGCTGATTTTAAACCGCAGAATGGTATGACCATAGATCAATCCGAGTTCATAGTAAGCCGGAGGAGCGTACCATACCCGGTTTAATTTTCGTTTAAAAGCTAACCAATACGGCGCCCATTCCCACTCATAAGTGCTCAGAGCAAAATCACCTACCAGATCCGCATTAAATCCTTTTGGCCGGTGAGATGTTTCACCTCGGGTTTCGCCAGATGGTGCAGTCTCATCCATTTTGGGAGGCTCTGACTTACCAGTCAAAGCGGAGCGATCGAAATTTCGATTTTCCTTGAATGCCAGCACCGATTTCTCCAGAGCCTCCTGCATCTTTTCAGTCCGGGCGGGAGATTCTTCAACCGACCGAGTGGCGTTTTTTTCTTCGGTCTCACTCCCCGGAACGGCCCGCAATTGACCGGGAACAATGGCCGGGGCTTGCGAGAGAGAAGCGGCCGTGGACAGCATATCACTCTCCTGAGGCTGTTGTTTATTGGCATTCGGATTTTCCACGAGTTCATAAAATTTCTCGGGAATATTTTCCTGTGTTTTGACAGGGGGATTGGGTTGTTCAAAAACCAGTTCCATTGGTTCAGCAGGCTCGGGTGCCGGTTTGGCTGAAAAGGCTAAAAGATCAAATCCGGATATGAGGAACAATCCAATCAAGTGCAAAAGAACTGAAATGGAAAGGGTAATGTACAAAACTTTTTTATCTTTGTCTTCCATTCACATGATACTCGACTGGATAATTTTATCTATACAAAAATAATTTATTGGTTATACTGGCAGGGATAGAAATGGTTCTTATTTTTTATAAAATTTAATCGCTTCTTTAACGGTCCCATATACTTCAAAGACTCGCGTGAGTTGGGCGATGCGCAGCATGGACTGCACGGCTGGCTGAACCGAAACCAGCACGATATTTCCGCCAGAATTATTCGCCTGTCTTTTCCCGAACAGCAAAGCCCCCAAACCTGAACTATCCATTTCCTTTACCTTCTGCAGATCAAGAATGATCTTGTTATTGCCATCCGCGATCTCGAGAAAAATTTTTTCTTTGAGCGAGGCCGAGTTATTATGATTAATCTCGCCATCCTTAACGCTCAGTACCAATATCCCATTTTCCTTTTTACTCTCAAGTTGGATTTCCATACCATTCTCAACTTTGTTTGCCCTTAAATTAAACAATTCTCTGCAGAATGTCAAAAAGTAAAATGGAATATAATTGCTCTATCCCTGGATCAGATATTATATGGCAATTATTTAGACAACACACCGCTGAGAAACTTTCAGCCAGGAGGTAAAATGTTTTCATTTCTCTTTCCATCCCAAAAAAATAGTTATCAGCCGGGTAGGTGAATTCTGCAGATATTAACAGTAGGGGTTTATGAAATTATTCTTTGATAAATTACAATTAAAATTGGTAATTAGAGAATTCCTCCATCTTGAAGAATGACCGGCAAAAGATTTTCCTGAGTATTTATCGGGAACCTGAATAAGAATAGTCTGACAAAATTATGAGAAACAATAATATAAAATGCTCTTGAATAGCCTGCTCTTCATAACTATTTTTATCAAATAAATTCAGGAATATCGTAAAATATGTCCGAAGGCATAAAAATCATAGCGACCAATAAGAAAGCGTTCTTCAATTATCAGATTCTGGAGAAAGTTGAAACCGGTCTGGTTTTGATGGGCAGTGAAGTAAAAGCCTTACGGGAAGGGCGCTGCAATTTTAAGGATAGTTATGCCCGGATTCAAGATAATGAGGTCTGGTTAATTGGATTAAACATTGGCGATTACAAAAATGCCAGCTACCGAAAACATGAGCCAGAGCGTCAACGGAAATTGTTACTGCACAAGGATGAAATCAAGCGTATTCATCGCAAGGTAGTGGAAAAAGGTATAACGCTGGTTCCTCTAAAGATTTATTTTAAAAATGGAATCGCCAAGTTAGAATTGGGTATCGCAGTAGGTAAGAGGGAATATGACAAGCGCGAGACTATTGCGCGTCGCGAACAGGAGCGTGAATTAAAGCGAATGCAAAAGCAATTTAAGATCAAGTAGGAGCAGGTAGTAATGGCCAGCCAATTTTTACCAGTAGAAAAACAGTTGGAAATTATTTCTCGCGGAACAGTGGAGCTGCTGCCGCTGGATGAATTAAAAAATAAATTAGAAATGAGCCGCCGCACCAATAAACCATTGCGCATCAAACAAGGGTTTGATCCTACCGCCCCCGACATTCACCTCGGGCACACGGTTGGCATCCGCAAATTGCGACAATTTCAGGAAATGGGTCATCAGGTGGTGATTATCATTGGAGATTATACCGGGATGGTAG
>CAYMXZ010000323.1:0-3541 GCA_964394475.1 uncultured Caldithrix sp. | reverse complement strand
ATGAAGCAGTTGATCAGATTACACGCGCCGGATTGGGACAATCCACCTGTATTGGAATTGGGGGTGATCCGATTATTGGCACCCGTTTTATAGATGCATTGGAGCTTTTTAAAAACGATAAGGAAACGAAAGCGGTAGTCTTAATTGGTGAGATTGGAGGAACGGCTGAAGAAGAAGCGGCGGCCTGGATTAAAAAACACTTTAAAAAACCGGTGGTGGCGTTCATTGCCGGACAAACGGCACCCCCGGGACGCCGGATGGGGCATGCCGGTGCGATTATCAGCGGTGGGAAAGGAACAGCAGCTGAAAAAATAAAAGCCTTAAAAAGAGCGGGTATCAAGGTTTGCATGAGCCCGGCCGATATTGGGAAAACCGTCGCCAGTATTTTGAAAAAGTCATAGAAAAAAATTGCCCAATTTCGTAAATTGACAACTCATTAAAGATCAAGAACGGAGAAATAATGGAAGATGATGCGGTACAGCGGTTAAAAGATGAACTTACCCAGAAATCCATTGAAAGAAGCCGCCGTTCCGACATGTTGGTTATCTATCAGAAGTGGTGTAAAGCATGCGGGATTTGCTATGAACTTTGTCCGCAGGGAACGATAGCAGCAGATGAAGAAGGCAAAGTATACATTAAATATCCCGAAACGTGTACCGGTTGTAAGATCTGTGAATTTCATTGTCCAGATTTTGCCATTCTGGTAGTTGGGGAAATTCGTAAAGCTCCGAAAGCAATAGAAAAACAAGGCAAAACAGAGTAAGGGTTTACATGCCAGAAAAAGTACTTTTTATTCAGGGGAATGAAGCTTGTGCCGAGGGTGCCATCGCGGCGGGTTGTCGATTTTTCGCTGGCTACCCCATTACCCCTTCCACCGAAATTGCGGAAGCCATGAGTGAAAAACTTCCGCGAGTGGGTGGTAAATTTATCCAGATGGAGGATGAAATTGCCAGCATCTGCGCCATCACGGGTGCCAGTGTGGCCGGTCTGAAGGCAATGACCGCCACCAGCGGTCCGGGATTCTCACTGATGCAGGAAGGAATTGGGTATGCCTGTATGGCCGAAATTCCAGTGGTCATTGTCAATGTGATGCGCGGCGGACCAAGCACCGGTCTGCCGACCAAAACTTCCCAGGCGGATGTGATGCAGGCTCGCTGGGGTACTCATGGGGATCACTATCTGATTGCTCTGGCACCGGAATCGGTGCGAGAAACTTTTTATCTCACTATCAAATCTTTCAATTTAGCCGAGAAATATCGAGTGCCCGTAATCCTGCTGATGGATGAAACGATTGGCCACATGAGAGAAAAAGTCGTATTACCGGATTATTCTGAACTTCATATTGAAAATCGCGTGACGCCCATTGTCCCTCCCCAGTGGTACAAGCCCTATGAAGTGACCACAGATTTTATTACTCCCATGGCTCCTTTTGGCACCGGATATCGTTACAACATCACCGGTTTGACGCATGATGAGATGGGATTTCCCACGAACAAAGAGAATGAAATTGCCAGCAAATTAAATAAACTGCGTGACAAAATTCTGCGGGCCACGGCCGACATTGTGGATTATGAAACACTTTACACCGAGGATGCGAATACTTTGATTATTTCATTTGGATCCGCTTCGCGAGCCGCCAAGGAAGCCGTCAAATATTTGCGTGCTCATCGGCGCAAGGTCGGCTTCTTTCGCCCGATCACCATCTGGCCTTTCCCGGAGAAAGAACTGGCACAAATTATAAAAAAGGTCGATAGGATTTTTGTCGCAGAAGTCAATCAGGGTCAGTTGATAGAAGAAATTCGTAAAGTAGAATGCTATCATAAAAAAATTTATGGCATTAATCGTTATGATGGGGAGACGATCACTCCCAATCAAATCATCAGTAAAATCAAAGAGGCACGGGAATGAATCAGCCTTTAGTCTTTAACTATCTGCGGGCCAAAAAACAATTTCCCCATGTATGGTGTCCCGGTTGCGGACACGGAGTTGTTATGGGTTCTCTCATTCGCGCCATAGATAAAATGAATTACAATAAAGACAGTGTGGTAATGGTTAGCGGGATCGGTTGTTCCAGTCGAATGACGGCTTATGTGGATTTTAATACTCTTCATACTTTGCATGGGCGACCGATTGCTTATGCCACTGGTTTGAAACTGGCCAAACCGGAGCTTCCGGTGATCGTGGTAACCGGGGACGGAGATGCGATTGCCATTGGTGGCAATCATTTCATCCACGCTGCTCGGCGCAATATTGATATAACCGTCATTCTGATGAACAATAACATTTATGGGATGACTGGAGGACAAGTTTCACCGACTACCCCTTATGGTGGGAGGGGTTCAACAGCCCGTAGCGGGAATCCTGAGCATCCATTTGATATTTCTCAATTGGCTATTGCTGCCGGAGCAAGTTTTGTGGCACGAACCACTGCTTATCATGTACCGGCCATGGATCGCTTGATTCAACAGGCGTTAGAAAATAAAGGATTTTCGCTGGTGGAAATTTATTCTCAATGTCCAACCTATGAGGGTAAATGGAACAAACGGGGCGATGCCGCTGACATGTTGAAATACTATAAAGAAAATGCCATTCCGGTTGCCCAAAAATCAAAATATTCACCCGAAGAATTGAAAGATAAATTTCTCATCGGAGTGCTCCATCACCAGCCCAAATCCGAATTTACCGCGGAATACCAGAAAATAATTGAAAAATATCAAATGCAGAGTCAAGCAGCAATGCAAAGCAAGATAAAGGCCGAAAATGAATCAGAAGAAAAAAAGCGTGACCAGGAGCAACCCGCCACAGAAGATTGAAATTCGTCTGAGCGGCTCTGGTGGGCAGGGTTTAATTCTGGCGGGATTGATCCTGGCTGAAGCCGCCGCTATATATGACAATAAGAATGCCGTACAAACCCAGAGCTACGGTCCAGAAGCTCGCGGCGGAGCGAGCAAAAGCGAAGTGATTATCAGCGACAGCGAAATACTATTTCCTAAAACTACTCGCCTGGATTATTTGCTGGCTTTAAACCAGGAATCGTGTGATAAATATTATCATGATCTTAAAGACAGAGGACTATTGTTGGTGGACGCAGATGCCGTTGAACATCTCCCACCGGTAAAATCAATTTCTTTACCTTTAGTTCGTTCCGCACGCGAAAAAATGGGGCGGGTGATGACTACCAATATCATTTCTTTAGGCGCTCTGGTGGGAGTTAGCGGAGTGGTCAGCCGAAAATCGCTGGAAAAAGCAGTTTTAAATCGCGTCCCTAAAGGAACTGAACAGCTTAATTTGAAAGCACTGGAGTTGGGTTTTCAACTGGCCGAAGAAGTGAAAGCAAACCTTGAAGACTAAAAGAGATGGAGGATCATTGAAAGAACGAACGCTTACACTCATCAAACCCGAATGTGTGGCGAATAGACATGCCGGAGAAGTCATTCAGCGAATCGAAAAGGCCGGCTTTCATATTCTGGCGATGCGGATGCTGCGCTTAAAGGAAAAAGAAGCTCAACAATTTTACGAGGTTCACCGTGTACGTCCTTTT
>CAYMXZ010000322.1:0-3581 GCA_964394475.1 uncultured Caldithrix sp. | reverse complement strand
ATTTTGGGGCAAGATACTACGATCCGGAGATTGGGAGGTGGCTGAGTGTGGATCCTTTAGCTATTATGGATTTATCCATAAATCCTTATAATTACTGTCACAATAATGCCTTGAATAGAATTGATATATATGGTAGTACTGATATTAGTTTGATAATAAGTGGTTCTATAAGTACACTTTCGGGTTTTTTTGGGTTATTGGTTACAACACGCTATTATAGAAGAATGGCGGTTGGCAGCTCTATCGCTTATGGATCTAAAATATTCCCGTATAGATTTTCTTATTTTTTAATGTTGAATGAATTTTCGATAGTATTTGGAATTACCCAAATAGGCGTCGGTTTAAAATATGATAAGGGAAATCATGATTTAGATCGGAGTGTATTGGAAAGGGCATTAATAGAGGCAGGTGTAAATCATATCGTTGCAGAAGTAGTGGTTTTAGTTATTATGGCCTGGCATACGGGAATGAATGCGTTAGATATTATGTCAAGGTTTGGAATGTCAATCGATGATATACGGCTAATTTTACAATCCATAAAGGTAACAGGACAAACCAATAAAATTATCCAGGATTTTTTGAAGGATTGTGAAGAAAAACAAAAAAATGAAAATGAAAATGAATCGAAGGATGGTCAAAAGCAGAAAAATAAAACTAAAAGGCACTCACCTTTAGATGAAAGATGGTGGGATGTATCAAAAAGTGAAATGATATAATTGAAATTTTTGAAAAAAAAATACCTTTTCAAAATATTGGAGAGAATACCATGATCCTAAAAAGGTTTATGGCCGTTATCATTGATGCGGTAATTGCAATTATACCGGTTCTACTGGTGGCTTTGAAATATCCATATTCCTTCAAGAGTCTTTTGTATTTAATGATTTTTCTTTACTTTCTTCATACTAGCATTTTAATTTTAACGACCGGAGGCAATACCTTTGGCGAAGGAGTATTCAAGATTAGAGCTGTCTCAATTTCGCCAGGTAGAAATGTTTTAAAAAAGATATTTCTGAAGAATTTGACCATGATCCTATTTTTTTTGGTCATAATAATCAATATACCAGATTTGATGATCAGTGTGATTTCGACGGTGATGTTTTTTTTATTGATTATTCCCGACCACAAAGACAAAAAAACTGGGGTCCTAAAATCTACTCTGGATATTGTCTTTGATATTTGTTATGTTGATTTCCTGCCAGAAGTAAATGAAAAAAATTGACGATGAAGATTATCGTGGTATTTCTTTCTTCAGAAAAAAAACAGGAAATTTTTGGGACCATTGATAGAAATACGATAATTTGTATGGATTAGTATAAGAATTTTTTAAAAATAAGATTAATCATAATTTTGAAAAAGATTTGGTAATCTACCATTTAGAGAAACAGTCAGTACCTGGTCATGATTAATCTGGAAAAGCCGATGAATGATCGTAATGGTCACCCTGAAAAGATTGAACTTGTTTTTGGTTACACTCGAGCCATGACCAATTCAGGCTGGAGCGCCAACTACTATCCATTTGGAGAAATTGCCAGTCAGACTGGTTCACCGGAAGACACCAGATATGATTATACCGGTCAGGAGCGGGATCGGGGGACTGGATTGATGTATTTTGGGGCAAGATACTACGATCCGGAGATTGGGAGGTGGCTGAGTGTGGATCCGGAATCAATTAGTAATTTATCTATGAATCCTTACAATTATTGTAAAAATAATTCCATAAACAGAATTGATATTGATGGTCAAATTGACAAAAAAGCTGTTGTTAAACACAGTTTTAAATTTCTGATAGATATGGGGGCAATTGGACTTAGTTTGAATACTATGATTGCTGCGGGAGGAAGTGAAGTTTATTCTGCAGGGGGATCATCACCCGTGTCAATTCCTGCTTTTTTCATTTCTTATGGTTATTTTACGTACTATTGTTTTCAAGCTGGAACAAACATCACAAATATTATACTTGCAGCTCAAACTCCAGATGGGATGAAGCTTAACGAATTTAAAATGGTTCGTGAAATTATCAATGATATTCTCCGAAATGATTCAGCCGCTGAAGCCGCGCAATTGATTTATGATGTAATGGGTTTAAAAGGAATAACGGGGTTAGGACAAAATGAGGTAATTCGGGATTTATCGATATTAATTTCAAATGGTTCGTCTGCTGAAGATATTATTAATTTTTTAAAGGCTTTAGAAAGACAGAAAAAGGCCCAAATTCCAGAGAACAATTGTTTAGAAAATTCTGGTTTTTCCGATGCGAGAAATAGTAAGCGAAGTCAGAATACTGTTGAGCTTAGTGCTAGATGGAGTGCAGAGAACCAAGCGCCACCGAGATAACTATTATTCAGAGGAGGAAATCTTATATGTTACTCAAAGTTATTTATTCAAAAATTATAGATTTTTTTATTGTTTTTTCGGTGGGATATTTTGTGACTATTGGAAATAAAGAATTGTCCGAATGGTTTAATTTATTTGAGCGAGCTTCTTTCATTTATCTTCTTATTATTATATCAACGATATTTTTTAACATCCCTCAAACGGTAGGTGAGACAATTGTAAAGATTAAATTAGTCGATGTAAAATCTACCAGTCCTTCTAAAAAGTTTTATTTCTTACTAAATTTCATGATAGCCGGAGCTTTATATACCATACCAGTTAATTTTTTTAGTTTAAATGAAATCTTTAGATTTTTTGGGATTCTTACTTTTATTTTTCCTATACAATTAGAGATAAATCAAATAAAATATTTTAGTTTATTTAATTTTTTAACGAAGACAACTTATATTAAAATATGATTAGCGTTTAGTATCGGTAAAGATAATTATTTATTTTGAGAAGTATTATGTGACAAAACCTTGTTCAGAGAATCGGATATATCATAAACTTTTCGGACATAACCAGCTATAAAAAAGATAGAGGGAGGGTTAAAATTCACTTCCGACAAAACCATTGATTATTACCTGAACGACCATTTGGGTTCGGCTCAAGCCCTGACCAGTTCCGGCTGGAGTGCCAACTATTATTCATTTGGGGAGATTGCTTCTCAGACTGGTTCCTATGAGGATACGCATTTTGATTATACTGGCCAGGAGCGGGACCGGGGGACTGGATTGATGTATTTTGGTGCAAGGTACTACGATCCTGGGATTGGGAGATGGCTGAGTGTGGATCCTAAATCATTTCCTTCCTGGTCTTCATATAATTTCTGTTTTAATAATTCTATAAAGTATTTCGATCACGATGGCGAAAGCGGGAAGGATATTACTAAATTTATCATGGCTATAGATGGAAAATATAGGTATTTTTGGGGTGGCAAACATCCGAATGACGAGCTTATTTCAACCACAACTAAAGAAAATATTGATAACATGTCTAAGATGTTATATACTGCACAGACAACCTATGCACAATTGGGCATTGAGGGTTGTGATTTGGGATATGATTGTTCTGGTTTGTTAATCGCTGCAAATGATGCCAATCCGGATCGGTCATATAATTTAGCATCTGAAATTGCTAAAATGAAGGGACCAGGATCAAAAAGATTGTGGGATTTTTTTAATAACCACTCAGAATATAAGAAAATA